>NZ_JBHYVE010000005.1:0-273774 GCF_042750035.1 Streptomyces sp. NPDC059452
GAGGTCGGCGGTGGGAGGTCGTCTGTCGGCGGTCGGCGGTCGGCGGTCGGCGGTCGGCGGTCGGCGGTCGGCGGTCGGCGGTCGGCGGTCGTACGTCATACGCCGTACGTCATACGTCGTTCGAGCGGCGCCCGTACGTCGGTTCAGTCGGCGGCGCGCAGGGCGTCCGCGAGGAGCGCCGCGCCCTCCTCGGCCTCGGCGACGGTCAGGGTCAGCGGCGGGGCGATCCGCAGCACGCTGGTGTTGTGGCCGCCGCCCTTGCCGATGAGCAGCCCGCCCGCGCGCGCCGCTTCCAGGACGGCGGCGGCCGCCTCCGGGTCCGCCTCGTCCGTGCCGGGCTTCACCAGTTCGATGCCGATCATCAGGCCCCGGCCGCGTACTTCGCGTACGGCGTCGGATGCGGCGGCGATGCCCCGCAGCCGCTCGATGAGGAGGCCGCCGACACGCCGCGCGTTGCCCTGGAGGTCGTGTTCCAGGGCGTACGAGAGGTTGGCGAGACCGGCCGCCATGGTGACGGGTGAACCGCCGAACGTGGAGATGGAGTTGGCGTCCAGGCAGTTCATCACCTCCGCGCGGGCGACCACCCCGCCGATCGACATGCCGTTGCCGATGCCCTTGGCGAAGGTGAGGATGTCCGGCGGGCCGTTCCCGGCGTGCGCCTGCCAGCCCCAGAAGTGTTCGCCGGTCCGGCCCCAGCCGGTCTGCACCTCGTCGGAGATCCACAGGATGCCGTGGCGGTCCAGGACTTCGCGGAACGCGGCGAACAGCCCGTCGGGCGGTGAGGTGAAGCCGCCGACGCCCTGGATGGGTTCCGCGATGAGCGCGGCGACCTCCCGGGTGTGCCCGAGGAGGTCCTCCAGATCGGCGACGCACGCCCGGATGAACCGGTCGTCGCTCAACTCGGCGTACGGCCCCCGGGTACGGACGCCCCCGTGGACGTACAGCGTCTGGAGCGGGGACAGACTCGTGGGCGACCAGGCCTGGTTGCCGGTGATGGAGACGGCTGAGAAGGAACGGCCGTGGTAGCTGTTGCGCATCGCGAGGATCTGGTTGGACCTGCGGTACGCGGTGGCGAGCAGCAGCGCGGTGTCGTTCGCCTCGGTGCCCGATGTGGTGAAGAAGACCCGGGCGTCGGGGATGCCGGAGAGGGTGGCGATCCGCTCTGCCAGCTCCACCATCGGGCGGTTGAGGTAGAGCGTGGAGGAGTGGATGATTCGCCCGGCCTGTTCGGAGATGGCCTTGGTGACCTCGGGCAGGGCGTGGGCGGTCATGGTGGTGAGGATGCCGCCGAAGAAGTCGAGGTAGCGGTTTCCGTCCGCGTCCCAGACGTACCGGCCCTCGCCGTGGGTGAGTTCGATGGGATGGCGGTAGTAGAGGGCCAGCCAGTCGGGGCTGACGGCGAGGTGGCGCTCGTACAGTCCGCTCACGGCTCCACCAGCCCGTCGTAGGCGTCGGGCCGTCGGTCCCGGTAGAAGGCCCACTGCCGGCGGACCTCCTCGATCAGGCCGAAGTCGAGGTCCCGGACGAGGAGTTCCTCCTCCTTGTCGCTGGCGACCTCGCCGACGAACTGGCCGCGCGGGTCCACGAAGTAGCTGGTGCCGTAGAAGTCGTTGTCGCCGTACTCCTCCTGGCCGACCCGGTTGATCGCAGCGACGAAGTACTCGTTGGCCACGGCGGAGGCGGGCTGTTCCAGCTGCCAGAGGTGGGCGGAGAGGCCGCGCGAGGTGGCGGACGGGTTGTAGACCAACTGAGCTCCGTTGAGTCCGAGTTGGCGCCATCCCTCGGGGAAGTGCCGGTCGTAGCAGATGTAGACGCCGACCTTGCCGACGGCGGTGTCGAAGACCGGCCAGCCCGCGTTGCCGGGCTTGAAGTAGTACTTCTCCCAGAACCCCTTGACCTGGGGGATGTGGTGCTTGCGGTACTTGCCGAGGTACGAGCCGTCGGCGTCGATCACGGCGGCGGTGTTGTAGTAGAAGCCGGACTGCTCGACCTCGAAGACCGGGACGACGATCACCATGCCGGTCTCGCGGGCGAGGTCCCGCATCCGGCGGACGGTCGGGCCGTCCGGGACCGGTTCGGCCCAGCGGTAGTGCTCGGGCTCCTGGACCTGACAGAAGTAGGGGGCGTTGAACACCTCCTGGAACCCGATGATCTTCGCCCCTTGCCGGGCGGCCTCGCGGGCGTGGTCCTCATGCTTGGCGATCATGGATTCGGTGTCGCCGGTCCAGGTCGCCTGGACGAGTGCGGCGCGTACGACGTGGGACATGAGCTGCTCCTTCGACGCGGCGTCAGAGAGCCTCTGCACGCTTTTCTACGCAGGTAGATCCGTGCATGGATGGAGAACGTAAGCCCCGTGGTGCGGCGGGGCAAGACCATCGCCGTGAACCGGCCGAGTCGATCATGTTTCGCACCCGAGCGGTCCACAACGGACACGGTAGGTGCCATGGCCCGGTCACCGTGCGCTGTGGCGCGCGTTCTTTCGCCGTAGGGCTGTCGGGCCGGGAGGCGGCGGGGCGGGGAGGCGGAGGGGCCGGGCCTGGGGTCGGTCGGGCCTGGGCGCCGGTGCCGGGGCCGGTCCTGAGGACGGCCCCGGGCGCCCGCGCTCACACGCCCGGGACGCCCGCCACCCGTAGCGCGTGGACCAGGTCCCATTCCCGCTCCACCGACACCTCCCGGGCCGCTGCCAGGAGTTGCGGCAGGATGCGGTCGCCGCCGCTGTCCGCGATCCGGGCCGCCTCCTGCGGCGTACGTACGCGGACGAAGGCACCCAGCAGCTCCCGCGCCTCCCCCGCCCGGCCCGCGCCTGCCAGAGCGAGGGCCGCATCGGCGACCTCCGCGGTGGGCCGGGCCACCCCCTGTCGCAGCAGCAGCCCGCAGTCCTCGTCCCGGCCCGCCGCCGCCAGCGCGCCCGCGGCGGCGGCGAACCCGGCGGGCGGCAGCGAGGACGCCTCCCAGAGCAGGGTCGTCCAGTCGGCGGCAAGACCGGCCCGGTACAGGGCGACCGCGAGCACCGGCAGCCGGGGCGCGGGCCAGGCCGCCACCTCGCAGAGCACGACGTGGGCCTCGCCGCTCCGCCCCTCCGCCCGCAGCCGGACCAGCCGCTCGACAGCGGCGGCGACGGCCGGGCCCGCCTCCGGGTCCGGCAGGGCGGCAGGTGCGGGGGCCTCGTCCGGTTCGGCGGGCCCGCCGAACCGGGCCCCGCGCAGGGCGGAGCCGCCCTCGGGCGGGGGCGCGGGCAGAACGGGCACCGGAGAGGGGGCATACCCGGTCTCCTCCTCGTCGTCCACCTCAAGACCGGCGAACCGGGCGCCGCGCGGCTTCTTCCGGCGGGGTGCGGGGGTGGAGGCCGGAGCTGGGGCTGGGGCTGGGGCTTCGACGGGCTTACGGGCCGCGGGGACCCTTGAGGGCTGTGAGGGTTGCGGGACCCGCAGGGCCTCCGACGCCGCCTCCCCTAAGGCCGACTCCCCCATCACCCCACCACCCTCCCGGAACCACCCCTGCGGCACCGGCACCGTCACCGCCGCCAGCCGCTTGCGCAGCTCCGTACAGCGGGCCGAGGCGCGTCGGTGGTCGTCCTGGGCCCAGGCCGTCGCCTCCGGGCCGGCCGGGTCCGCGCCCGCCACCCCGGCCGTGCGCAGCCGCTCGGCCGCCCGGCCCTGCTCGCGGATCATCAACTCCAGCCGGTGCACCAGCTCCTGTCGTCCGCCGGGCCGCCGGTCGTGGGCGGCGGCAGCAGCGGAGTACAGCGCGGCGGCCCGTACCGACACCTGCTCGGCGAACCGCGTGCCGTGGAGCGCGGCCAGGTCGGCGAGCAGTGACTCCACCACGTCCCAGGGCGGGATCTCCGCCCCGTCGAGGCAGGACCGCATCCCCGCCGGATCGCGCCGGACGAAGACCCCGTACCACCCGCGTCCGGGGTCCAGCCGTGCTGTCAGTTCTCGCAGGTACCGCGCGAACGCGCCTACGTCCAAAGCATGCTGATGCACCGTCATCGTCGCCCTCGCCGACTGGTGACTGGAACGTTCCAGTCCGCAGGCATTCGACCGCAGGCGTGTTACGGGGCGGCTACGCACAGCTTTCGTCCGTGCTGCGCCGGGCGCACGGCACCCGCGCCGCGCGCCCCCGCCCACGCCCCCGCCCCACGACGGCGGCCGGACTCAGAAGGTGACGGCGATCCCGGTGTGCGGGCGCTTGCCGAGGCGGGCGACGGTGGCGGGCCAGTCGACGAGCCAGAACTTCCAGGTGTACTTGCGGGCCAGCAGCTTGCGCACCTTACGGGTCCCGTCCGCGTCGAGGAGCCGCCCGGTGCCCTCGGCGCTCGGGGCGCCTTCGGCGATCCGGCCGCGTACATCGCAGACCGTCACGGCGACCCTGGTGTCGTTCCGCAGCCGCTTGACCTTCCACGAGTCGGAGCGGGTCCACACGTACAGCACCTCCCCCTCGGCCGCGGCCCATACGGGCGTGGCGACGGGCGTGCCATCCTTCCGGTACGTGGTCAGGCTGACGTATTCACTGCGGGCGAAGTCCTGGAGAGTCACGGACGCGACCCTACGCATCGCGCGGTCGTTACGCGATCAGAGGTACGGCGGCGGGTTCGGGGGCGCAGCGGCCGAGCAGCTCGTCCATGGAGAGGCCCAGGGCACCGGCGAGGGCGGCGACCGTGAAGAAGGCGGGCGTGGGGGCGCGGCCGGTCTCGATCTTGCGGAGGGTCTCGGCGGAGATTCCGGCACTCGCCGCGACGGCGACCATGCTGCGCTCCCCGCGCGCCTCACGGAGCAGCCCGCCGAGCCGTTCGCCGCGGAGGCGCTCTTCGGGGGTCAAGGGGGTACGGACCATGGGCCCACTCTACTACGGCCCACCATTCTTATACCGTCATTACTATACCGGTCCGACCGGTATAGTAATGGGTATGGTGCAACTCAAGACAGACACATCCATCGAAGCGATGCGCGAGGCCGGACGGGTGGTCGCGCAGATCCTGACCCGTGCCCGGGAGGTGGCGGCGGTCGGGGTGACGCCCCGCGAGCTGGACGAGGCGGCCCGCGAGGTGCTGCGCGAGGCCGGGGCCTCCTCGCCCTTCCTGAACTACAAGCCGCACTTCGCGCCCACCCCGTTCCCGGCCGTCATCTGCGTCTCCGTCAACGACGCGGTCGTCCACGGCATCCCCTCCGCCGAACCGCTGCGCGACGGGGACCTGGTCAGCGTGGACGCGGGCGCCCTCCTCGGCGGCTGGGCGGGTGACGCGGCGGTCAGCTTCAGCGTCGGCAGGGCCCGCCCCGCCGACACCCGGCTGATCTCCACGGCCGAGGCGGCGCTGGAGGCGGGCATCGGCGCGGCGGTCGTGGGCAACCGGATCGGCGACATCGCCCACGCGATCGGCACGGTCTGCCGCGAGGCGGGGTACGGCATCCTCGACGGGTACGGCGGGCACGGCATCGGCCGGGCGATGCACGAGGACCCGTCCGTGCCGAACGAGGGGCGCCCCGGGCGCGGCATGCCGCTGCGCCACGGGATGGTCCTCGCGATCGAGCCCATGCTGCTCGGCGGCGGCCTCGACGACTTCCGCCACGACCGCGACGGCTGGACGCTGCGGACGACCGACGGCAGCCGGGCCGCGCACGCCGAGCACACGGTGGCGATCACGGAGGACGGACCGCGCATCCTCACCGCGCTCTGACAGTCCCCTGCCGGGCAGTCGCAGTCCCCTGCCGGGCCCTCCGGCAAGCCCTCTCAGCGCCCGACGAAGGCCCTCGCCAGCTCCTCCCCCCGGCTCTCCGCCTTCGCGCGGCTCTCCAGCGGGGAGATACGGGAGTCCTTGAAGGCGATGTACGTGACGCCGGACGGGGCCCCGCCGGTCGTCGGGTGGGGGTCGATGCCCAGCTCCTCCGCCAGCGCGTACGACCCCTCCCCGATGATGCCGGCGGGCCCGGTGTCGCCGATGACGGCGTACCGCACCTGGTTCTCGTACACCACGGCGACGACGCTGCCGCCGGTCAGCCCGGATTTCCGGTAGTCCCAGATCCGGCCAGGCGCCGGGACGACCACATACGGCAGCGCGGCCGAGTCCAGCGGCTTGCCCCGGGAGGTCTGGAAGGCGGTCTGCGGCTGGAAGTAGGGGTCGGTCTTCTCGTTGCAGGCCTTCGTCCTGCGGCCGTCGCAGTCGATGTCCATGTCCGCCTTCCAGAACACGGCGTCCGAGGTGGCGCAGACGGGGACGGTCGCCTTCGAACTGTTGGCGTCCGTACGGTACTTGCCCTGGGAGATCCGTCGGCACGAGCGGACCTCGGCGAGCAGTTCCGCCGCGCTCACCGGACCGTCCACCACGTCGGGCGTCGTGCCAGGCCCCGCGTCAGGCGTGGTGTCAGGTGCCGCATCGGCCACCAGGCCGTCTGCCGGTCCGGCCGCCGGAGCTTCCCCCGCGTCGGCCACCGAAGCCTCCGTCGGGTCGGCCTCCGGGTCAGCCGCCGGATCTGCCGACGGGGCGGCCTCGGGATCTGCCCCCGAGTCGGCCCCCGGACGGTCCACCGGGCCGGTCGCCCGGTGGACCAGCGGATGGCTCACCCGGGACTCCGGCCAGGTGTCCGGTACGGGAACGGTGGCGGTCGCGGGCAGCGCCGCTGGCCCCAGGAGGGCGGCGGCGCAGGTGGCCGAAGTGGCGGCGGTCAGAGCGAGCGTTCGGGTGCGCATCGTGCGGGACGGCCCTTCCAGTAGACCGGAGGAACCCGTCCGGGCCCCTCCTCAGTCCCCTCCCTCAACCCCCTCCCTCAGCCCCCTCCCTCAGCCCCCTCCCTTAGCCCCCCTAGACCCCCTTAGATCCCTGCCTCCCTTGCTGGCCCCCTGCCCCCTTGTTTCATCCGGCCGGGTTCAGCTCCTGCCCCCCGGCCGCACCACCATGGCCGAGCCACCGCCCCGCCGCACCTTTTCCGCCGCCGCGAGCCAGCGGCCGTCCGGCAGCCGCTGTACGCCGGTGGCGGCGCCGATCTCCGGGTTCTGCCGGAAAACGTGGCCGAGTGCTTCGAGCCGGGCGCGGACCGGGCTGTTCCACAGGTCCGGCTCGATGTCGGTGGCCGCCGCGTTGCGCTGGCTGGCGCGCGGCGCGGCGAACGCCTCGTCGAGGCGCAGGCCGCGGTCGAGGTGGCCGGTCAGGGACTGGAGCACGGTGGTGATGATCGTGGCGCCGCCGGGCGAGCCGAGGGCGAGGACCGGCTTGCCGTGCTGGAGCACGATCGTCGGCGACATCGACGACCTGGGCCGCTTGCCCGGCCCCGGCAGGTTCGGGTCGTGCACCGCCGGATTGGCCGGGGCGAAGGAGAAGTCGGTCAGCTCGTTGTTGAGGAGGAAGCCGCGGCCGGGGACCGTGATGCCGCTGCCCCCGGTCTGCTCGATGGTCAGGGTGTAGGAGACGACGTTGCCCCACTTGTCGGCCGTCGTCAGGTGCGTGGTGCTCTCCCCCTCGTACGTCGTCGGCGCCGCCGTACCACCGCTCCCGCAGCGGGCCGGGTTCCGTGGGTCACCGGGCGCCACCGGGCTGGTCAGCACCGCGTCGTCCCTGATCAGGCACGCGCGCGCGGCCGCGTGACGTTTGCTCAGCAGCTCCTTGGTGGGGACGTTCTCGAAGGCCGGGTCGCCCACCCAGCGCCCCCGGTCGGCAAAGGCGATCCGGCTCGCCTCGATGAGCCGGTGGAGGTAGCGGGCCCGGCTCGCCCGCGAGAGGTCGGTGGGCTCCAGCATGTTGAGCGCCTGGCCCACCGTCGTACCGCCGGAGGAGGAGGGGGCCATGCCGTACACGTCCAGGCCCCGGTAACCGGATTTCGTGGGCTTCTGCTGGAGCGTGCGGTACGAGGACAGGTCCTTGCGCGTCAGATCGCCGGGGCGCACGACACGGGTGGACCGCGGGTCGACGGGCGGTGTGCGGACCGTACGGACGATGTCGTCGGCCAACTCGCCCCGGTACAGCTCCCCGACGCCTTTGCGGCCGATCTTCTCGTACGTCCGGGCCAGGTCGGGGTTCTTGAACACCGAGCCGACGACGGGGAGTTGACCGCCCGGCAGGAACAGCTTCGCGGAGGCCGGGAAGTCGGCGAACCGGGCCTGGTTGGCGGCGGTCTGCGCACGGAAGGTGTCGTCCACCACGAAGCCGTCCCGGGCCAGGCGTTCGGCCGGTTTCAGCAGCGTACGAAGGGACTTGGAGCCCCAGGCGTCGAGTGCCCGCTCCCAGGTGGCCGGGGTGCCGGGGGTGCCGACGCCGAGGCCGCTGGTGACCCCTTCCTCGAAGGGTATGGGCTGCCCGTTCTCCAGGAAGAGGGAGGCGTCCGCGCTGCGCGGTGCGGTCTCGCGGCCGTCGATGGTCCGGACCGTGCGCTTGCGGGCGTCGTAGTGGACGAAGTAGCCGCCGCCCCCGATGCCCGCCGAGTACGGCTCGGTCACGCCGAGCGCGGCGGCGGTCGCCACGGCCGCGTCCACCGCGTTGCCGCCTTGGCGCAGCACCTCGATCCCGACCGCCGACGCGTCCCGGTCGACACTCGCCACCGCTCCCCCGTGGCCCACCGCCACCGGGGATTTGGGCGGGACGGGGTGCCGGTGGGCGGTCTCCGCGGAACCCGCGGGGGCGGCGGCCCCGAGCGAGGCGACCACGGCCAGGGCGGCGAATATCGACATGTTCCGGCCGACGGAACGGCGCATACGAACCTCCAGTCAACGGATCTCCGCGCAGGTTAGCCCCGGACCACCCGGATCGTCAGGACCGCCTCGTACGGATACCCGAATGACCGATAACATGCCCGGCCATGACGGACGACGTGCGCAACATCGTGCTGGGTGTGATAGCCGCCGGGATCAGCGCCTCACTGGGCTGGCTGGCCCGGACCTACCTCCTGCGGCGCCGGCTCCGCCGCAAGCAGGCGTTCTTCGGGCTGCCGACCCACTCCGAGTGCCTGCTCGTCGTCAACCGGTACGCGGGCGCCGAGGGGTCCGTCCACCGCCATGACGTCTTCGCGCTGCTGGAGCTCTCCGCCCTGATCAAGGACTGCGGGGCGAAGGCGCAGATCGTGACGCACGACGTGGCACAGCAGGGGTTCGGGGACCGTACGGAGTTCTGCGTCGGCGGCCCCACGACCAACCAGCGGATGGCGGCCCATCTGCGGACCCTGCTCCCCGGCGTACGGGTCACGGTCGGGGAGTCCGGCCCGGACCGGGTCGCCTACCGGATCGGGCCGGAGCACTACCGGATGGAGCGGGGCACAGCGGAGTACGTCCTGCTCGCTCGGCTGACGGGCAATCAGGAGGCGCGCCCCGTCTTCCTGTTCTGCGGTCAGCGGGCCATCACCAACCAGGCGGCGGCCCGTTATGTGGTCCGCCACCACGAGAAGCTGCTGCGCAAGCACGGGAACAAGTCGTTCTGCCTGCTGCTGAAGGTGGTCAACTCCGAGGCGTACGGCCCCGATGTGGTCGAGCTGGTCGGCGATGTGACCCGGGTGGCCCAGGCCCCCGTACCGGCGGACCCGGACCCCGTCCCCGTCCCCGCCCCCGACGGCGCGGGCGCGGGCGGCTGAGCGGACCCCCCGTTCAGCGCCGCAGCCGTGAGCGGCCCGCCGTCACCATCGCGCTGATCTCCGTGAGCCCGAGCGGCCGGGCCAGCACGACCACCACGAGCAGCAGCGCGAGGGTGCCCGCCCCGGCGGCCGCCACATCGCCCGCCCCCTCGGCCGCGCGGGCCGCCCCGTAGGCGAGCGCCCCGGCGGGCACGCAGGCGGCGATCAGCCGGACGTGCGCGCCGAGGGTGGGCGAGCGGAGCAGGGAGCCGGTGGCGGTGCCGGTGGCCGAGACCCGCCGGGAGAAGACGTACCCGGTGACGGCGAAGCCGACGCAGAAGGCCACCGTGCTCGCCCCGGCCATCCCGGTCACCGCCCAGCGGGCGGGCAGCAGCCAGAACGCGGCGGCGGACAGCCCCGCGTTGACGGCGGCGATGACCAGGTTGAGCAGGAACGGGGTGCGGGTGTCGCTCATCGCGTAGAAGCCGCGGGAGAGGACGTACTGCCCGGAGAAGGCGATCAGCCCCGGGGCGAAGGCCGCCATGATGCCGGCCATCACCATGATGTCGGCGCCGGTGGTACGCCCGTACCCGAAGACCGAGCCGATCACCCAGGGCGCGAGGACCAGGAACGCGGTGGCGGCGGGCACGATGACGGCGGCGCTGGTCCGCAGGGCGTACGCGACATCGCGCCGCACCCCGGCCAGGTCCCCGTCGGCGGCCGCCCGGCTCATCCGGGGCATCAGCGCGGTGATCAGCGAGACGGTGATGATGCCCTGCGGGACGACCCAGAGCTGATAGGCGTAGCTGTACGCGGTGTAGCCCGCGCCGCCCGCCACGCCCTGCTCGTGCGCGAGCTGCCCGGTGGTGGTGGAGAGCCGGGTGACGACCCAGTAGGCGAGCTGGTTGGTGAGGACCAGCAGGACGAGCCAGCCGGCCGAGCGCATCGGCCGGGTCAGCCCGCTGCCGCGCCAGTCGAACCGGGGCCGCCAGCGGAACTTCGCGGCGCGCAGGGTGGGGATCAGGGCGAGGGTCTGCACGGCGATCCCGGCGGTGGTGCCCCAGCCGAGGAGGTGGGCGTGCGCGTCGGAGAGGGTGCCGTCGGAGGTGGCGGCGACGGCGATGTAGAGGCCGAACACCCCGATGATCACGATGTTGTTGAGGACCGGGGTCCACATCATCGCGCCGAACCGGCCCCGGGCGTTGAGGACCTGGCCGAGCAGGGTGAAGAGCCCGTAGAAGAGGATCTGCGGCAGGCAGTAGCGGGCCAGCGCGATCGTCAGTTCGGCCTGTCGGCCGTCGTAGTCGGTGTAGAGGCCGACGATGAGGGGCGCCGCCGCCACGGCGAGTGCGGTGAGGGCGAGGAGGCCGACGGTGCAGAGGGTGAGCAGCCGGTCGGTGTAGGCCGCGCCCCCGTCGGCGTGCTCCTTGGCGGCCCGGACCAGCTCGGGGACGAATACGGCGTTGAGCGCGCCACCGATGAGCAGGATGTAGAGGATGTTGGGGACGGTGTTGGCGACCGTGTAGCCGTCGGCGGTCATACCGGTGCCGAGCGCGGCGACGACGACCGCCGAGCGGACGAAGCCGGTGGCGCGGGAGACGATGGAGCCCGCCGCCATCACGGCCCCGCTCCGCAGGACCGAAGCGGACCGGGCCGGGGGCTCGGCGGGCTTTCCGGCCGCCTCCGTGACCGGGTCGGCGGCCGTCATCGGCGGGTCCCGGGTATACGGTTCGGCACGCTTCCGACGATGTTGCCCACTGGTCTCTCCCACACTCCGACGTTCTGGCCGACGGTGGAGAGTACTCCGCGCCTTCCGGAGTGCGGAACTCACAGGTGCGGGACGGAACCCGACATGGGAGAAATCGCCTCTCACCTGTCGAGTCCCGCCGCCCTGGAGGTTTTTCCGTTGAGTTCCGCACGCCCGCGCACCCGTCGTACCGCCCCGGCCGGCCGGAGGGGCAGGCTCGCCCTGGCCGTCCCGGCGGCACTGCTCGGTGCCACGCTCACCGGCTGCTATGCCGGAGGGTCCGCCTCTGAAGGAGCCGACCCGGAGGTGGCGCCGGAGACCAGCATCTCGGTGAACCTCAAGGGGAAGGCGGCGGCCCCGGGCAAGCCGGTGAAGGTCACGCTGGCGGAGGGGAAGCTGAAGTCGGTGGCGGTGACGGCGGGCGAGGGCGGCGCGCTGGCCGGGAAGATATCCGCCGACGGCCGTACCTGGATATCCGAGCGGGTCGCCGCGCCGGGGACCGCGTACACCGTCGAGGCGAAGGACACCGACGGCGGCAGCGACAAGGCCGCGTTCACGACCGCCGGGGCGGAGAAGGTCAACAAGCTGACGCTCGCGCCGGGCAAGGACACCACGGTCGGCATCGCCCAGCCGCTGTCCATCGTCTTCGACCACCCGGTGAAGAACAAGGCGGCGGTGGAGAAGGGCCTGAAGCTTTCCACCTCGAACGACACCGAGGGCTCCTGGGGCTGGCTCCAGGACCACTCGGGCAAGGACCGCGTCGACTGGCGGCCCAAGGAGTACTGGAAGCCCGGCACGAAGGTCACGCTCAAGGCCGATCTGAACGGCATCGACACGGGCGCGGACGGCGGCTGGTTCGTCCGTGACTACGCGACCACGTTCACCATCGGCGCGGCCCAGGTGGTCAAGGTCGACCTGGACGGGCACCGCCTCTCCCTGCACCGCGACGGCAAGCAGGTCATGGACATCCCGATGTCGGCCGGCACACCGGGCGGCAAGAAGGCGTCCTGGCGGGGCACGGCCGTCCTGATGTCGAAGGAGGGCACGATCAACATGCGCTCCGAGACGGTGGGCCTCGGTGACGCCTACGACAAGATGGTCGACTACTCGATGCGGCTGACCTGGTCGGGGATGTACGCCCACGCCGCCCCCTGGAACGCGGGCTACTTCGGCAACGCCAACCGGAGTTCGGGCTGCCTCGGGATGAGCGACGCCAACGCCGCCGCGCTGTACGGGCAGGTGCGGGTGGGCGACCCGTTCGAGATCACCGGCGCCGACGCCAAGGGCACGGTGGCCGAGGGCAACGGGTACGGCGCATGGAACGTGTCCTGGGCCGACTGGCAGGCGAAGAGCGCACGGAAGTGAGCCACTGCTGACACGGCGTCCAACAATCGTTACCTTCACGCAACACACCCGGTAGTTACCAGCGGTAAACAACCGGGGTTACCGTCGGGTCACTTTGCACTGACACGCGTGAGGAGTGACCCGTGGTACGTCCCCAACCCGCTCTGCGCACCACCGCTTCGATCACCACCGCCGCCGTCCTGCTGACCGGAGCCGCCCTCGGCGCGGCTCCGGCGGCCGGAGCCGCGCCCGCACCCACCTCGGCGAGCGCCTCCGCGCCGGGCCTGACGTTCCACGACATCCCCGGCTCCGGCGGCATCACGCTCAAGGGCAATGTGTTCAGACCGGCCGGAACCCCCGCCGGGCCTTCGGCCGGGACGAAACACCCGCTGATCGTCTTCCCCACCAGCTGGGCCATGCCGCAGATCGAGTACCTGGCACAGGCCCAGAAGCTCGCCGACTCCGGTTACGTGGTGGTGAGTTACACCTCGCGCGGCTTCTGGCTCTCCGGCGGGAAGATCGAGGTGGCCGGTCCGCCGGACATCGCGGACGCCTCCGCCGTCATCGACTGGGCGCTGGCGAACACCTCGGCCGACCCGGAGCGGATCGGCATGGGCGGAGTGTCGTACGGGGCGGGCATCAGCCTGCTGGCCGCCGGGCACGACCCCCGGATCAAGGCGGTGGCCGCGCTCAGCGGCTGGGCCGATCTGATCGAGTCGATCTACAGCGGGCGGACCCAGCACCTCCAGGCCGCGGCCCTGCTCGGCGGCGCCGGGCTGGTCACCGGCCGCCCCAGCGACGAACTCTCCCGGACGCTCAAGGACTTCCTCGGCTCGAAGCTGGACAAGGAACCGGAGATGATCGCCTGGGGCGCCAAGCGCTCCCCCGCGACCTACCTGGACCGGATCAACGCCAACGGCGCGGCCGTCCTCATGGGCAACGCCTGGGGCGACACGATCTTCCCGCCCAACCAGTACGCCTCGTTCTACGAGAAGCTGACCGGCCCCAAGCGGCTGGAGTTCCGCCCCGGCGACCACGCCACCGCCGAGGCCACCGGACTGCTCGGGCTGCCCAACGACACCTGGATGAGCACCCGGCGCTGGTTCGACCGCTACCTCAAGGGCGAGCACAACGGCATCGACACCGAGCTGCCCGTCCAGCTCAGGTCCCGTACGGACAAGGGGTACGAGGGGTACCCGGACTGGAAGTCGGTGGGCGCGGCCAAGAACCGCATCGCGCTCGACGGTACGAAGAAGGTGTGGGCGAACGTCGACTCGGGCGCCAACGGCGGGATCACGCTGCTCTCCAACGCGCTGGACCAGTTCCTGAAGCTGCCGCCGACCGTCTCCGTACCCCTGCTGCCGCGTACCTTCGCGAGCGTGTGGCAGTCGGAGAGGTACGGCTCGGTGCAGCGCGTCCGGGGTACGGCCGAGCTGCACACCACGGTCACCAGCACGAAGGCGAGCGGCACCTTCGTCGCCTACCTCTACGACGTGGGGCCGCTCGGCATCGGGAAGCTCGTCAGCAACGCCCCGTACACGTTCCACGGGCAGACGCCGGGCCGGCCGTTCCCCGTCGACCTGGAGCTGTTCTCCACGGCCTACGACGTCCCGGCCGGTCACCGGCTCGCCCTGGTGATCGACACCGTCGATCCGCTGTACATCGAGCACAACCCGGCCGGCGCGCAGCTGACCTTCTCCTCGCCCGCCTCGGACCCGAGTCATCTCTCGGTCCCGCTGCGCGAGAAGTGATCACCGACTGCTGCCGGACGGGCACTGCCCGGCTACTGCCCTCCCGGCAGCAGCTTCCCCGGCTCGGCCGGGGCCACCCCCACCGCCTCCGTCTTCGGATTGCGCCGCTGCCGTCGCGCCACCCAGGTGGCGAACCACGAGAGCAGCATGCACAGGCCGATGTAGATCGGAGAGATCACCATCACGACAGGGATGAAGGGAAGATCGTAGTCCAGGTTCGACGCGATCAGCTTTCCCGCGTGGAGGAATTCCTCGTAGGTGATCAGGTAACCCAGTGAGGTGTCCTTGAGCGCGACCACCAGCTGGCTGATGATGGTCGGCAGCATCGCGCGTACCGCCTGGGGAGCCAGGACGAACGTCGTGACCTGCGTCTTGCGCATGCCCAGGGCGTACGCGGCCTCCCGCTGGCCCCGGTCGACGGAGTTGATCCCGGTCCGGAAGACCTCGGCGAGGACCGAGCCGTTGTAGAGGGTCAGCCCGGCGACCAGGGCGGGCAGCGCCTGGACCTTCAGCGCCACGAAGATGAAGAAGATCATCACCAGCACCGGCATGGCCCGGAAGAACTCGACCAGCAGGGTGGAGATCCAGCGCACCGGGCGGTGCACCGAGAGCCGGCCGACCGCGAGGACCGCGCCCAGGACGAGGGAGAGGACGGCGGCGTACGCGAACGCCTTGAGCGTGTTGCCGAGTCCGCGCAGCAGCAGTTCCTGGATGCCCTTGTAGGCGAAGGGCCGCCACTTCTCGGCGGTGAACTGCTCGGTGTCGAAGAGCAGATAGATGATCCAGCCGACGAGCGCGAGGATCAGGGCCGTCGAGACGATTCCGTAGATGAGGTGCCGTCTGCGGGCCTGCGGGCCCGGGATGTCGTAGAGCGCGGTGGGCGTGGGGGCGGAGTGGGTCATCGTGCGACTCCCCAGCGCTTCTCCATCACGTGGAAGAGCGCACTGATGGTGAGGGTGATGATCAGGTAGCCGACGGCGATCCAGATGAACGTCCAGATGATGCTGTAGCCCAGCTCGTTGAGCGTCCGGTAGGTGCCGAGCAGTTCGGTGACGCTGAACGCCCCGGCGATCGCGGAGTTCTTCGCCAGCGCGATCAGGGTCGAGCCGACCGGCGGGATCACCGAGCGGAAGGCCTGCGGCAGGACCACGTTGCCCAGGGTCTGGCCGAAGCTCATCCCGAGCGTGCGGGCGGCCTCGCCCTGGCCGGTGGGCACGGTGTTGATGCCGGAGCGCAGCACCTCGCAGATGAAGGCGGAGGTGTAGCAGCCGAGCGCCAGGACGGCGAAGAGCTGGAAGGGCAGGACGAGGCCGAACCGGGGCAGGCCGAGGAGGACCGCGAAGAACAGCAGCGTCAGCGGGGTGTTGCGGAGCACGGTCACCCAGACCGTGCCCAGCACCCGCAGCGAGCCGACGGGCGCGACCCGGAAGGAGGCCATGACGAAGCCGAGGACGAGGGCGAGGGCCGAGGAGTAGACGGTCAGCTCGACGGTGCCGAGGAAGCCCTTGCCGTAGAGGGAGAAGTTGTCGGTCAGTACATCCATGGGTGGGGCCGTCCCCTCAGTTCGCCGGGTAGCGGTCGATGGGCGGCGGGGTCGGCGCGGGCACGCCGGAGCGCCCCAGCGTCGCTTCGAACGCCTTCCTCCAGTTGCCGTTCTTCTCGTTGGCCTCCAGCGCGTCGTTGAGCGCTGCCCGCAGCGCGTTGTCGCTGCGCGGTACGCCGATGCCGTACGGCTCCTCGGAGAAGGGCTTGCCGACCACCTTCATCTCGTCGGGCGCCTTGGCCGCGAAGCCCAGCAGGATCGCGTCGTCGGTGGTGACGACGTCGACCTGGTAGGTCAGCAGGTTGTCGACGCAGATCGAGTACGTGTCGTAGGCGACGAGCACCGCCTTGGGGTAGTCCTCGGCGATCCGCTGGTAGGGCGTGGAGCCCGCCGCCGAACACACCGTCCTGCCGTCCAGGTCCTGGGGGCCCTTGATGTCGTTCTCGTCGGTGCGCACCAGGAGTCCCTGACCGGCCATGTAGTAGGGCCCGGCGAAGCCGACGAGCTTCTTGCGCATGTCGTTGATGGTGTAGGTGCCGACGTAGTAGTCGATCTGGCCGTTCTGGAGAGCGGTCTCGCGGTTCGCGGAGGCGATGGTCCGGAAGCGGATGGTGTCCGGTTCGAAGCCGAGCGAGGCCGCCAGCATCCGGGCGATCTCGATGTCGAAGCCGGAGTAGACGCCGCTGGCCGGGTCCTTCTCGCCCAGGTAGGGCTGGTCCTCCTTGGCGCCGACGACCAGGTAGCCGCGCCGCTCCGCCTTCCGCCAGGTGGGCGATGCGGGCAGGTCGAAGCCCTGGGCCACCTGGTAGACGGGCAGTGCCTCGGGCGCCGGTCCCTTGACCGGCGGGCTGCCGTCCTTGCCGCAGGCGGCGGCGAGCACGGTGAGCAGGAGGCCGACCACGAGGGCCGCGCTCCGGCCGTACGTGGGGTGGCGCGGGCGGCCGCGGTCGCGCGTGCGGTCGCTGGGGGTACGCAACATGGGAGCCTCCCGTCAGTGCTTGAGGATCTTGGACAGGAAGTCCTTGGCGCGGTCGCTCTCGGGGGCGGTGAAGAAGTCCTCCGGGGTGCGGTCCTCGATGACGCAGCCGTCGGACATGAAGACCACACGGTTGGCGGCGGACCGGGCGAACCCCATCTCGTGGGTGACCACGACCATCGTCATCCCGTCCCGGGCGAGCTGCTGCATGACCTCCAGCACCTCGTTGATCATCTCCGGGTCGAGCGCCGAGGTGGGCTCGTCGAAGAGGAGCGCCTTGGGGTCCATGGCCAGGGCGCGGGCGATCGCCACGCGCTGCTGCTGGCCGCCGGAGAGCTGGGCGGGGAACTTGTCGGCCTGGGAGGCGAGGCCGACCCGCTCCAGCAGCTCCCGGGAGCGCCGGTCGGCCTCCTCCTTCTTGCGCTTGCGGACCTTGATCTGGGCCAGGGAGACGTTGGCCAGCACGGTCTTGTGGGCGAAGAGGTTGAACGACTGGAAGACCATGCCGACTTCGGCGCGGAGCTGGGCCAGGCCCTTGCCCTCCTCGGGGAGGGGTCTGCCGTCGATCAGGATGGAGCCGGACTCGATGGTCTCCAGTCGGTTGACCGCCCGGCAGAGGGTGGATTTCCCGGAGCCGGAGGGGCCGATGACCACCACCACCTCCCCGCGGCCGACGGTGAGATTGATGTCCTGAAGTACGTGCAGCTCTCCGAAGTGTTTGTTGACGTCCCTCAGTTCGATCAACGGATCGACGGCCATGCGCTGCCCTACCCACTTGTCGCTGTGTCGAGGTCAGCGCAAACTATCCATCGCAAAAAGGGACTTCGCACCCGACACGCGTAAATGGCGCAAAAGGCTGTTTATCTCCATTGCGGCCCGAATCTCGGCCGCCGGGGCTCAGTTCTCGGCCGACTCCGCATAGACCTGGGAGAGTTCGGGGCTGCCCGACATCGCCCAGTCCAGTCCGGCGGTGACGACATCGATCTCCCGCCCGGACTCCAGCCTCACCACGGGCTGCCCGCTCGGCCAGATGTCCCAGGTGGCGCCCGGAACGGTGCGCACGAGGACAGTGCCCAGATAGAGGCCCGCGTCATTGCCCAGCCAGGGCAGCTCCTCGGCATCGTCGCGCCAGCGGGGCGGCAGCTGGTCGAGCGCGGCCAACGAGGCGGGGGTGTCGTCGAGTTCGAGTCCTTGCTGCCCCGCCCGGACACGCAGCAGTTCGCATTCGGCGAGCAGTTCGGCCACACCGTCGGGATCCGCCTCGACGGCGGCCGCGAGCGCGTGCGCCTGCGTACCACCCTGACGCTTACGCCAGTTGTCCAAGAAAGGGATGTTCATACCACTAGGGTCCCACCCCTGCCCGGCTGCGCACCACAGGGCGCGCGGCGGTTCGCCGGTGCGGTGCCTTCACCTCCGGGCTGGGCGACCAACAGGGACATTTCAGCCACCGGCCGACGTGCTGCCCGCGCTGGTGCGGACCGCTCCGAGCGGGGCGCCCGGCAGGGCCGGTTCCTCGATGGTGCGGAGCAGCAGCCAGCTCAGGGCGGGCATCGCGATCAGCGGCATCAGGGCGGTCTGGAGGGACGTGGCGTCGGCCAGGCGTCCGATCAGGGGGCTGAACAGGCCGCCGATACTGATCGTCAGGCCCAGGGTGATGCCGGAGGCCGTACCGGCACGGCTGGGCAGGTAGTCCTGTGCCAGGGTCACCTGGAGCGAGAACGGGATGTACAGGCCTGCCGAGGTCAGGGCGACGAACACATAGAGGGCCGGGCCCGGCACCAGGACGAGTCCCGCCACAGCGGCCACGGAGAGCAGATAGGACCCGCGCACTACGGTGACGCGGTCCCGGCGCTCGGCGAGACGGCCGCCCAGGACGGTGCCGACCGCGCCGCCGAGGTAGAGCACGACCAGGGCCGCGGTCCCGGCCGCCACGCCGCCGCCCGTCCGCTCGCGCACGTAGAACGAGATGAAGGCGCTCAGTCCGACGAAGACGATCGACCGGCAGACCACGGCCAGGGCCAGCTTCACGAACGAGGCGATGTCGTCGGGGGCCGTGGGTGCTCCGGCCGGGTCCGGGGAGCCGGACGTCACGCGCTCCAGGCCGCGCAGGACGGGCAGGGTGAGCAGGCTGCCGACGAGGGCGGGGAGCACGAGCAGTGGGGTCAGCTTCAGACCGCCCACGCCGACGGCCACGGCCACCAGGACGGGCGCGAAGGCGAAGCCCAGGTTTCCGCCCAGCGAGAACCAGCCCATCGCCGTGTGGCTGCCCCTGCTCACGATCCGGGCGACCCGGGCGGATTCCGGGTGGTACGCGGCCACGCCGATCCCGCCGATCCCCACGAAGAGCAGGGTCAGCGCGTACGAGCCGGTGAGCCCGCTCACGGCGATCCCCGAGCCCGCGACGAGGGTGCTCACGGGGAGCAGCCAGGGCATGGCCCGACGGTCGGTCGCCACCCCGAAGAGGGGCTGGGCCACGGAGGAATGCAGCGACGCGGCCAGCACGATTCCGGAGGCCGCGGCGTAGGTGTAGGCGCGTTCCGCGACGAAGTACGGGACGAGCGCGGCCACCGCGCCCTGGTAGACGTCGACGCAGGCGTGCCCGATGGACAGCAGAGTGATCGCTTTGTTTTTCGCCACGCAGCCATCGTCGCCACGCATCCGCTGTCGAACTTCCGATATAAAGACAACCCATGACGGAGATCCGCCATCAGCCGGTCGCGCCGACCCGGACCCAGTGGCTCTCGGCGGGGTCGGACATCGATGCCCACCGCCACGAGGACCATCAGATCGTCTATGCCGCGCGTGGCGTCCTGGCCGTCACCACCGACGCCGGCACCTGGATCGCGCCGGCCAACCGGGCCATCTGGGTCCCGGCCGGAACCGTGCACGCCCACCGCGCCCACGGGGCGCTGGAACTGCGGCTGCTCGGTCTGCCCGCGACGGAGAACCCGCTGCGGCTGGACACACCGACCGTGCTGACCGTGAGCCCCCTGCTGCGGGAGCTGATCCGGGCCTGCACCGACGCCCCGGACGACGGCAGTCCGGAGCGCCGGCGTCTGCGGGCCGTGCTGCTGGACCAGCTGGCGGCCTCGCCGCAGCGGCCGGTCCATCTGCCGGCCCCCACCGACAGCCGCCTCGCCCGGATCTGCGACATCCTGCGCACCGACCCCGCCGACCAGCGCACCCTGGACGTCCTGAGCAAGGAGGCCGGTGCCAGCGCCCGCACGCTGTCCCGGCTCTTCGCCGCCGAACTGGGCATGACGTTCCCCCAGTGGCGCACCCAACTGCGCCTCTACGAGGCCCTGGTCCTGCTGGCGGAGGACACCCCGGTGACCACCGTGGCGCACCGCTGCGGCTGGGCGTCGGCCAGCGCGTTCATCGACGTCTTCCGCCGGGCGTACGGCCACACCCCGGGCAGACACCGCTAGGGACTTCCGCCCCTTGATCATGTCCACAACCGGACCCTTAGGATGCGAACATGAGTGCGCAGACGTATGTGTCGGAGCTGTTCTCGCTGACCGGCCGGGTCGCCGTGGTGACCGGGGGCAGCTCAGGGATCGGGCGGGGCATCACCGACGCCCTCGCCCGGGCCGGGGCGAGTGTGGTCGTGGTGGCCCGGCGGGAGGCCGGGCTGAAGGCGACCGTCGGCGAGCTGGAGGCCGAGGGGTGCCGGGCGGCCTGGGTGAGCGCCGATCTGGGGACCGCCGAGGGTGTGCGTACGGCGGCCGAGGGGGCCGTCGAGGCCTTCGGGGAACCGGACATCCTCGTCAACTGCGCCGGGATCAACCTGCGTCCGCCGTTCGGTGAGCTCGGCGAGGACGTCTGGGACACCACGATGGCGGTGAACCTCAAGGCGCCGTTCCTGCTGGGGCAGCGGTTCGGCCCCGGGATGGCCGAGCGGGGGTACGGGCGGATCATCCACATCACCTCGCAGCAGGCGCATCGGGCCTTTGTGAACAGCGGTGCGTACGGGGTGTCCAAGGGCGGCCTGGAGTCGCTGGCCCGCTCCCAGGCCGAGGCGTGGTCACCGTACGGCGTCACCGTGAACACCCTGGTCCCGGGGTTCGTTCCGACGCCGCTCAACACACAGCTCTCCGCCGACCCGGAGAAGGTCGCCGCGCTCGCCGCCCGCACCCTGGTCGGCCGCAACGGGCTCGTGGAGGACTTCGCGGGGGCGGCGGTGTTCCTCGCGGGGCGGTCCTCCGCGTACGTCACCGGGCAGTCGGTCTTCGTGGACGGCGGGTTCTCGGTGCACTGAGCCCGCCGCCGCCCTTCCCCGGGCCGCCCGCAGCGGCCCGGGACTTCCCCTGTCCGCCCGACAGCGGCCCGGGCTCGGCGGCTCGCCCTCAGAGGTCGAGGTCCACCACCACCGGGGCGTGGTCGGAGGCGCCCTTGCCCTTGCGCTCCTCGCGGTCGACGTAACTGTCCTTGACGGCGGCGGTGAACGGGGCGTTGCCGAAGGTCAGGTCGATCCGCATGCCCTTGTTCTTGGGGAAGCGCAGCTCCCGGTAGTCCCAGAAGGTGTACGCGCGGTCGTACTTGAGCGGACGGGGCACCACCTCGCCCAGCCCCTCCCCCTCCAGGGCCGAGAGGGCGGCGCGCTCGGCGGGCGTGACGTGCGTGGCGCCCTCGAAGAGCGCCGGGTCCCAGACGTCCTCGTCGGTCGGGGCCACGTTGAAGTCGCCCAGGACCGCGAACGGCGACGCCCCCGCCGCGTCCGCCGCCACGGCCTTCCGCAGGGCCTCCAGCCAGACCAGCTTGTACGCGTAGTGCGGGTGCTCGACCTCCCGGCCGTTGGGGACGTAGACCGACCAGAGGCGGACGGGACCGCAGGTCGCGGAGATCGCGCGGGGCTCCTCCACCCCGTCGTACTCCGGGCCGCCGGGCAGCCCGGTGACGACATCGGCGAGGCCGACCCGGGAGAGCAGCGCGACCCCGTTCCACCGGCCCGTGGCATTGACGGCGGACTCGTACCCCGCCTCGCGCAGGGCTTCGGCGGGGAACTGCTCGGCCGTGCACTTGGTCTCCTGGATGCACAGCACATCGGTGCCGCTGCTCTCCAGCCAGGCCAGCAGCCTCGGCAGCCGGGCGGTGATCGAATTGACGTTCCAGGTGGCGATGCGCATGGCAGTAAACCTAGCGGCTCCCACTGACAGCGGCCGCCGGGCTCACAGTTCCGTGACGCCTCCCGGGGCCAGCCGGCCGTGGTCCGCGCCGCCGAGGGCGCCGATCTGGTTGTCGTAGATCGGCCGCGCGAGATCGGTCAGCAGGGCGTCGTGGACATCGATGGCGCGCCGCGGCTTCACCTCGCGTACGTAGTCGATGACCTCGGAGATCTTGTTCCAGGGGGCCATCACCGGCAGCAGCAGGGTGTCCACAGGGCGCTCGGGGACGGTGAGCGCGTCGCCGGGGTGGAAGACCGAACCGTCCACCAGGAAGCCGACGTTGGTGATCCTCGGGATGTCCGGGTGGATCACCGCGTGCAACTCCCCGTGCACGGTGACGTCGAACCCGGCCGCCGAGAACGCGTCGCCGTCGCCCACGGTGTGCACGCGCCCCGGGAAGGCGGCCGAGAGCTGGTCCGCCACGCTCCGCAGCGTCCAGACCTCCGCCGCCGGATTGGCCTCAAGACCCGCCCGCAGCCGCGCCTCGTTGAAGTGGTCCGGGTGCTCGTGCGTGACCAGGAGTACGTCGGCGCCCAGAGCCGCGTCGTCCTCGGAGAAGCCGCCCGGGTCGATGACCAGGACGCGCCCCTCCTTCTCGATCCGCACGCAGGAGTGGGTCTTCTTGGTGAGCGTGAGTCCCTCGGGAGATGCGTTCATGGGTCCATCCTGCTATGCGGGCGGGGTGGTTTCCTCCTGGATCACGGACTGCGCGATCGTGAAGGCGGCCCCGGCGGCCGGGATGCCGCAGTAGACGGCGCTCTGGAGCAGAACTTCCTTGATCTCGGCGGGTGTCAGACCGTTGCGCAGAGCGGCCCGGGTGTGCGCGGCCAGCCCCTCCAGGTGGCCGGAGGCGACGAGCGCGGTGAGGGTGATGCAGCTGCGGGTCCGGCGGTCGAGCCCGTCCCGGCTCCAGACCTCGCCCCAGGCGTACCGGGTGACCAGCTCCTGGAAGTCCTCGGTGAACGCGTCGGCCGAGGCGTTCACCGCGTCGACGTGGGCGTCCCCCAGCACCTCGCGGCGCACCTTCGTGCCCTGCTCGTACCGGTCGGCCCGCTCCGTCCCGGCGGCCTCGGGTGCGACGGGTGCCGCCGCGATCTCGGCGACGGGCGAGAACGGGGTGGCGGGCGTGGCCGGTCCGGGGACGAGCGGCGGTACGGGGAGGGCTGCGGGCGCCTCCTGCCAGGCGGCGGAGAAGTGCGTCACCAGCAGATCGCAGACGGCCGCGGGCTGCTCGACCGGGGCCAGGTGCGAGGCGCCGGGGACGAGCGCGAGGCGGGCGTCCGGTATCCCGGCGACCAGCGTGCGCGCCTCGGCCGGACCGGTGACCTGGTCCTCCGCGCCGACCAGGACCAGCGTCGGGACGCCGATCCGGCCCAGGTGGTCGCGGATGTCGAAGGCCGCCAGCGCCTCGCAGGCCGCGATGTAGCACCCGGGGTCGGTGGTGCGGACCATCTGTACGGCCCACTCCACGATGGCGGGCTGCGCGGCGGCGAAGCCGGGGGTGAACCAGCGCTCCGGCGTGGTACGGGCCATCGGCTCCAGGCCGTTGGTGCGGACGATCACCCCGCGCTGCCGGAACTCGTCGGCGGTGCCGAACCGGGGCGAGGAGGCGACGAGCGCCAGCGAGGCGACCCGGTGCGGATGGCGCAGGGCCAGGTCGGCGCCGACCGCCCCGCCGATCGAACAGCCCGCGTAGCCGAACCGCTGCACCCCGAGCCCGTCCAGCGTCACGAGCAGCCGGTCCGCCAGCTCGGCGACGGAGTGGGCCGCGTGGGCGGGGGCACCGCCGTGGCCCGGCAGGTCGTAGCGGAAGACCCGCCAGTGCTGGGACAGCTCGGGTATCTGACGATCCCACATATGCCAGGTCGTCCCGAGGGAGGGCCCGATCACCAGAACGGGAGCGTCCTCGGGACCGTCGAAGCGGTACTGAAGGAGCCCGCCGGTCTGCGGCCCCTGCACCACCCCAGGCCCGGCAGCGGGTTGCGACCCCTGCACCACCGGACCGCCGGGCTGCACGCCGCCGATGCCTTGGGGCTGCTGGGGCTGCTGGGGAGTCTGCGGCTGGGCGTACTGCGGGCCGGGGCCTGTCGGCACGTGAGGCCGGGCGGGGGCCGCCTGCGGAGCCTGTACGTCGTGTACGTCGGCGAACTGGGGGCCGGGTGCGGGCTGGGGCTCAGGGGAGTGCGGGCCGGGCGCGGGCTGGGCGTGCGGAGCCGCTGTGGGCTGCGGCTCAGGGAACTGCGGGCCGGGTGCAAGCTGCGCGTGCGGGCTCGATGCGGGCTGCGGGTCAGGGAACTGCGGGCCGGGCCCAGCCTGCGCATGCGGTCCCGGCGCAGGCTCGGCGTACTGCGGCCCGAGCGTGGGCTGCCCAGGCGCGGCGGGTATTTGATGCGGAGCCGGACCGACCGGCTGCAGACCCGGGGCGACCGGCTGTGGGGGCGGGGTGACCGACTGCGGCGGGTGACCGGCCGCAGGCCCCGGGGCCTGCGCGTACGGCTGCCCGGGCACAGGCCGGGGAGCCGGGGGCAGAGGCAGGATCACCTCGTCCTGCGGGGGCTCGGGATCGGCCGTGCGCGGGGGCCGGGCGGGCTGCGGGGTCGTCTCGCTCAACTCACTCACTCGCTCCAGGGTAGTGAGCGGCCCGCCCGCTCCCCGGGCAGGGGGTCGCCGCGGAGGCCGCCCACGCGCCGGGAGCCGCCGGAGGGCCGTCCCGAGCGCGGGCGGGGCCGTCATCGGCCCGAGCGCTCGGGACGGCCGCGCTCCGGACTCCGTACCCCGGCCGGACGCGGATCGGGCGCCCTCCGGCACTCCTACGCCGAGGCAGCCGTCAGCGGAAGTCGGCGGCGTGGTCGCGCGCCCACGTGGCGTACGGGCGTGCGGGCCGGCCGGTCACCGCGTCGGCGGTGACCTCCCCCGGGGTCGCCCCGGGTTCCGCCTGCTCCTCCTGAGCCTCGCCACCCTCGTACCCCGACTCACCGGAGCCACCGGAGCCGCCGGAGCCGCCGGGGTCCGACTCGGCACCGGGGTCCGACTCGGCACCGGAGTCCGACTCGGCGCCAGGGTCCGACTCGGCGCCGGAGTAGTCCTCGTAGCCGAAGAGGAAGTCGGCATTGGCCGCGGCCCAGCCGCCCTGTGCGTGGTAGAAGGCGCGGGCCTCGGCCGCGGTCACCGTCTCGATGCGGACCTCTTCACCGATGGCCTCGGCGATCGCGGCCACCTTCTCCCGGTTGGTCACCTCCT
This sequence comes from Streptomyces sp. NPDC059452, assembly GCF_042750035.1. Lineage (NCBI taxonomy): Bacteria > Bacillati > Actinomycetota > Actinomycetes > Kitasatosporales > Streptomycetaceae > Streptomyces > Streptomyces sp. NPDC059452. The sequence goes on from NZ_JBHYVE010000005.1 coordinate 25,297, forward strand.
GCGGCCCCGAGAGGGTGTAGGCGACGCCCGCGTGCCGGTCCTCGACGAGCGCGGCGGCCACGACGTCGGCGATGTCCCACTCGTGGACCGGGGTGCCGGCGCTGTCGGGGTACGGATCGACGACCGTACGGCGGGCCCGGACCGAAGGCCCCCACATGTGCAGGGAGTTGACGGCGAACTCGCCGGGCCGGACATGGGTCCACTCCACGCCGGACGCCTCCACGGCCCGCTCGACGGGCAGGTGGAAGTCGGTGTCCCAGCCTGCGGTGACGGCGGCGGAGGAGAGCACGACGATCCGGCGCACCCCCGCCTCCACGGCCAGGTCGACCACCTCCTGGGCCGTCTCCGGCACCGGGAAGAGGAACAGCTTCTCGACCCCGGCCAGGGCCTCCCGGACCGTTCCCGGCCGCTCCAGGTCGCCCGCGAGGACCCGCGCCCCGGCGGGCAGCCCGGCACGGTCCGGCCTGCGGGTCAGGGCCCGTACGTCCTCACCTGCCTTGAGCAGTTCCCCGACCACATGCCGCCCCACACTCCCGGTCGCACCGGTCACCAGGATCGTCACTGCGCCCCACGTCCCCTCAGCTCTGCGTTCGGATGCCGTTCTCGAGCATGCGCATGACCGCGACGGCGACTCCGTGCCGCGGCAGGACGCCGCGCCCGGCCGCATCGCACCCGGCGTAGACCAGCGCCCACAGGGTGTCCTGGACCCACTGCACGGCCAGGTCCGGGGCGAACACCCCGTCCGCCTGACCGCGCTCGATCAGGCCGGTCATCATCCGGGACACGGAATCCGGCCCGTCGCCCGCCTCCTCGTCGCCCTCGCCGAAGTCCTCAAGGACCCTGGAGTCGCCGTACAGGAACACCATCCGGTCGCCCGTGTCCACCATCGCCGCGACCAGTCGGCGCAGGGCCTCCAGGGGAGGCCCCTCGTCCACGGCCGCGTCCTGGATCGACTGCTGGATCACCAGGTAGGCGTCGGCCACGGCCGCCTTGACCAGGACGTCCCGGTCGGGGAAGTAGCGGTGCAGCGTACTCCGCCCCACCTCGGCCGCCTCGGCGATGTCGGCGAGCGTGGCGGCCCGGTCCCGGGCCAGCACCTCGGCGGCCGCGCCGAGGATGGCGCGGCGTGTGCGACTTCGCGTTCCGGACTCCATGGATGCGCTGCTCATGTGCCAAAGCTAGCAGCCACACACCCGATAAGGAAAATTCTCATGCCATTTTGGCACGCCAGTGTTCCATTTTTAAATCCCAGAGTGCCCCTAGGGCAGTTCAGGGGCGGGAGCGGGGAGACCCGCCCCGGTCAGGGGGTCGCTGCCGATACGACGTAGATGACCGGGCTGGCCGGGTCGGTCATGTTGACCGTGATGGTCTGGGTGGGGCGCGGCTTCTTGTTGCTGTGGGTGACGCTCGCCCAGTTCTCGTTCGGGCCGAAGTACCAGCCGGTGATGTTGATGTCCCGGGAGTTGATGTTGACGACGCCGGGTTCCAGGGCCGCGCGGCCGGTGCCGACGCCGGTCAGGAAGCGGTCGAGACCGGCGGAGGTCGTCCGGAACTTCGCGTACATCCGGCTGGCCTTCCAGTTGTTCGTCTCGTAGTACTGGACGCCGACTGCGTTGCCGGGGATCGGGATCTCGAAGATCCGGCGCTGCATACGGGAGGGCCAGCCCTCACGGAGCCCCAGCGCCGCCGCCTCGGCCTCCTTGTCCTTGCCGGAGCGGCGGCTCTGGCCCGCAGAGATCAGCAGGTACCCGGCGGGGATGCCGATCAGCAGCACGATGATCGTGGCGGTGATGAACCGCCGCTTGAAGACCCGTCGGCGGTCCTCGGGCGGCTTACCCCCGCCGTCGCCCGGCGTATCGGACTGGGGCGGCACCACGGAGTGGTCGGCTGCGATCATGATCAGGTGGTCCCTCGTGCTGCGGAGCGGAGTACGGAGGCGTGGACGCCGGTCGGATACGGGCCCGGGGCCCGGGCAGGCTTCGAGCGTACGGAGTCGGGAACGGCTCCGGGTACGGAAGCTGGGACGCCGGGCGGGCGGCCGCGGTTCAGTCGGCCGTACGGGTCGAACGGGTGTTGCGGATCGTGCTCGCCGCCTGGTCGTAGATCTGGGCGTACCGCTCGTAACGCTCGACGCGGCGCCGGTTGGCCCGGCGGAAGCGGCGGGCGACCAGCCGGGCCAGGTCCGCGGCGCCGACCATACCGGCCTCGGGGCCGAGCTGCGCCTTGGCGATCCTGGCCTCGGGGCGGTAGCCGCGGCCGGTGAGGTGGCGTTTGAAAGCGTCCCGGGCGGGGTTGATCAGGAGGTCGTCGGCGGCGCTGACGCCCCCGCCGATGACGAAGCAGGAGGGGTCGAGCGCGGCGGCCAGGTTGGCGATGCCGACGCCGAGCCACTGGCCGATGTCCTGGAGGAGCTCGATGCACATGGCATCGCCCTCGCGGGCCAGTTCGGTGATGAGGGGCCCGGTGATGTCGGAGACGTTCCCCTTCACCCGGTCCAGCAGATAGTGCGCGACCGGGGAGTCGGCGGCGGCCAGCTCCCGGGCCTCGCGGACCAGGGCGTTGCCGGAGCTGTACTGCTCCCAGCACCCCCGGTTGCCGCAGGGGCAGCGGTGGCCCGAGGGCACGACCTGCATATGGCCGAACTCACCGGCCACCCCGTACTTGCCGCGCTTGACCTGGCCGTCCTCCAGGATCGCGCCGCCGATCCCCGTACCGAGCGTGATCATGACGAGGTGGTCCTCGCCCCGGCCCGCACCGAAGCGCCACTCCGCCCAGGCGGCGGTGTTGGCGTCGTTGTCGACCATGACGGGGACGACGAGGCGGGAGGCGATGGCGTCGCGCAGGGGTTCGTCGCGCCAGGCGAGGTGCGGGGCGAACAGGACCTTGGAGCGGTCGGCGTCCACCCAGCCCGCCGCGCCGATGCCCACCGCGTGGACGTCGTGCCGGTCGGAGAGGTCCAGCACCAGCTCGACGATGGTGTCCTCGACGACCTTGGGGCTCTTGGACTTGTCGGGCGTCTCGGTGCGCAGCTGCTCCAGGATGTTGCCGTCGGCGTCGACGACGCCCGCCATCACCTTCGTACCGCCGATGTCGATCCCCACGGTGGGGACGCGGGGGGCGGTCAGGTGCGAGCGGCGTTCCTTGGTGCCTACGGTCTTGAGGACGGTGGCGCGGGCGGAGCCGCGGTCGGCGAAGTCGCGGTACGTGCTCATCGTCCCTGCGGGGTCTGGGGGGCCGGCCGGCTCTCGCGCCCGGCGGCGGACGGCGCCCGCCGGGCTCGATTCTGCCACTGCCGGACCCCGGGGACCGTCGCCCGGGGTCGGCCGCGCCGGGGCGGGTCGCCGGTCAGGATCCTTCTTCGGTCGCCGCGGATGTGCCCGGGAGGGTGGGGGCCGGGGTGCGTTCCAGCTCGTGGCTGAGCTCCTCCAGCTCGCTGCCGCCCGCCATCTGCCGGGTCAGTTCGTCGAGCGTGATGTCGTCCTTGGTGTGGCTGCCGGACATCGCGCCGCGCTTGAGGAGGACGAACCGGTCGCCGACGAGATGGGCGTGGTGCGGGTTGTGCGTGATGAGGACGACACCGAGCCCGGCGTCGCGGGCGGCCGCCACGTACTTGAGGACGACGCCGGACTGCTTGACGCCGAGCGCGGCGGTCGGCTCGTCGAGCACCAGGACCTTGGCGCCGAAGTAGACGGCGCGGGCGATGGCCACGCACTGGCGCTCACCGCCGGAGAGCGTGCCGATGGGCTGGTCGACATCGCGCAGGTCGATGCCCATGCGGAGCAGTTCCGTACGGGTCGTCTCCCGCATCTTCCGGACGTCGAGGCGCTTGAAGGGGCCGAAGCCGGTGGTGGGCTCGGAGCCGAGGAAGAAGTTCCGCCACACCGGCATCAGCGGGACGACGGCGAGGTCCTGGTAGACGGTGGCGATGCCCCGGTCCAGGGCGTCGCGCGGGTTGGCGAGGGTCGTCTCCTCCCCCTCGATCAGGAAGCGTCCGGCGTCGTGCCGGTGCAGCCCCGCGATGATCTTGATGAGGGTGGACTTGCCCGCGCCGTTGTCACCGAGGACACAGGTGATCTCGCCCGCGTGGACCTCCAGCGAGACATGTTCCAGGGCCTTGATGTTGCCGTAGAACTTCGACACGTCGTCCAGCTCGACCAGCGGGCCCGCACTCTTCTCGGACGTGGCCGTCATGTCGTCGCCTCCGCGCGCTTGCGCACCCATGCGTTGAGCAGGGTGGCCAGGAGCAGCATCGCCCCCAGGAAGAATTTGAACCAGTCCGGGTTCCACTCGGCGTAGACGATGCCCTTGCTGGTCATGCCGAAGATGAAGGCACCGACCGCCGAGCCGATCGCGGAGCCGTAGCCGCCGGTGATCAGGCAGCCGCCGATGACGGCCGCGATGATGTACGTCAGCTCGTTGCCGACGCCCTCGCCGGACTGGACGACGTCGTAACTGAAGAGCAGGTGCTGTCCGGAGACCCAGGCGGCGAAGGCGACGCCCAGGTAGAGCCCGATCTTGGTACGGATGACGGGGACGCCGACCGCGCGGGCGGCGTCGGCCTCGCCGCCGACGGCGAAGATCCAGTTGCCGAAGCGGGTCCGGAGCAGGATCCAGGTCGCGAGCGCGACGAGCGCCACCCACCACAGGATCGTCACCTTGAACTCGACGCCGCCGAGGGTGAGCGTCGAGGCGAACAGGGCGCGGGCCGACTCGAAGCCCTCCATGTCACCGATGGCCTTGGTGGAGACCGTGCCGCTGATCAGCTTGGTGAAGCCCAGGTTCAGGCCGGTCAGCATCAGGAACGTACCGAGCGTGATGATGAAGCTCGGCAGTTTGGTGCGGGTCAGCATGAACCCGTTGAACGCGCCGATGGCGAGCGTGACCAGCAGCGACACGAAGACGCCGACCCAGACGTTGGCCGTCATCTGGTAGCTGAACATGGACGAGATCAGCGCGGAGCTGGTCACCAGGACACCGGCGGAGAGGTCGAACTCGCCGCCGATCATCAGCAGCGCGACCGGGGCGGCCATGATGCCGAGGACCGAGGCCGCGTACAGCACGGTCCCGAAGCTGGAGGCCTGGAGGAAGCTGTCCGCGACGATCGCGAAGAAGAGGAAGACCGCCACCGCGCCGACGACCGAGCCGAGCTCGGGGCGGCCGAGCAGCTTGCGCAGCGGCGAGGTGTGGACGAGGCGTTCGTCCAGCTGCTCCGGGGCGGCGGTGGAGCCGCTCATCGGGTGCCCCGCTTGGTGTAGTCGGCCAGGGCGTCCGCGTCGTCGGCGGTGATGATCTGCGGGCCGGTCAGGACGGGCTGCCCGCCGCCGAGGACGTTGAGGTTGGAGCGGTAGAGCCAGAGCAGGTCGACGGCCTGGTACCCCTGGAGGTAGGGCTGCTGGTCGACGGCGAAGCCGAGCTTCTCGGTCTGGAGGCCGGTGGCGACCTTGGCGTTCAGGTCGAAGGTGTTGATCTCGGCCTTGCTGCCCGCCGTCTGCTTGGCCTGGACGGCGGCGTCGGCGAAGGGGGCACCGAGGGTGACGACCGCGTCGATGCTCTTGTCGGACTGGAGCTTGGCCTCGATGGACGCGGTGACGTCGGGCATGTTGGTGCCGTCGACGTACAGATTCTGCATCGTGCCGTCGAAGGTCTTCTTCGCCCCGGCGCAGCGCTGCTCGTGGCCCACGTTGCCCTGCTCGTGCAGGACGCACAGCGCCTTCTTGCGGTCCCGCTCGTTCAGCTCGTCGCCGACGGCCTCACCGGCGATCGTCTCGTCCTGGCCGATGTGGGTCAGGGCGCCGAACTCCTTGGACTCGGCGGAGCCGGAGTTCACGGTGACGACCGGGATGCCCGCCTTGACGGCCTTGGCGACGACGGCCTTCATGGCGGCGGGCTTGGCCAGCGAGACGATCAGCCCGTCGACCTTCTTGTCGATCGCGGTCTGGACGAGCTGGGCCTGCTGGTTGGCCTCGTCGTTGTGCGAGTAGAGGAAGTTGATGTTGTCCTTGACGGCCGCCTGCTCGGCGCCCTTCTGGACGATGTCCCAGAAGGTGTCGCCGTCGCCCGAGTGGGTGACCATGGCGAAGGTCCAGCGGGGCGTGTTCACCGCGGCCCGCCCCTCGGCGGCCTCGGCCGCGCGCTCTTCCGCCCGCTTGCCGCCGGTGCTGCTGCATCCTGCGGCTGCCAGCACCACTGCCAGCACGGCGCCCATCGCGCGTACCCCTGTCCGAACCCTTGCCACGACGCCGTGCCCTTCTCCTGCTGGTCGCTGTGCGCTTGACCGGGCCGGGGGTGTAGGGCCCCGGGCCGACTGCCCAGTATCCCCGAGCGGCGGCCGGATGCGCCCGGGGGGCTCGTCCCCAGCCCGTCGGGCTTGCTCTGAGCCGTCGGGCTTGCTCTCAGCCCGTCCGGCGTTTGAGGACGGAACCGTCGACGTGGGGAGCGGTCGTCCTCGGGGGACCCGTGCCCCAGGATCCTCTGCCTGCGAGCCCACCCACGCAAGGGTTCCGTCCTCAAACGCCGGACGGGCTGGAGTGAGCGCCCCCGCACGGGCGAGACGAGGTAGGCCCCGGACGGGCTGGATCAGGCGGCTCAGGCGCGGGCCAGGAGCTGGAAGTCGAAGGTGTAGCGCGAGGCCCGATAGACGTGGGAGCCGAACTCCACCGCACGCCCCGTGTCGTCGTACGTCGTACGCTCCATCGTCAGCAGCGGCGCCCCCGCCTCCTCCCCCAGGGCCCGCGCCTCCCCCACCGTGGCTGCCCGCGCGCCGACCGACTGACGGGCGCTGTGCAGCGTGATCCCCGAGGCCCGCATCATCCGGTAGAGCCCGGTGGACTCCAGCTCCCGGTCCGGGAGGTCGAGCAGGTCCGGGGGCAGATGGTTGCGCAGGAGGGCCATCGGCTCGTCGTGGGCGTAGCGCAGCCGCTCGACGAGGTGGACCTCGGTGCCCTCGGGGAGCCCGAGCGCGGCGGCGATCTCGGCGGTGGCCGGTTCCTTGGCGGTGCGCAGCACCTTGGTGGCGGGGCGCTGCCCGGCCGCCTCCAGGTCGTCGTAGAGCGAGCTGAGCTCCAGCGGGCGGCGGACCTGGCTGTGCACCACCTGGGTGCCGACGCCCCGGCGGCGCACCATCAGCCCCTTGTCGACGAGCGACTGGATCGCCTGACGGACGGTGGGGCGGGAGAGGCCGAGGCGCGCGGCGAGCTCGATCTCGTTGCCGAGCAGGGTGCCGGGCGGCAGGAGGCCCTGTTCGACGGCGGCCTCCAACTGCTGCGCAAGCTGGAAGTAGAGCGGCACCGGGCTGGTGCGGTCCACGCTCAGCGGCAGCGGCTGCTCGGCTCCTTGTGCGGTCACGGGGCGAGCGTAGTTCGCTTGTCCGGACAAAGCCATGGCGTGCGGGAGCGGAACCGCCGGTCGACGCGACTGCCCTTTGTCAGGACAAACGCTTGACATGATGACCGGGCGAACGCCACCTTGGGGCCCATGCGCATCGGACTGATCGGAACGGGACGGATCGGCACGTTCCACGCGGAGGTGCTGAGCCGCCACCCCGCCGTGGACACGCTGCTGCTGGCGGACGCCGACCCGGAGCGGGCCGCGGTGACCGCCGCGCGGACGGGGGCGACGGCGGTCGCGGTGGACGAGCTGTTCACCGGCGGGGGCGAGGCGGGGGGCCCGCTCGACGCGCTGGTGATCTGTTCGGCAACGGCGGCCCACGCGCCACTGATCGCCCGCGCCGCCCGGGCCGGACTGCCCGCGTTCTGCGAGAAGCCGATCGCCCTGGACCTGCCCGGCACGCTGGGCGCCCTCGCGGAGGTCGAGGCGGCGGGCAGCATCCTCCAGCTGGGGTTCATGCGCCGCTTCGACGCCGGGTACACGGAGGCGAAGACCGCCGTACGGGAGGGACGACTCGGGCGGCTGCACACCATCCGGGCCACCACCTCCGACCCCGCTCCCCCGCCCGCCGACTACCTCCCGCTCTCCGGCGGGCTCTACCGGGACTGCCTGGTCCACGACTTCGACATCCTGCGGTGGGTGACGGGCCGCGAGGTGAGCGAGGTGTACGCCACCGGGTCGGACGCCGGGCCCGCGATGTTCCGGGAGGCGGGTGACGTGGACACGGCTGCCGTCCTGCTCACCCTGGACGACGGAACGCTCGCCACCGCCACCGCGACCCGCTGCAACGGCGCCGGGTACGACGTCCGCATGGAGCTGGCCGGTGAGCTGGACCAGATCGCCGTCGGCCTGGACGACCGTACGCCGCTGACCTCGGTCGAACCGGAGGGCCCGGGCGCCCCGCCGAAGCCCTGGCCCGGATTCCTGGAACGGTTCGCCCCGGCGTACGAAGCGGAGCTGGACGCCTTCCTCCGGGTCGCCCGGGGCGAGCTGGCCAACCCCTGCGACGGCCGCGAGGCCCTGCACGCGCTGCGGATCGCCGAGGCCTGCGAGATCTCCCGCCGCGAACGCCGCCCGGTGACGATGACGGAGATCCCGGGCGAGTGAGACGGGGTCCCGACGGGTGGCTGAGGCCGGGGCCCGGGCGCCCGAGGCTGAGACGGGACACCTACCACGCCGGGGCCGGGTTCGACTCCCGTACAGCGTCCACCACTCCGGGGCCGGGCCCCACCCCCGTACGACGTCCACCACTCCGGGGCCGGGCCCACCCCCGTACGGCCCCTACCACCCCACCGGCAGGCTCAGCGGCCCCCGCATCAGCATGCCGGTACGCCACTCCAGCGTGGCCGGGTCCTCGGTCAGCCGCAGCTCCGGGCAGCGCTCCAGCAGCGACCGGATGGCGACCCGGGCCTCGATCCGGGCCAGCGGGGCGCCCAGACAGTAGTGGATGCCGTGCCCGAAGGCGATATGCCCCCGGGCGTCGCGGGTGATGTCGAAACGGGCCGCGTCGGGGTAGCGGACGGGGTCCCGGTTGGCGTCCGACATCGCGACGAGGACCAGTTCGCCGCCGCCGGGGATCACCGTCCCGCCGATGTCGACCGGTTCGGTCGTGAAGCGGTACGTGGGTGTCTCGACGGGTCCCTCGAAGCGCAGGATTTCCTCCACCGCCCCATCGATCAGCCCGAAGTCGGCTCGCAGGGCCGCGAGTTGGTCGGGGTGGGCGAGCAGGTTGTGCACACCGTTGGTGATGAGGTTGACGGTGGTCTCATGACCGGCGACGAGCAACAGCCAGGCCATGCCCATCAGTTCGTCGGCGGAGAGCCGGTCGCCGTCCTCGTCGGCGGTGTGGATCAGCGCGCTCATCAGGTCGTCACCGGGCTGCGCCCGCTTGTCCTGGAGCAGCCGGGCCAGATAGGCGGCCATCGCCCTGGTGGAGGAGTCGCGCTTCGAGACGTCGACCGCGGAGACGGCCTGGTTGGACCACTCGCGGAAGGCCGTCCGGTCCAGGAACGGCACACCGAGCAGCTCGCAGATGACGTTCATCGGCAGCGGGTAGGAGAGCGCCTCGACGAGATCCGCCCGCCGGCCGGGCGCCGCGAGCATCCGGTCCAGCAGCTCGTCGGTCATCTCCTGGATGCGCGGGGCGAGTTGCTCCATCCGGCGCGGGGTGAACTCGCGGGCGACGAGTTTGCGCAGCCGGGTGTGGTCGGGGGCGTCGCTGCTGAGCATGGAGGTGCCCGCGGAGACCTTAGTGACGCCGAGGGCGGGCGAGGCCTTGGCCCACTGTTTGGAGAGCCGCTGGTCGGCGAGGAGCTCCCGCCCGGCCTCGTACCCGACGACGAGCCAGGCGTGGGTGCCCTCGGGGATGCGGACCCGGTGGACCGGGCCCCTGGCCCGTAAGGCGGCGTAGACGGGATACGGGTCACGGGTGAAGTCGTCACCGAGCGCGGCGAGATCGACCAGGCCCTCGGCCTCTGTGGTTGCTTCGGCGGTCAACGGGTGCCCCTTCCATACGAGTTGCGGAAACACGTTCCGTACGAGTTGCGGATGCGGATTCCCTACGAGCCATGCGGATGCGGATTCCGTACGAGCAGTGAGGACGATTCCGTACGAGCGGTGGAGACGGGCAGCCCTACCAGCGCACCGGCAGCCGCCGCACCCCGCGCATCAGCAGGCCGGGCAGCCACTCCGGTTCGCCGCCCGCCGGGTCGCGGGAGAGCTCCGGGCAGCGCTCCAGCAGGGCCCCGATCGCGATGCGCGCCTCCATGCGGGCCAGCGGGGCGCCCAGACAGAAGTGCACCCCGTGACCGAAGGCCAGGTGCCCCTGGGGGGCGCGGCGGATATCGAAGGTGTCCGGGTCCTCGAACCGCTCCGGGTCCCGGCCGCCCGAGGCGAGGGCGACGAGCACCGGCTCGTCGTGCGGGATCACGGTCGAGCCGACCGTCACCTCCTCACGGGTGAAACGGAAGGTGGCGGTCTCCACCGGGCCGTCGTACCGCAGCATCTCCTCCACCGCCCCGTCCAGCAGCCCGGGATCGGCGCGCAGCAGGGCGAGTTGGTCCGGGTGGTCCAGCAGGGCCCGGACCCCGTTGGAGATCAGGTTGACGGTGGTCTCGTGTCCGGCGACGAGCAACACGAAGGCCATGCCGACCAGTTCGTCGGCGGAGAGCCCGTCGCCGCCCTCGTCGCGGCTCCTGATCAGCGCGCTCAGCAGATCGTCGCCCGGCGAACTCCGTTTGTCCTCGATGAGTTGGACGAGGTAGGCGCCCATCGCGCCGACCGCGTCGGCCTCCCGCTGGGCCGGGGTCGGGGTGACGACGCCGTTCGACAGCGTACGGAAGGTGTCCCGGTCGATGTCGGGTACGCCCAGCAGCTCGCAGATGACGGTCATCGGCAGTGGGAAGGCGAGCGCGTCCACGAGGTCGGCGGAGCCGGCCGGGACCATCGCGTCGAGCAGCTCCGTGGTGATCTCGGTGACCCGGGGGCGCAGCGCCTCGATGCGGCGGGCGGTGAACTCCCGGGCGACGAGCCTGCGCAGCCGGGTGTGGTGCGGGGCGTCGAGCTGCAGCATGTTGGCGCTGATCGGGGTGGCCTCGGAGGCCCAGCGCCCGGTGGTCCGCCAGTCCTTGCCGAACCGCTGGTCGGCGAGGACCGAGCGGGCCTCCTCGTAGCCGACGACCAGCCACAGGCGCTCCATGTGCTCGGTGCGCACCGCGTGCACCGGCCCCTCGGCGCGCAGCTTGGCGTAGTACGGGTAGGGGTTCGCCGTGAAATCCGGCAGATCCCGCAGATCGAGCACAGCCATCGTGGTCAGCCCCCTCTTCCGGTCCGGACCACTCAGCGTAGGGCCGGTCGGATCCGCTCGGCGTAAGTCGGTCCGGATCGGTCCGGACCGCTCCGGACCGCTCAGCGTGGGCCGCCGCCCTCCTCACCGTCCGGGTCGAGCAGTCCGGCATCGTGGACCAACAAGGCGATCTGGACCCGGTTGTTCAGGCCGAGTTTGGCGAGAATCCGCGAGACCTGGGTCTTGACGGTGGCGACGCTGAGGTACAGCGCGCCCGCGATCTCGGCGTTGGAATGCCCGCGCCCGACGGCGACCGCCACCTCCTGCTCGCGCTCCGCCAGCTCCGCGAACCGCTTGCGGGCCCGCGCGGTCCGGTTGGTGCGCTCGTCCTGCGCCCCGCCCGCGGCCCGGGCCATGAGCTGCCGGGTGACGGCGGGCGAGAGCACCGGGTCCCCGGCCGCGACCCGGAGGACCGAGTCCACGATCAGGGCGGGCGGGGTGTCTTTCAGGACGAATCCCGCCGCTCCGGCGCGGATGGCGCGCAGGACCTGTTCGTCGGCGTGGAAGGTGGTGAGGACGACGACTTCGGGCGCGTCGGGGCGGCGGCGCAGCTCCTCGGTCGCGGTGAGCCCGTCCATGCCGGGCATGCGGATGTCCATCAGGACGACATCGGGGCGCAGCCGTTCGACCAGGGCGGCGACCTCGCCGCCGTCCGCGCCCTCCCCCACGATGTCGATGCCGTCGGCCCCGCCGAGCATCAGGGTGAGCCCGGCCCGCACGAGCGGGTCGTCGTCGACGATGAGCAGCCGGACGGGCGGGTCGGCCGGGGGCGGGGAGGACGCCGGGGGGTTCGGGGACGACGGGGTGTTCATGACGGCCACCGTAACGAGCGGGCCCGGGACGCCGTACGGCACCGCCCCACGCCGGACACGCCGCCGCCCGGCTGCCACCGCCCGCGCCTCCTGCGGCGGGCCGGGTCCACGGCAGCCGGAGCACTCCCCGTCACACGGGCCACGCCAGCCGGAGCACTCCTCATCACACGGACCACGCCCCCCGAACCACTCCCCATCACACAGGCCACGCCCCCCGAACCACTCCTCATCACGCAGGCCACGGCAGCCGGGCCCGGACCACGAAGCCGCCGTCCGGCGTGGGGCCGTGCTCCAGGCGGCCCCCGGCGAGCGTGGCGCGTTCGGTGAGGCCGATGAGCCCCTGGCCGGAGCCGGGCACCCGTTCGAAGGGTTCGGTGGGGGCCGGGTTCGCCACCTCGATGGTGAGCCCGTCCCCGGGGCCGCCGGTCACCGTGACGGTGACCTCGGTGCCGGGTGCGTGTTTACGGGCGTTGGTCAGGCACTCCTGGGCGATGCGGTACACCGTGCGGCCGGTGGCGGCGGGGGCGTCCGCCGGGGCGGCGACGCGCTGGTCCACGGTCACCTTCATGCCCGCCTGCCGGGACTCCTCGATGAGCGCGTCCAGGGTCGTGAGGGTGGGCTGCGGCCGCTCGCCCTCGCCGGTCTCCCCGGGCCCGCGCAGCACGCCGATGATCTCCCGCAGGTCCTGGAGCGCCTCGTGGGCGCTGTCCCGGATGACCCCGGCGGCCCGGGCGATCTCGGCCGTGGGGGCGTCGGGCCGGAACTCCAGGGCCCCGGCGTGGACGCTGAGGAGGGTGAGCCGGTGGGCGAGGACGTCGTGCATCTCGCGGGCGATGGCCTCCCGGGCCAGCCGCTGGGCCTGTTCGGCGCGGAGTTCCGCCTCGGCCTCGGCCCGCCGGGCCCGTTCGCGCAGCGTGAGCACGAGCTGGCGCCGGGAGCGTACGACCATGCCCCAGCTGAGCACCAGCAGGACGAGCAGGACCCCGATGATGGCCGAGGCGACGAAGGAGGTCGCCGGGTCGGGGCGCAGCAGGGGCTGGAGCGGAGCCACAATCAGCGCACCCGCGCCGACGACCGCCACCGCCGGTTTGAAGGGGCGGTGGACGGCCAGGCTGAACAGCGCCACCATCAGGGCCCCGGCGGCGACGGGCTCGACGATGCAGACGACGGTCAGGGTGACGGCGAGTGCGACGGGCCAGCGCCGCCGGAGCCAGAGCGCGCAGCAGGCCGCCGCACCGACCACCGAGTCCACGACCACGACCACGTCCGCCGTGGTGTCGTCGGCGTCGATCGCGGCGAGGACGAGCAGACCGAAGAAGGCCGCGCAGAGGAAGGCCGTGATGTCGACGGCCCAGTCCCGCACGGTCCGCCGCCTCCGGGCCCGGTCGCCGGGCAGCTCGGGATCGGCCATCGCCGACGGAAGCAGCCAGCGGTACTCGGTACGCGTCATATCGACAAAGCTACGCAACTGGCCACCCGGAGCGGGGGCGGTGCCTCCGGGAAACGACCAAAGTCGCCCGGCGGGCTACTTTCGTCGCGGCGGAGGCGACCCGCGGCCGACGCGGCGGGCGCGGGCCCGCCGTCAGGCTCGGCGTATGAAGAAACTCATTGAGGCGGTCGGGTTCATCATCCTGCTCCAGGGCATTGGCGGGCTGGTGTACGAGTGGACGGGGTGGCTGCGGCTGTGGACGCTGGCACGGCACATCGACTTCTTCGGTGACCGCGCGCTGTTCGTCAGCATCGTGCTGATCGTGACGGGGTTCGCGATCATGATCGCGCCGGACGCGATCAGGAAGCAGTAGCGCCCGCTTCTCCGCCCCCGGCCCGGTCCCGGTCCGCGCTGCGGCGCCCCCACGCGGTGCCCGCCAGGACGAGGACGGCCCCGGCCACCCCGAGGACGCCGAGCCGTTCGCCGCCGAGGCCGATGCCGACGGCGGCCGCCCAGAGCGGTTCCGTACCGAGCAGCAGGCTGACCCGGGACGGCGAGGTGCGGCGTACGGACCACATCTGTACGAAGAACGCGAACAGCGTGCAGAACACGGAGAGGAAGACCAGCCCCGCCCACTCCCGGGGCCCGAAGTCCGCCGCCACACTCCACGGGGACGCGCCCGTCCCCGGAAGAGCGGCCAGAACGACGAAAACGGCGACCGCGCTGCCGAGCTGGACGGTGGTCAGGGAGAGCGAGTCCGCCGACCGGACCGCCTTGATCCGGGCCATGGCCAGGACGTGGGCGGTACGGGCGAGGGCGGCGAGCAGCATCAGCAGGTCGCCGCCCGAGGGGCTGGTGAAGCCGCCGCCCTGGGTCAGCAGGATCACCCCGGCGACGGAGAGCCCGGCCGCGGCGACGAAGGAGGCCGGGGGCCGGACCCGGGTCACGGCAGCTTCGGCGAGCGGCGTGAAGATCATGGTGAGGCTGATGATCAGCCCGGCGTTGGTGGCCGAGGTGTGGACCACCCCGTACGTCTCCAGCAGGAAGATCCCGCTCAGCATCAGGCCCAGCAGCCCGGCCCCCCGCCACTGCGCGCCGGTCAGCGCCCGCAGCTTGCGCCACCCTGCCACCACCAGAACGGGCAGCACGATCGCGAAGCGCAGGACGAGGACGGCGATGACGGTGTGGGTGGTGGTGATGCCCTTGGCGGCGAGATAGCTGGCGCCCCAGACGGCGGCGACCGCGAGCACAGGCAGATCGGTCAGCCAGGCCCGGCGGGACGGGACGAGGGCGGGGACGGGGACGGGGACGGGCGCAACGGCAGCGGACACCTTCGGTGCTCCTGGTTCTCCACAGCGGGACAGATGGTGGAGACCTCACCGGCTCACACGCGGAACGATCACGCTACGCGCCGGGCGCGGCGGAAGGGAACACCTGTCTCACGGGCCGGATCCCGCCCGGATCGTCCACCGGTATCGCCCGTGGTCAGGGGCGGACGCGCCGGTGAACGGACCACCGGGCCGGGAGGCAGGTGGTCCGGCGCCCCCTTCGACCCTCTCTAGAATGACGCCTCGATAACTCTGAGGTACGGAGTGGTCACATGGCGGCAGTACGCCTGGACGGGCGGGTCGAGCGGGGCAACCAGACGCGGCAGCTGATCCTGGGGCGCGCGGTGCAGATCGCCTCGGTGGAGGGGCTGGAAGGCCTCTCCCTGGGGCGGCTGGCGACCGAGCTGAAGCTCAGCAAGAGCGGTGTGTTCGCCCTCTTCGGTTCGAAGGAGGAGCTCCAGCTCGCCACGGTACGCGCGGCGGTCGCGGTCTACGTCGACCATGTGCTGCGCCCCACCCGCTCGGTCCCCCCGGGGCTCGGCCGGGTCTGGCGGATGTGCGACGCGTGGATCACGTACTCCCGGGAGCGGGTCTTCCGGGGAGGCTGCTTCTTCTACGCCGCCACCGCCGAGTTCGACGCCCGCCACGGCAAGGTGCACGACGCCCTGGCCTCCGCGCAGACCGGCTGGGTCACCTTCGTGGAGGAGACGATCGAGGAGGCACGGGCCACGGGCGAACTGGCCGGGGACACCGACGTACGGCAACTGGCCTTCGAGGTGATCGCCTTCCTGGAGCTGGCCAACGCGGAGTCGGTACTGCAGAACAACAGCCTGGGGTACGCCAAGGCGACACGGGCAATCCAGGCGAGACTGCGGGCGGCGGCGACGGAAGGTACGACGCTGCCAGCGCTCTGAGCTTCCCATCTCAGAACGCGAATTCGACTCTCGTCACCCGCTCCACACTAAAGCCCCAGGTCGGATACCTGGGGCTTTTCGGTGTTAGGACCTGCTCGCGGCCCGCCGAGATCGTGTCGCCCGATTCAGCCGCTGGACCACGACGGAACCGGGGACCGTCCTCGGTCAGATCAACGCGCGGGCTCTGCGCTCCCAGTTCGCGATCCGGGCCATCACGCCACTGACCTGCTTGACCGCGGCCGTGAGGTCCCGGCCCGGGCCCCGCAGTTCCCGGCTCATCTTCACCAGCCACCGCATACCGACCTCGATCTCTCCGAGGACGCCGACCACCTCGTGGGTGGACTCGGCGGTACTGATCATCTGCTCCAGGAAGCCCGTCGCCGAACCGGCGCGCTGCTCAGGCGGCATCACCTCGATGACGTCGAACGCCGCCTGGACCGCCGCGTCCATCTCGACCATCTGCCCGGCGAAGCGGGTGCATGCCTCCCGGAGACCGGAGGCCGGCTCGGCCATCGACCTGGCCAACTCGGTCATCGCCGGCAGCCACGCGCTCATCGGCGTCCCCGGCTGGGCAGCCCGCTCCATCACGGGCCCGATCTGCTGGGTGGCTTCGGCGATCTCCGACATGAACCCGGTGATCGCCTCCGTGGTCTCGCCGATCGCCTCCGTCTGCGCCTCCACCCGGGCGAACCGGTCGAACAGTCCGGGGGCCTCCAGGTCGTCCGGCTCCGCCTCGGCCACCGCCTCCGGCGGCGACGCCGTCGGCAGTCCGAACAGGATCCGGGCCGGGGTCAGCGGCTCGAACCGGTTGTCCAGGGCACCCTTCAGCGCGGTCTCCAGATCCCGCCGCGCCTTGACCAGACCGCTCCGGCTGCGCTTGAACATGATCGTCCGGATCAGCGAGAGATCGAACGGCAGCTGCCCATGCTCGCCGAGGTGGATGATCGGTTTGCCCGTCAGGTGCCGGATCCCGAGCTCGTAGGTGACGTTCGCGTTGCCTCCGGTGAGGTCGGCGATCACGATGTCGTCCTGCAGCACGTGGCGGCAGATCTGCTCGGTGATCTCACCTGTATCGGCGATCCCGTCCGCCCTGACCGGGACGATGCCGTGCCTGGCGCAGGCGGGCAGGATCACCTTCTCGTAGATCTCCAGGTTCTCCTCGTACGCCAGGAGTTCCGGGCTCCCGTCCGGAGCATGCTCGTTGCCGATGGGCGCGATGACGAAGCAGGTCGTCATCGGCGGATCCTCGGGCTTCGGCTCTGTGACGGCCACGATGCTCATACGTAGTCCTCCGTTTCGAACTCCGTTGCGGGATAGCACTGTTCCTGGAAGTCGGCACCGGCTCGCAGATCGGCCGGGTAGATGGGGCGCTCCTCGATCCCGAGCGCCCGGAGCAGGTCGGCGGTAGGGATCCGGTACTGCCACCCGAGGCGTAGGAACCGGCAGGGGAAACCGCCCTGGCGAATGAGCTTGTACGCGGTGGCGGGGCAGAGCCCGAGCGCCTGGGCGGCGGTGCGCAGGTCGACGACCAGCGGCAGGTCGAACGCCTCGCCGAACGACAGCCAGGTCCTGGAACGCGTGGTCATCGCCGCCCTCCTGCCGGACGCAGCGACAGGGTGCCGATGCGGCTGCCCTCGCTCGGACGCCGTGCCCGGTGCACGATCTCTCCGAGACCCAAGTAGCCTGCCAGCTCGCCCAGTCGGAAGCTCTCCAGCCGATCAGGTGCGACACTGAACCGCACGGTCGCCGACAGGCCGTCCGGCCGGGCGGGCGGCGACACCCGCAGCTCCCAGCCGTCGTGCCAGTCGCGAGTCAGCGACTCCGCGGGGGACTCCACGGAGAGATGAGCGGCGGCCAGCGCCCCGACGTCCGCCACCGGCCGCTCCCGAGTGCGGGCCCGGGCGAACGCCCAGACCCGGTTGATAGTGGGGCGCAGCAGTGCGCGGCCCGCCTCCCGGGTCCGCGGGTCCACGTCCGCGAGTACTGTCAGGAGGGCGAGCAGTGACTCGGCTTCGAGCTCCCGCCGGTCGATCGGCCACCGGATCGCGATCCGGTGGAGGGTGCGCCGCATGGCGGGCAGGGCCAGCCAGAGCGCCAGCAGCCGTTCGGATCCTGCCGCGCCGGTGTCGCGCCGCGCCGCGTCAACTGCCTCGCGCCAGATCTCCTCGCGAAGCCGCGGATCCGACGGCCTGGTGTACAGCACCCGCCGGGCCGTCAGGGCGGAGAGCCGGGTCGGGCCCTCGGCCGTGATGACCGGGAAGGGCAGTTCAGCGAGCCGGAATCGGTGCTCCAGCACATCGAACACCCGGTTGTAGGGGATCAGTCCCATGGTGAACCTCCCGAATCGTCACCCATGCTGTCCACGATGCGTGAGCAGGCCCGGGCGATCCGGTGCAACTCCTCGCGCAGCGTCTCGTAGGGGACCGGCGAGAAGCCGGCCGTGTACCGCCGCGTGCTCGCGGCGGAGCGGTGGTCGCAGGCGGCGGCGTAGTAGTACACGTCGCCGGTCCGGCCCTGGACGGAGAGGCCCCGGGTGTCCTGCTGACGGTTGCCGCCTGCCGCGTTCCTGCATGAGGCGCAGCCTCCGGCGGGCGGAACGTAGTTCATCGGCCTGCCCCGCCGGGCACCACACCGTGGACGACGGACCCATGGATCACGCCCTGGACGGCAGTGCCGTGGACGTTCTGCTGGACAAAGCTCGGCCGTTCCGCCTCCGCCGCTCGCGCCGGGGGCTGCGGTCCGCCCTCCGGCGTGTCCAGCCAGGGCTCCCCCGCGTCCTGCGGATCCACACCGGGCAACCGGACCCAGCCGTACCCGGCGAACCCCTTCTGCTCGACGTGGATACGGCGGTACTGCTCCGGGTCGTGTCCGTGGAACCGCAAGCGCACCACGTCCTGGTAGAGCCGGTCGGAGATCACCACGGCCAGGCTCGCCGACCCGGCAGCCGCCAGGGCCCGCTTCACCTCGGGTGCGTTCAGATAGCGGGCCACAGCGATCGGGGCGGGGCCGGAGAAGCCCAGGGCGGCGGTGGCGGCCACGCCGGTGTCGATGGCCAGCCGAAGCCGTATCCGCCCGGCGGTCCGGCGGGTGGCGTTGTAGCCTCCGAGCTCGGCCGCGAGGTGGGTGACGTACTCACCCAGCACCACCTGCTCGGAAGTGCCCGCCGGGAGAACTGCGAACTCCATGTCGCCCTGCGGCTGGACGGACCACCTACCGTGGTCCAGCCCGCTGCGTTCGGCTGCCGTCCTCAGCACCCGGGCGAGCTGGGCCTGCGCGGTCCGCTGGCCCGGGGTGTCGAAGCGGCTGTACTGCTCGATGTCCGCGGCCAGGCAGAGGCGGCGGTCGTCATTCGGCCAGGGCCCGTACCCTGACCGGACGGTCGGCTGCGACGTCATGTGAACCATCACCTACTCGATGAGTTCGGATAGTCGGTGGTGCTGGTCGCCAACTGTGCTGCCGACGCGTCGAGCTCTCCGGAGAGGCCGCAAAAATGCGGGATGGCGGTTCCTGTCAGCGGCCGATCGGCGGCAAAAGCCCGATCGCTCGGAGGCGGTCCACCTTGAGCACCGCCATCTCGCGGTTCCTGATCCTCACGACCCCTGCGTCACGGAGCCCCGCCATCTCCTGCTGCACCGCCCTCTCTCCTGATCCGATGAGCGCGGCGAGTTCGGCCTGCGTGAGCTCGACGCAGATCAGAGTGTGCGAACCGAGGGGCTCCCCGTGGTTCTCGGCAAGTTCGGCGAGCGCCCGGGCGAGCCGTACGCGAACCGGGAACTCGCCGAACACGATGCGCCAGGAATTCGCGCTGTGCAGGCGACGGTTGCTGAGTCGCATGATGTGAAGGGTGGTCTCGGGATACTTGCCGAGAAACTTCTGCACCGCTCGGCGTTGGATGACGTGTACATCGATGTCCTCACCCGCCGTCACCGTGGCCGACCTGGGCGCGCCGTCGATCACGGCCATCTCTCCGACCACGTCTCCGCCGGCCCGAATGGCGATCAGGGCTTCATGCCCGTTATTACGCTTCCTGGTCACCTTGACGTAGCCGGTCTCCAGGAGCATCAGGCAATCGCCCGGTGCCCCTTCCACGAGGATCTTCGCTCCGGGCGGATACTGCCGCGGGGAACCGATACTCAGGAGTTCCTCCCTGGCTTCCTCCGACAGGCTGCCGAGGAAGCGG
This sequence comes from Streptomyces sp. NPDC059452, assembly GCF_042750035.1. Taxonomy (NCBI): domain Bacteria; kingdom Bacillati; phylum Actinomycetota; class Actinomycetes; order Kitasatosporales; family Streptomycetaceae; genus Streptomyces; species Streptomyces sp. NPDC059452. The sequence continues at coordinate 45,190 of NZ_JBHYVE010000005.1, forward strand.
GAGGGCTGCCGCTCACCGAAGCCATACGTACCGCGCTGTGCTGTCCTCTGGGTCGCACGCTCCATACCCCACCTCGTGGTCGAGTCCAAGTGCCTTCCTGACCAGGGAATCAGGCCCGGATTCGAGCGGACAGAGCGTGCGAGGAGCAACCGACGTGGTACGTGTGCATGGTACGGCGCGTCCGGGCGAGGGACTCCGACGGTCTCCCCAGGCGTTCGTGCAGGGGCGGCATCGTGCGTCCGCTACCGCGTCCCGTCGGCCTCTTCCGGTACAGCACGAGTGCTTCCTCCCCGTCTCCACACCTCACGCACAAGGACCGTCGCACTGCGTCGACTCAGGATCGATACACGCCTCTCCCTGTACCACGTGGCCGGAGTCGTGTTTTCGAGGTAGCCACCACAGCCCTTTCGCTTAGCCATCAGGAAACCGAAGCTTGCACCCGCGAGCAGTCAAAGCACCGCACAGCCACATCTCGCATACTCCAGTATGCTTGCTTTATGTCTTCAACGACTCGCATCACCGTCACGCTCCCCAGTGACCAGGTGGCGGAGCTCCGCAAGCTCACGGACAACGTCTCCGGCTACGTGGCGGAAGCCGTAGCCCGCCAGATCCGGCACCAGCTCCTGGGCGACGACCTCCGCCGTCACGAGGAGGAGCACGGACCCTTCAGCGAGGAGGAGCTCGCCGAGGCGCGCGGGAAGATCTTCGGTTCCGCCGGCACCTCCAAGGGCACGGACGCCGCGTGAGCGAGCGCATCGAGACCGTCGTCCTGGACTCGGAAGGGCTCTCCGCCTGGATCGCGCAGGACCGCAAGCTCCTCGCGATGCTGCAGGTCTTCCACGACATGGGGGCCGACCTGGTGATCGGGGCGAACGCCATCGTGGAGGTCAGCCACTCCCGTACCAACATGCCTCGCCTGAGCTGGGCCCTGTCCCGCGTCAAGGTGGAGCCGGTCACCGAGCAAGCGGCGAAAGCAGCAGCGGAACTCCTCAAGGGCGCCGGGCTGCACGGACACAAGTACGCCATCGACGCAACAGTCGCCGAGGTCGCACTGCGCCAGCCGAAACCCGTCGCCCTCCTGACCTCCGACAGCGACGACATGACCAAACTCTGCGGCAACCAGGTCCGCATCATCCCTCTCTGACCCACCGGCCCGCCCGAAGCACGCACCGCGGCAGGGACCGTCGCGCTGCAAATCCCCGTGCCCCACTTCGTGCCCGGCAAAGCGGACAACAACGGTCAGGTACGGCTTCCAGAGAGCATGGCAATCCAGGCTTCCTCACGGAAAGAGCAGGTCATATACCCTCCAACGGCGCAGGCGCCGGTGACTCCCAGCCTTAGAGCGCGAGTTCGACTCTCGTCACCCGCTCTTCGATGAAGGCCCCGGTCAACGACCGCGGCCTTTCTGTGTCGTCTGGACCTGATCAGGAACTGCGCATCGCCTCTGCACCACGGTTCCGGCACAGGTGATCACGCCTCCGTGGACAGCTTGGGTACCAGCAGGTCCAGCGCTTCCTCCCAGTGGAAACGGTCCACCCCGCCGCCGTCCTTGGGAGAGTGGGGTTCGTAGGAACCGATCAGGATGCCCATGCCTCGCAGCTTCTGCAGGCTCTCGGCGTACGCGGGGTGGGCCGCCTGGGCGGCGTTCACGTACGGCAGCACGGCGGTAGGTACGCCCAGGCCGTACGACTCGCACAGGATGCCCAGCGCCAGCGTGTCCGAGATGCCGGCCGCCCACTTGTTGATCGTGTTGAACGTCGCCGGTACGACAGCGATGGCGTCCGGGGGTGGAAGGGGGCGCGGGTCGGTGGGGGCCCGCCAGGCCGAGCGGATCGGGTAGCCGGTCTGTGCTTCGACGGCCGGGGCGTCGATGAAGCCCAGCCCCTGAGGGGTGGCAACGACCCCCACTTCCCAACCGGCCTCCTGAGCTGCCGAGATCAGTCGGCCGACATCACCGGCGATGCCCGCCGCGCACACGACGACGTACAGAAACGGCTTGCCGGTCTCGTGCCCGGACTGATCGCTCACGCGGGGACTCCCAGTTGGCGGCTGAAGTGATGCAGTTCAGGCAGCGTACGACGACGGTCGCGAGCGGCCATGTCCGCGACCAACTCACGGATGGCCGGACGTCGGATGTCCTGCGCAGCGCAGCTCTCGGCGATGCGCAGCGCCTGGTATCCGTCGGCGAGCCGGCCCTGCTGGCTGTGGGCACGCGCCGTTTCGACCCAGAGCCGCCCGTCGTTCGGGGGCGGGGATGTGCCGATGCATGAGGGGACGCGCGGCCTCCAGGGCAAGCCCGGCGTCCCCGAAGGCAACGGCCGCGCTGACCTCGTGCAGGGAGACGTTCGTCGGGCTGAAGTTGGCCCAAGCGTCGGGGCGGTCGAGCGCGACGTGGCGAGCGACTTCCTTGGCCTCGGTGAGGAAGTCGTGGGTGGCGGAACGATCGCCGCCACCGCTCGCGGCGGTGACCCCGCGCAGCAGGAGCAGGCCGAGGGCCGCCAGGTAGCGCGGGGAACGTTGGTCGTAGGCGCCTGCCAGCTGGTCGGCGGTGTGGCGGACGAGCGTGATGGCCTGCGATGTGTGCCGCTCCCGGGCCAGCAGGTGGGTGTGAACGCGCACACTGGAGGCCAGGACGACGGGGTCGCCGCTACGCTCCGCCCCCGCCATGGCACGTCCGACCGCCAGCCACGCGTTGCCGTGGTCTCCCCGCTTCAGAAGCAGGCTGGCCGAGGTCTGGTAGGCAGTGGCCAGCAGCCCTGCGGCTTCGTCCGAGCGTGCTGCCGCGTTGCGGAGGTCGGTGATCAAGGACGGAAGCGTGCCCTCAAGTCGGGTGTAGTCGCACGCGTAGAACAGTCGGCGAACCTCTGAAATGCGCTCACCAAGCTGAGGAAGGTCTTGGTCCTCATCCTGTGAGGGAGGGATAGGACCTGGGAGAAGTGCTTGGACTAGGGCCCGTATTTGGTCGTGATCAAGTGGTGGTTTTACTGAGGTCCTTGATCCAGATCATCGAGGCGCGGAGCTGGAGGCCGGCGAGGTAGCTTTCGGGCGTCTTGTCGAAGCGTGTGGCGATGTCCCGCCATGCCTTCAGCTTGTTGATCAGGCGCTCGATGGTGTTCCGTTCCTTGTAGAGCTCGGCGTCGTAGGTGAGGGGCCGACCACCCTTACTGCCCTTCTTCTTTCGGTTGGCGGCTTGGTCCCGCTTTTCGGGGATGACGGCCTTGATATTTCGTTTGCGCAGGTGGGCGCGGTTGCCGCGCGAGGAGTATGCCTTGTCGCCGGCGACTGTGTCAGGCCGGGTGCGGGGGCGGCCGACAGGCCCGCGGACCCGGATCTTGCTTAGCACGGGGATGAACTGCGGGCTGTCGGCGGCTTGCCCCTCGGTCAGGATGATTGCCAGCGGGCGGCACTTGCGCTCCCCGGCTATGTGGACCTTGCTGGTCTGCCCGCCTCTGGACCGTCCGAGCAGGGCCGCCTTCAGGCGGATCTTGCGTCTGCGTCGGACGCGTCGCCGCTCATTTCGTTCCGGGTCGCCTGCGGAGCCTTGTCCGTCTTGTCTCTTCGGGCCGCCCCCTTTTGCCGGGCCTTCTCCGCCTCCTCGGCGGCCTTCTCCAGGTCGGCGAGCGTGTCGGGGTCGAGGTGCATCCCGGCGGCGTCGTGGTGGGCCCGGACGGTAGTGGAATCCACACTGACCAGCGAGAAGTCCACCTCACCCCGCTTCGCGGCCTCCGCGGTTGCGCCCTCCAGCAATGCCTCGAATACCCCGGCGTCCCTCCACTGCCGGAACCGGTTGTGGACCGTGGACCAGGCCCCGAACTCGCTCGGCATCTCCCTCCACTGGCCGCCCGTCCGGAACCGCCAGATCACACCCTCGAACTGCTGCCGCAGCCGCTCGGGATACGGGCCGTAGCTGCCGATCGGCAGGAAAGGTCTTATGAATTCTCACTCCGCATCCGTCATTTGGGGTCGCGTCACGCAACCGGCATACCGGATCAAGTTCCAGCGGGGGAGAGGGTCCCGCGGATTGATCACCTTTCGACACACGCATGCCTATCCGGCTTGCAGCGCGGCGAGGAGCCTGGTTCGCAGGAGCTGCGCGGCTGGAGGGTGCTGGCCTTGGCGGGTGATGAGTCCGAGCCGGGCATGCGTGGCGGCGTCGGTGAGCGGGATTGCCTGCAGGCTGAAGCCTTGTGTGGAGGACGCGCTGAGGATGGCGACGCCCGCGCCGCGCTCGGCGAGGCGGAGCAGGGTGACTGGAGAGCTGGCGTCGATGTCCACGCGTGGGCGGAGACCGATTTTGTGGCAGGAGTCCTCGTAGGCGGCGCGGATGCCGGTTCCTGGGCAGAGGCAGAGAATCCTCTCGTCCCGTAGGTCGCGCAGGCGCAGGTCCGGCCGGTCGAGGGGGTGCCCTGCGGGGACGGCTGCGATGATCGGCTCGTCGATGACGATGCTCGCCTCCAGGCCAGGGGCGACGCTGCCCGCGTAGCCGATCAGGGCGAGGTCGAGAGAGCCAGCGAGGACCTGGGCCTGGAGGTCGTCGGAGTAGCCCTCGTGGAGGCTGACCTCGATGCCTGGGTGGGTGTGGCCGAGGTCGGCGATGGTGTCGAGGAAGGCGGGGATCGAGCATCCCATGATCATGCCGAGGCGGACCCGGCCGCGGAGCGCGTCGGCGAACTCGGCGGCGGTGTGCTTGATGGCCTCGAGAGTGGCGAGGGCGTTTTTCGCGAGGGGGAGAACAGCCTCGCCGGCCGGGGTGAGACGGATTTGACGGCCGGAGCGGTCGAGCAGTTGTTGCCCCAGTTCCAGCTCCAGCTTGGCCACTTGGGTGCTGATGCCGGACTGGCTGACATGCAGACGATGGGCGGCAGCGGTGAAGGTGCCCTCGTCCACGATCGCGGCGAAGTAGCGCAGCTGGTGCATCTCCATATTCAGTGATGATAGATGCCATCAAATTCATCTGTTGGACGGATGGGTCAGATGGCTGAAGGATGGAGGCATGACGACGAGGACTGCTCGAGAGCTTGCCGAGACCTACTTCACCGCCTGGGAGGCGGGCGACCTGGACACCTTGCGGGGGGTGCTGGCCGAGGATGTCGACTTCGTCGGAACGCTGGGAACGGCATCAGGGGTAGACGAGGCGCTCGCCGGGTTGAAGGGGCTCGGGCGTGTTCTGGAGAAAATCGACGTGAAAGTGCGGGTAGCGGAAGGTGATGAGGTGATCACCTGGTTTGACCTGCACACAAGCGTTGCGCCACCTACTCCGATAGCGAACTGGATGCATGTGGCGGACGGAAAGGTGACCCAGATCCGGGTCACCTTCGACCCCCGGGCACTGCTGGCGGGATTCGAGGCGCAGAACTGAGCGAGGAAGATCCGGACACCAAATTGATCAAGACTCGATACGCGCCCTAGTGCTCCGCTGCCGACGTGGGAAGGGGCGGCGGGTACCGCCAAAGTGGCCAAGCTCGCGGCGAGGAATTTGCGGCGATGCATGTCATCTGTCTCTGGTTCGAGGTTCCTGGCGTCGGGGACGTCGGCAAGGCCGACGGAGGCTAACGGGATGCCCAGTTCCCGGGCGGCGGCACGTAGCACCTGGGAGTCCTCAGTGCCTTTGCCCTGTTCGAGGCGGCTGATCTTCGACTGGTGATAACCGAGCGCGGTGGCCACGTCGGCCTGGGACCGCCTGGCCAGCACACGGGCGCGACGCAGCACTTCGCCGAGCCGTTTCGCCTCGTCGTACGCATCAGCCATCTGTGCCACGGCTCCTCTCGCCGTCGCTCGATCCTGCCCGCCGAAGGAGCCTAATTCACAACTCATTTGGCGGTTATGCAGCTTCTGCATAAAACATGCCGACCACGCACCCGAGCTGGTCCGCGTACCACCCCGGACGGTTTCTTGGTGGAGCCGAACTCGACCGGAAGGCGCCTTGTGAAACCGCACTGCTTCAGTTTTCCCGTCCCCAGCACGGCATACGCCGTCAGCGATGCCAGACACCAGGTGGTCGCAGGCGGGCCCGGCTGGGGGTTCCGTGCCGAAGGGGCGACATGGCGGAGACCCTGGCGCTGGTGGCCAGCGAGCTGCTGACCAATGCCGTGCAGCACGCAACCCAGGGCCCGATCTCCGTGACCGTGCGGTTGACCGACGACAGGGTCCGGATCGAGGTCTGCGACGCCAGCTCCGTACGCCCGAAGGCCGGCCTGCCGGGCCCGGACGACGAGCACGGCCGCGGCCTGTTCATCGTGACCGCCCTGGCCCTGGATCACGGCATCGAGACCAGTGGCTCCGGGAAGCGGTGCTGGGCCGAGATTCCGGCTCACACCCATCCTCCGCGTCCTGATGCGGCAGTCCACGTACTGCTTCCGAGGAGATGACCATGCCCACCACACAGATCAAGTGCGCCCTAGCCATACAGCCCGCCCAAGGGAAAAAGCGCAGTTCAAGGCCCCCTCAACTAGCCAAGCACCGCTGATTCCCAAGCTCAGAGCGCGAGTTCGATTCTCGTCACCCGCTCTTTGATGAAGGGCCGGGTTAGGGACCTGGGCCTTCGTCGTACAGATCTCTCAGCTCGTACGGTCGGCAAGTCGGCCGACCTGCTTCTCCGTCGCAAGCGATCGCACCGGCCACGGCAAAGGACAGCGTGCGCCGAGCATTCGCGCTCCGGAGATAAACCCCGTGTCGGTGCGGTGCGTGTCTCACTAACGTGTGCTCATGCATGAGGTCACGTGGGTGGGGGTGCGGGAGCGGGTTCTCCGGCTCGCCGAACACTCGGAATCAGACAAGGTATTCGGCGCGCGGGGTCACGGCTTTCGCCTCGGTCCGGTCATGAGCGAGGAGCAGCTCCGGGCGGTGGAGGCGGACCTGGGCGTCGGTCTGCCCGCGCAGTATCGGAGCTTTCTCCTCCATGTCGGAGCAGGTGGGGCCGGTCCCCACTACGGCTTGATGACACCGTCCTTGGGCGACGGTGGGTGGCAGTGGCGCGGCATCGGGCTCGCGTTCCCCGCCCAGCCGACCACCGCCGAGTTCGCCGGGCGGCCCTTCGTGGCCGAGGTGTTGCAGGGTGAGCTCGACGCGCTCGACGAACAGGAGCCCGTGAAGGACGCCTTCGCGACCGACGAGGAGTTCCGTCATGCTCACGCGGCCTGGGACGCGCGCTACGAGGAGCTGCATGACGCGCAGGAAGCGGGCGCGGTGTTCCTCAGCGAGCAGGGATGCGGCTATACGTCGCTGCTGGTGATGACAGGCCCGCACCGGGGCGCCATCTGGGAGGATCTGAGACCGATGGACCGGGGCATCGAGCCGACCGGACACGGCTTCGCGCACTGGTACCGAAACTGGCTCGAACGCGCCGAGCAACAGCTCGATACCTGACAGGGTGACGACGATGCAGTACGGCGAACGCCACGAAATGCACAACTGCGCGGACTGCGCTCCGCCCGCACCGCGTAGCAGCGCACCCATCAGCGAGTGGGGGGCTGGCCGGCAGCCGTGATCATCATCCACGCGAGCGGCAAGGCACACCTTCCCGGCTGCACGCACATCGTCCCGGCCGATATCCGGCCACCCTGCTACGGCTGGGTACTCACCCCATCCCCCGGGGCCTGGCGCCGCCTCGCGCCCTCCAGCCCGCTCTGCGCCACCCAAGGCAACACCAAACGGGAGGCCATGAGCCGCTGCGAGAGCTGCGGCGCGACGCAATAGGGACGCGGCTCGATGTCTGGGGGGAGAGAGAACCTGTCCGTTCAGGCTCAGCTGGCCCTGCCCCATCCGTGCCCAGTAGAGCGGACAACAGCGGTCAGGTTCGATCCTCAGAGCCCGCATCCCGTACAGGCCCCGCGCTCGCGGGCGAGGGAGCGGGGCTGCCCGAGCGGCCCTGCCTTCGCGGTGCTGTACGCGACGAGGTTCGTCCGGGCGGCTCGGGCGTTGACGCTCCCGAAGTTCGGGATCCGGCCCCAGCGGCGTTCCGCCATGCCGGGAGTGAAGGCGTGGCAGGTGCGGTGGTGGGCGGTGAGGTTCACGTCGAGCGTCGAGCATCGAGATGTCGAGATATCGAGATGTCGATGGGGCTGATCTCGGCGCGGATGAGGTCGGCCATGGTCTGGGCGGAGCCTGGATCGGTCAGGTCGGCGTTCTCCATGCGCGCTCGAAGGCGGTGAGGAGGGCGCGGGTGTTGGAGTCCTGGCCGAGGTGGTTGACCGCGACGGTTGCTCCGGCGGTGGCGAGCGCCCGTCCGATCCCGGCGCCGGTGCCGGTGGCCCCGCCGGTGACGACGGCGTTGCGGTCTTGGAGCGGCCGGGGCTGGAGAGGGGGGTCGCCAGCAGGGGCAGGGATAGAGGTATTGCTGCTCCGTTCGCCGGGGTGGTGTAGGCGAGGGAGGGGCCTGTGTGGTGGTTAAGAAAGTGTTGAGCGTCGTGAGCGGGTCCACCAGGACGAGTAGGAGGTTGTGTCCGGTCCGTCGGGAGGACGGGATGCCCCCGAGGATGACGATTCCGATGCTTTGATCTGCCTGTTTCCTGAGGGGCCGACAGGGGTGGGGGCGGCGGCGGTCACGTGGCGTCCGATTCCCGCCGGTCATCGGGGCTCCCGGCGACTTTGCTGGTTTCTGTCGCCGGATCGGCGGCGCTCCCCCAGCAGCGAGGAACCCACCATGTCCAGCACCACCATCACCGCCCCCGCGCGCCGGGCCGCCCTGGTCACCGGAGGCAGCCGCGGTATCGGCGCGGCCATCGCCCTGCGGCTTGCCGAGGCGGGGGCGGACGTCGCCATCACGTACGTACGGGACGAGGAGGCCGCCCGCGCGGTCGTGGCGAAGATCGAGGGGGTGGGGCGGCGCGGGGTGGCCCTGCGCAGCGACGCGGCCGATGCCGGGGCGGCGGGGCGCGTGGTCCATGAGGCGGCGGACGTGCTCGGTCGGCTCGATGTGCTGGTCAACAACGCGGGCATCGGTGTCCTCGGCCCGATCGCGGCGCTGTCGGATGCCGAGGTCGACCGGGTCCTGGCCGTGAACGTGCGGGCCGTCTTCCTCGCCTGCCGGGCGGCGGCGGACCGGCTGGCCGACGGCGGCCGCATCGTCTCGGTCGGCAGCGCCCTGAGCCGGTACGTGGGCGGGCCCGGCTCGACGCTCTACGGGATGAGCAAGTCCGCCCTCGTCGGGCTGACCAAGCCGCTGGCCCGGGAGCTGGGGCCGCGCGGCATCACGGTGAACCTGGTCCAGCCCGGCCCGGTGGACACCGACCTCAACCCGGCGGGCGGGCCGCTCGCCGAAGGGCAGCGGGCGGCCACCGCCCTGGGCCGGTTCGGTACGGCGGAGGAGGTGGCCTCCCTGGTGGCGTACCTGGCTGGCGCGGAGGCCGCGTACATCAGCGGTACGGAGTTCGTCGTGGACGGCGGCCACGCGGCCTGAGCCGCACCCCCGGCCCCCGGAAGCTCCGGTTCCGTCGAGCTGCCCCGTCCCGGCCGCCCGCCTACGCTGGCCGGGGCGGGGCAGACGTGACCGAGGCAGGCCCGACCGGAAGGACAGTGCGGACCATGGGCGACGTACCCGTTCATACGCTCAACGACTCCACCACCCTGCCGGCGGTGGGGCTCGGCACCTACCCGCTGGACGACACGGAGGCGGAGGAGGCGGTCGCCGGGGCCCTGGGGCTCGGTTACCGGCTCGTCGACACGGCCCTGAACTACGGCAACGAGACCGGTACCGGCCGCGGCATCGCCCGCAGTGGTGTCCCGCGCGAGGAGATCCGTCTCACCACGAAGGTGCCCGGCCGGCATCAGGGGTACGGGGAGACACTGGCCTCGTTCGAGGAGTCGCGGGCCCGGCTGGGCGTCGAGTACGTCGATCTGTATCTGATCCACTGGCCGCTGCCTCATGTCGACAAGTACGTCGAGACCTGGAAGGCGATGATCAGGCTCCGCGAGGACGGGCTCGTCCGCTCCATCGGCGTCTCCAACTTCACCGCCGCCCATCTGGAGCGGCTGGAGCGGGAGACGGGCGTGCTGCCGTCGGTGAACCAGATCGAGATGCACCCGCTGCTCCCCCAGGAGGAGTTGCGGGCCGTGCACGCGACGAAGGGCATCGTCACGGAGGCCTGGAGCCCGCTGGCCCGGGGCCGTGAGGTGCTGGAGGACCCGTCCACGGTGGCCATCGCCGAGGATCACGGGGTGACCCCGGGGCAGGTGGTACTCCGGTGGCACACGCAGGTGGGTGCGGTGCCGATCCCGAAGTCGGCGGACCCGGGGCGGCAGCGGGAGAACCTGGACCTGTTCGGCTTCGAGCTGACGGCCCAGGAGCTGACCACGATCGCGTCGGGGCGGCAGCGGCGGTTCGGCGGGGACCCGGACACGCACGAGGAGTTCTGAGGGACGGTGGACAGGCCCGTGTGTGCCACCGCGATCCCCCTCCGATCGCGGTGGCGCCCACCGGCCCCCCGATGTCAGCCGCCCAGCTCCCGGTGGCGGGCCGCCAGCGCGTCCGTGCCGCCCTCGGTGAGGGACCCGTACAGCCGGAGCCGTGAGATCCCGCCGTCCGGGAAGATGTCGATCCGTACGTGGGTGGCGCGCACCGGCCCGTCCAGGACGAAGCGGTGGTTGGTGTCCGGCTGGAGCCGGGTCCGGGGCAGCACTTCCGACCAGTCGCCGTCCTCGCCGTCCCGTACCGAAAGGCTTGCCCAGCCCGCCGAGTTGCCCTTGAGGTAGGCCGTGTCGATCTCGACGGCCCGGATCTCGGACTGCGCGGCCAGGCGGTAGCGGATCCAGTCGTTGCCTCGGTCGCGTCGGCGGCGGGTCTCCCAGCCGTCGTCCATCTTGCGCGAGCGCCCCGGCTGGATGGTGTTGGTGGCCGGGGAGTAGAAGCGGTCGGAGGCGTCCTCGACCTGGCCGCCGTTCTCCAGGGCGGCCAGGTCGAACGTACCCAGCGCGCTCAGCCAGGCGGGGTCCGGGGCGACCTCTCCGTACACGCGCAGCCGGGCGATCCCGCCGTCCGGGTGCTGGTTGATGCGCAGGTGGGTGAAGCGCTGCTCGGCGTCGACGGCGAAGCCGTTGGCCGCGTGGCCGCCGACCGGGGTGCGCGGGACGAGGGTCGTCCACTTCACGTCGGGGGCGAGGAGGTCGTCGGGGGACGGGGAGCCGGAGAGGGATGCGCCCTCCACGGAGACGGCCTGCGGGTAGTTGCCCCGGAAGTGGGCGGTGTCCAGGACGATGCCCCGGATGACACCGGGGGCGCCGAGCCGGACGAGGGCCCAGTCGTGGTCGTCGGGGGTGGGGTGCGGCTCGGCGGCGCTGACCCCGCGTCGGCGGCGGGTCTCCCAGCCGTCCATGATCTTGCCCTTGTGGCCGAAGTGCTCCGGGTCGAAGACGGCCGGCTCGGGCTTCAGCAGGTTCTCGCGCTCGGCGAAGAACTCGTCGTTGGCGGCGATGACCCCGGCGCCGAGGCGGCGGTCGGCCAGGTCGACGAGGTGGGCGAAGGGGAAGTCGGCCGTGCGGTGGTCGGCGTAGGGGTCGCCGCCCGCGTACGGGCGGGCGTCACCGGTGAAGCGGGGTATCGCGGCGTCCGTCATGGGTCAGGGTTCCTTTCGGGCAAGGGCAAGGTGGGTGGTCCCGGTGGAGGAGGAGAAGGAGGAGGCGGCGGCCGGTGGGACGGTCAGTGCTCCCGTACGAGAAGGCGGCCAGCAGGCACGGTCAGTGGTCCCGTTCCAGGAGGCGGCCGGTGGGCTCCGCGAGGACGCCGTCGGCCGCGATGCGGACACCGCGCAGCCAGCTGGAGCGCACCACGCCGTGCAGGGTCTTCCCCGCGTAGGCGGTGACCTGGTTGCGGTGGAAGAGTTCGGCGGGGTCGACGGTGAAGGTCGCCTCGGGGGCGAGGACCGCGAAGTCGGCGTCCCGTCCGGCCTCGATGGCGCCCTTGCGGCTCAGCCCGGCGAGCTCGGCCGGGGCGGCGGACATCCAGCGGGCGACGTCGTCCAGGGAGTGGCCGCGCCTGCGGGCCTCGGTCCAGATGGCGGGCAGGCCGAGCTGGAGGGAGGAGATGCCGCCCCAGGCGGAGGCGAAGTCCGGGGTCTTGAGGTCGGTGGTGCAGGGCGAGTGGTCGGAGACGATGCAGTCGATCGTTCCGTCGGCGAGCCCGGCCCACAGGGCGTCCTGGTTGGCGGCCTCGCGGATCGGCGGGCAGCACTTGAACTCGGTTGCCCCGTCCGGGACTTCCTCGGCCGTGAGGGTGAGGAAGTGCGGGCAGGACTCGACGGTGACACGGACGCCCTCCCGCTTGGCGGCGGCGATCAGCGGCAGGGCGTCGCTGGAGGAGAGGTGCAGCACGTGGACCCGGGCGTTCAGCCGCTTGGCATGGGCGATGAGCCCTTCGATCGCGGTGTTCTCGGCGTCGCGCGGGCGGGAGGCGAGGAAGTCGGCGTAGGCGGGGCCGGGGCGCTGTGGGGCCTCGGCGAGGTGGTGCGGGTCCTCGGCGTGGACGATGAGCAGTCCGCCGAATCCGGCGATCTCCGCCATGGAGCGGGCCAGTTGCTCCTGGTCCAGCTCGGGGAACTCCTCCACCCCGGAGGGCGAGAGGAAGCACTTGAAGCCGAAGACCCCGGCCTCGTACAGCGGGCGAAGGTCCTTCACGTTGGAGGGGATCGCACCGCCCCAGAAGCCCGTGTCGACGTGTGCCTTGGGGGCGGCGACCTGCTGCTTGATCCGCAGGTTCCCGGCGGTGGTGGTCGGCGGGAGGGAGTTGAGCGGCATGTCCAGGAGCGTGGTGATGCCGCCGGCCGCCGCCGCGCGGGTGGCGGTCCAGAAGCCCTCCCACTCGGTGCGGCCGGGGTCGTTCACATGGACGTGGGTGTCGACCAGGCCGGGGAGCAGGACGTCGTCGCCGAAGTCCTCCAGCCGGGCGCCCGGGGGCACCTCGGTGTCGTACGGCAGGACCGCGTCGATGGTGCCGCCCGCGACGGCGACCGTCGCGGGGCGGGTGCCCTCGGGGGTGACGACGCGCGTCGAGCGCAGTACCAGGTTCACGTCCGGACCGGACACCCGTGCTCCTTCACTCAAAGTCACTCAAGGAGTGATCACGACCAAGGGGATGATCGCAACAGGAATTCAACGAACTGTTGAAGTTGCCGAGGAGTCTTCACCTGGGAATCACCCTCGTCAAGACCCCACTTTCCTCCGGGGGCGGTCGGCGGACCACCCGGACATCCCTACTGGAGATTTCCACAAAGTAGAAGTCATATTTCGGAGAGCGGAACGTAGCATGGGCCAGGAAAGGCAGCACCGCACCACGGCGCCGACCGTCGGCACCCGGACAAAACAGCCCCTGACCGGCACGGACGCGGTCCGGTCGACTGTGGGCCGATCGGGAAGCGCCCGGTAGGCTGCTGCCTTGCCTTCCGCTTCGAAAGGACCGTTGACGTGCCGCCGTCCCACGCCAGCACAGCCGACTCCAAGCCCTCCGGTGCCAGCGGCGGGGTGCAGTCCCTCGAACGCGCCTTCGACCTGCTGGAGCGGATGGCCGACGCCGGGGGTGAGGTCGGGCTGAGCGAGCTCTCCGCGAGCAGCGGCCTGCCCCTGCCGACGATCCACCGGCTGATGCGCACGCTCGTCGTCTGCGGTTACGTACGCCAGCAGCCCAACCGCCGCTATGCGCTGGGCCCCCGCCTGATCCGCCTCGGCGAGTCCGCCTCCCGGCTGCTCGGCACCTGGGCCCGCCCCTACCTCCAGCGGCTGGTGGAGGAGACCGGCGAGACCGCGAACATGGCGCTGCTGGACGGCGACGAGATCGTGTACGTGGCCCAGGTGCCGTCCAAGCACTCCATGCGGATGTTCACCGAGGTGGGCCGCCGGGTCCTCCCGCACTCCACCGGCGTGGGCAAGGCGCTCCTGGCCGACACCCCGGCCGACGAGGTCCGCGCGCTGCTCGCCCGCACCGGGATGCCGGCCGCCACCGAGAAGACGATCACCACCCCGGAGGGGTTCCTCGACGCGCTGGAGCAGGTGCGCCGGGCGGGGTACGCGGTGGACGACAACGAGCAGGAGATCGGGGTCCGCTGCCTGGCGGTCTCCGTACCGAACTCCCCCACCTCGGCCGCGATCTCCATCTCGGGACCGGCGGGCCGGGTGACGGAGGCGGCGACCGAGCGGATCGTGCCGATCCTCCAGCAGGTGGCGGGGGAGCTGTCGGACGCACTGGCCAGCAACGGAGCGAACTGACCTCGGGGGTTCAGACCCCCGCCGGTACGGTCAGCCGCCCGTCGTCCATCGTCACCGTGCGGTCCATCCGGTCCAGGTGGGCCCGGTCGTGCGTGACCAGCACCGTGGCGGTGGCGCGCTCCCGGGTCAGGGTGACCAGCAGGTCCAGCACGGCCGCCCCGCGCTCGTGGTCGAGCGCGCTGGTCGGCTCGTCGACGAGCAGGACCTCGGGCTCGTTCATCAGGGCCCGCGCTATGTTGATCCGCTGGCGCTGGCCGCCCGACAGCTGGTGCGGCCGCCGGTCCGCGCGGTCGGCCAGACCCACCGCGTCCAGCAGCTCCAGCGCCCGGCGGCGGGCTTCCCGGGCCCGGCCGCCGGACAGGTGGCACATCACCTGGAGCTGTTCGGCGGCGGTGAGCGAGGGCAGCAGGTTCGGCTGCTGGAACACGATCCCGATGTGGTCCCTGCGCAGGGCCGCCCGCGCCGCCGGAGTGAGCGGGCCCGTCCTCGTACCGGCGACGACGACCTCGCCGGAGTCCGGGGTGACCAGGGTCGCGGCGGCGGCGAGCAGGCTGGACTTGCCCGATCCCGACGGCCCGACGACGGCGGTGAGCGTGCCCGCCGGAACCTCCAGCGAGACCCGGTCCAGGGCGGTGAGCCGCCCGTCGCCGTCCGGGTAGGTGAGGGTCACATCGGTGAGGGTGAGCGTCATCGGGCACTCCCGAGTGCGGTGAGGGGGTCGACGGCGGTGATCCGCCGGATGGAGAGGGCGGCCCCGAGGGCGCCGAGGGCGATCATGATCACTGCGGGCACCAGGACGGTCGCGGCGTCCAGCACGAACGGCACCGGCCCCCCGTCGATCAGGACCCCGGCCCCGGCGGCGAGCGCGGTCCCCAGCCCCGTACCGAGGGCGAGCATCACCACGGCCTGCCCGAGGGCGTCCCGCAGGAGGTACGGGGTGGAGGCGCCGAGCGCCTTCAGTACGGCGATGTCACCGCTGCGCTGGATGGTCCAGACGGTGAAGAAGGCGCCGATGACCAGGGCGGAGATGGCGAAGAGAAAGCCGCGCATCAGTTGCAGGGAGCTGTTCTCCGCCTGGTAGGAGCCGATCGCGGTGAGGGAGTCGTCGAGGGAGAGCGTGCGGGTGTCCGCCACCTCGTCCCCGGCCGCCAGGTCGGCGGAGCCGGTGGTGGTCAGGGCGATCACGGTGGCCTGTTCGGCGGGCCCGGCGCCGTCGTGGCCGATGTGCTGCCAGTCGTCGAGGGTGGTCCAGACGACGGGCGTGTGGCTGTACGAGACGTCTCCCGCGACGGCCGCCACCTCGCGCTCCGCCCGGCCGAGCGCGATCCTGTCCCCGGCCGCCGCGCCCAGCTCCTCGGCCGCCTTCTCGGAGAGGACGACCTTCCCCGGGCCGATCCCCGCCGGAGCCAGCGTGCCGTCGGGCTCGACGCCGAAGGCCGACACCGCCGCCCTGCGGTCTCCGGGGGCGGTGGCGTTCAGGGTCCGGATGCCCAGCGGCTGGGCGGCCTCGACCCCCGGGCGGTCGGCCCAGGCCCGCCAGTCGTCCTCGCGGACGGTCGAGTTGGCGAAGGACACCGACTGGTCGCCCGGCGGGGCGGCGAACGCGAGGTGGTCGGCGTCCAGACCGGTGACGGCCGAGATGTTCTCCCGGGCCAGGCCCGCCGTCAGGCCGGACAGCAGGCCCACGAGCAGCGTGATCAGGACCACGACCGAGCCCATGAGCGCGAACCGGCCCTTGGCGAACCGAAGGTCTCTCCATGCGACGAACATGGGTCCATCGTCGGTGGTCCGGGGCGGGGAAACATCGCGCGGGGGGCGGTTGGCAGATCAACCTTTCGATTGACCGCCGCCGCGAGGGCCGCCGCTACGCTGGACGAACCATGGATTCGCGTTCGCACACCCACGTCACCGCTGCCCTGCGGCTCTGCCTGCACGCGCTGCTGACGGGCCTGCTGGCCCTGGTGGCGGTGCGCGCGGTGGGCGAGGGCGCGCCGCACGCGGGGGCGGTGGTGGCGCTGACGGTGGTGATGGCGGGGGTGTACGCGGCGGGGGCGATCGCGGGGACGCCGGTGCGGGCCGGAACGGGGGCCCGCGCCGCCTCCGTACGGCCCGGGACCAGGAGCGCGGCCCTCTGGCTGGCCGGGCTCTGCGCCCTGTGGCTCGCGCTGCTCGTCCTCTCGGCGGACGCCCTGTGGGTGGCCTTCCCGCTCTACTTCCTCCAGCTGCATCTGCTGCCCACCCGCTGGGGCGTACCCGCCGTCGTCGTCACCGCGGCCGCCGCGATCACCAGCTTCGTCGTGCACCGGCAGGAGATCGCGCCGGGCGCGTTCATCGGCCCGCTGCTCGGTGCGGCCGTCGCCATCGCCACGGTCCTCGGGTACGACGCGCTGTTCCGGGAGAGCGAGCGGCGCCGGGAGCTGATCGTGGAGCTGGTCGCCACCCGGGCGGAGCTGGCCGAGGCGGAACGTACCGCGGGCACCCTCGCCGAGCGCGAGCGCCTGGCCCGGGAGATCCACGACACGCTCGCCCAGGGCCTCTCCAGCATCCAGCTCCTGCTGCGCGCGGCCGAGCGCACGCTGCCCGAGGACGCGCCCGCCGCCGCGCACGTCCGCGCCGCCCGGGAGGCCGCCCAGACCAACCTGGCCGAGGCGCGTTCCTTCGTACGGGCGCTGACGCCGCCGGACCTGGAGCACGGTTCGCTGGCGGCGGCGCTGGAGCGGCTCTGCGCCCGGACGACCGGGCCGGACCTCACCGTACGGTTCGCGGTCAGCGGTACGCCGGTGGAGCTGCCGACCCCGTACGAGGTGGCGCTGCTGCGGACCGCCCAGTCGGCGCTGGCCAACACGGTGCGGCATGCGAGGGCGGGCCGGGCGGAGATCACCCTGAGCTTCATGGACACCTCGGTGGCGCTGGACGTCGTGGACGACGGCCGGGGCTTCGACCCGTCGGCGGCGCCGGTGGACGAGCGCGGGGACGGCGGTTTCGGGCTGCCCGCGATGCGGTCGCGGGCGGCCACACTCGGCGGCACGCTGAGCGTGGAGTCGGCGCCGGGGCAGGGCACGGCGCTGGCGGTCACACTGCCGGTGGCGGCCCCGGCCGAGGAGCGTGCCGCGTGAAGGACGCCATCCGGCTGCTGCTCGCGGACGACCATCCCGTCGTACGGGCAGGGCTGCGCGCGGTCCTGGACACCGAGCCGGACTTCCGCGTCGCGGGCGAGGCGGCCACCGCCGAGGAGGCCGTGGCGCTGGCGGCGGCGGGCGGCTTCGACGTCGTCCTGATGGACCTCCAGTTCGGTCCGGGCCCCGGAATGCACGGCTCCGAGGCCACGGCGGCGATCACCGCCGTCCCCGAGGGCCCCCGGGTCCTGATCCTCACCACGTACGACTCCGACGCGGACATCCTGGCGGCGGTGGAGGCGGGCGCGAGCGGCTATCTGCTCAAGGACGCGCCCCCGCAGGAGCTGGCTGCGGCGGTGCGCACGGCGGCGGCGGGCCGCTCCGCGCTCGCGCCCTCGGTGGCGCACCGGCTGATGGACCGGATGCGTACGCCCGCCGAGGCGCTGACCCGGCGGGAGCTGGAGGTGCTGCAACTGGTCGGGGAGGGCCTGTCGAACCTCCAGATCAGCAAGAAGCTGTTCCTGAGCCAGGCCACGGTGAAATCCCACCTGGTGCACATCTACGCGAAGCTGGGTGTGGACTCGCGTACGTCGGCGGTCGCGGCGGCGACGGCCCGCAGGCTGATCCGCCGCTGAGCCCGGCCGGGGCCGGGGTGCGCGGGGTGCTCACCCGCGCGGCGGCTCCCCGAAGAGATCGACCGCGTTCCGTACGTCGCGCAGGGCGGCGGCCAGGGCGCTGACCGAGCCGACGGACCCCGCGATCAGCAGTAACGAGCTGCGCATGCGCGGAATCTCCGGGACCCCGCCGAGCGCCATGGCATCGAGTGCCGCGAGCTCCTGCTCGGCGATGGGGCGGTCGGAGAATTCGTAGGAAAGCGAGGCCAGTTCGCGGCGGAGCCGGGAGACGGCTATGCGCAGCTCCGCCACCCTCGGGTCCTCGCCGCTGCCGGTCACCCGCTTCTGCCCCACGCTTCGCAACACAGCACTCCCCCTCGCACGTCCTTGTGCCGGTGTGACCCCCGAACCCCGGGCCGTGGCCAAGTGCCTGGGTTCGTCCGCAAGTTAACGCCATGACAGGCAGTGCGCGCCACTCCACGGACAGAAATCAGGGTGACCCCTGAGAGTGACATGCGTGTCGCGTGTGCGAACGCCTCGGTGGTATCCAGGGCTCATGGCTTCTCAAGCGAAGAACCCCAAGGTGGCGGGGGTGCTGCTCGCCGCAGGCGGCGGCCGGCGGCTCGGCGGACGCCCCAAGGCCCTGCTGGAGCACCGCGGCCGCCCCTTGGTCGAGCACGCCCTGCGGGCGCTGCGCAACGGCGGCTGCGGCCCCCTCCATGTGGTGCTGGGCGCGGCGGCCGAGGAGGTGCGCGCCCGCGCCGATCTGACGGGCTCGGCGGTGACCGTGAACCCGGGCTGGGAGGAGGGCATGGGCTCCTCGCTCCGGCTGGGCCTGGCCGCCCTGACCGGCGCGGGCGCGGACGCGGCGCTCGTCCTGCTGGTGGACCAGCCGGGGATCGGCGCGGAGGCGGTGGCGCGGGTGCGGGGGGCGTACCGGTCGCGGACGAGCCTGGTGGCGGCCTCGTACGACGGGGAGCGCGGCCATCCGGTGCTGTTCGGGGCCGACAGGTGGGCGGACATCGCGGCGGGCGCGGTGGGTGACCAGGGGGCGCGGGCGTATCTGCGGGAGCACCGCGATGCGATCACGCTGGTGGAGTGTTCGGATGTGGCACAGGCGTACGACATCGACACGGCGCAGGACCTGAGCCACCTGGAGTGATCTCGGCCGACCCTCGCAAACACTCCGCGAACCCTCCGTACCCACCCTGGCACGCTGCGCCGCCATCGCCCTGTTTCTGTCGACCCGGAGAATCTCGACATCAACAAACCATTGAACTTCCACCATGAGGAAACTACTATCCACTGGTCAGAAGCCCTCTGAACCTCAGACGGCACCCACGGCCGTATCTCGGAGCCATGGCACGCCGTGCCGTCTCAGGCGACCCGGCGGCCATGAGACGCCGCCGCCCGCTGAAGGAGTGACAGCTCATGTCCGCACCAGCGCCGTCCACGCTGGCCATCGTCGATGCCGAGCCCCTGCCCCGGCAGGAAGAGGTCCTGACCGAGGCGGCCCTCGCGTTCGTGGCCGAGCTGCACCGGCAGTTCACGCCGCGCCGCAATGAGCTGCTCGCCCGGCGCACCGAGCGCCGCGCCGAGATCGCCCGCACCTCCACGCTGGACTTCCTGCCCGAGACGGCGGCGGTCCGCGCGGACGACTCCTGGAAGGTCGCCCCGGCCCCGGCCGCGCTGAACGACCGCCGGGTGGAGATCACCGGTCCGACCGACCGCAAGATGACGATCAACGCCCTGAACTCGGGCGCCCGCATCTGGCTCGCCGACTTCGAGGACGCCTCCGCTCCCACCTGGGAGAACGTGATCCTCGGCCAGCTCAACCTGACCGACGCCTACGAGCGCCGCATCGACTTCACCGACCCGAAGTCGGGCAAGTCGTACGCGCTGAAGCCCGCCGAGGAGCTCGCCACCGTCGTCACCCGCCCGCGCGGCTGGCACCTGGACGAGCGCCACCTCCAGCTGGACGGCGTCCCCGTGCCCGGCGCGCTGGTCGACTTCGGGCTCTACTTCTTCCACAACGCGCAGCGCCTGATCGACCTGGGCAAGGGCCCGTACTTCTACCTCCCCAAGACGGAGTCGCACCTGGAGGCCCGCCTCTGGAACGACATCTTCGTCTTCGCCCAGGACTACGTCGGCATCCCGCAGGGCACGGTCCGCGCGACGGTCCTGATCGAGACGATCACCGCGGCGTACGAGATGGAGGAGATCCTCTACGAGCTGCGCGACCACGCCTCCGGGCTGAACGCCGGCCGCTGGGACTACCTGTTCTCCATCGTCAAGAACTTCCGTGACGGCGGCGCCAAGTTCGTCCTGCCGGACCGCAACGCGGTGACGATGACCGCCCCGTTCATGCGCGCGTACACCGAACTCCTGGTCCGCACCTGCCACAAGCGCGGTGCGCACGCGATCGGCGGCATGGCGGCCTTCATCCCCTCGCGCCGGGACGCCGAGGTCAACAAGGTGGCCTTCGAGAAGGTCAAGGCCGACAAGGACCGCGAGGCGGGCGACGGCTTCGACGGCTCCTGGGTCGCCCACCCGGACCTGGTCCCGATCGCTCTGGCCTCCTTCGACGCGGTCCTCGGCGAGAAGCCCAACCAGAAGGACCGCCTCCGCGAGGACGTCTCGGTGGCGGCGGGCGACCTGATCGCCATCGACACCCTCGACGCCAAGCCCACGTACGACGGCCTGCGCAACGCCGTCGCGGTCGGCATCCGCTACATCGAGGCCTGGCTGCGCGGCCTGGGCGCGGTCGCCATCTTCAACCTGATGGAGGACGCGGCCACCGCCGAGATCTCCCGCTCCCAGATCTGGCAGTGGATCAACGCGGACGTGGTCTTCGAGAACGGCGAACACGCCACCGCCGGCCTGGCCCGCAAGGTCGCCGCCGAGGAACTGGCCGCGATCCGCGCGGAGATCGGCGAGGAGACCTTCACCGCAGGCAAGTGGCAGCAGGCCCACGACCTCCTGCTCCAGGTCTCCCTGGACCAGGACTACGCGGACTTCCTGACCCTCCCGGCATACGAACAACTGCGCTGACCTGCCGGTCGAACCCCCGCCCCGCCCCCGGTACCGCACAGCACCGGGGGCGGGGCGGTCGCCTTTCCGGGGACCTCCTCCCGCAGCCGGACCTCGGCGCCGCTCTCCACCGCGGCCCCGGACGGCGTACACCGGATCGTGTGGGTGGGTGCTCCGCGTGAGGTCGGCGCTGGCCCCGTCCTCCGGGCAGCGGCCGCCGAAAGGGCTGCCCGAGAGGCGTCAGTCCGTCAAGACGATCGTGGGCTGGGCCGAGAAGTCGCCCCACTTGCCGTCCGGGAGCTTGGCCCTGAGCTTTACCGAGTAGCGGGTGCCGGGTGGGTCGGTGAGGGTCAGGCGGTAGGTGGCGCGGCCCTCGGGTGGGGTGCCGCCCCAGACGATGGTGGTGGTCAGCTTGCCGTTGAGGTAGAGCTGGTAGGCGGGGATCACTCCGCCCGTCTCGGGCTGGTCCCAGGACAGGTCGACGGTGAACTCGGCGCCCTCCTTGCCGATCTCGGCGCGCAGTCCGGTGGGGGCGGTGCTCGCGGGGGCGCCGGGGGCCGACTCGGTGGTGAGGTCGAGGGCGTTGCTGTCGGGTGAGGACTTGTCGGAGGCGTCCCGGGCCCGGACCGTGAACGTGTAGACGGTCCCCGGGCGCAGATTCGTGAGCTTCGCCGTCGTCTCGGTGGCCGGGACGCTGTGGATCCGGGAGTCCTCCTGGTAGATGTCGTACGAGGTGACGCCGACGTCGTCCTTGGAGCTGCCCCAGGTGAGGGTGGCCGCGCGGGCTCCGTCGGCGGTGCCCGTCAGTTTCGTGGGGGCGGTGGGCGGCGCGTCGTCCTTGGGCGGGCTGGCCTGGGTGGTGACCGGGACGGCCTTGCTGGGTGCGGAGAGGTTCCCGGCGGCGTCCTTGGACCGGACGGTGAAGGTGTAGTCCGTGGAGGCCTTCAGCCCGTCGACGTCGATCATGTGCTTGGTCGCCGGAACGCTCTTGACCTTGGCCTTGCCCCGGTAGACCTCGTAGCCGGCGACCGTCTTGTTGTCGGAGGCCGCCTCCCACATGACATGCACCGAGGTGGAGCTGCTGGCCTGTGCGGTCACCCCGCTGGGAACGCTGGGGGGCTGTGTGTCGGCTTCGGCGGTGCCGCCGCAGGCGGTGAGGAGGGGGGCGAGGAGCAGGGCGGCGGAACAGGTCAACGCGGCAGATATGTGGGGGCGTTGCACGGTGGTGCCTTCCATCCGGACAGCAATGGTCCAGACCTGTATGACATGGCGCGGGGGTTGCCGACAAGAGGACGGAAAGGAACCTTCCGCTATGTGGTGGTGTGCGCCGCGCCATGGGCGGGACCAGGTGGGCGGCCCTGGGCCGATGAGTTCTCGGCTGTCTGGAGGTCTGCCCTTTATGGACGACAACAGCACCTCTGCCTCCGGCCCCGCTCCTGCCCTCGATCTGGGGCCCGCCGCCCGGCGGGTCGCGGGGCTGCTCGATGCCATCGACGACCGCATGCTGGACGGCCCCACGCCCTGCCCGGACTACGCCGTACGGGAGCTGCTCGGCCATCTGGCCGGGCTGGCCGCCGCCTTCCGTGACGCGGCCCGCAAGGATCTCGGGGCGAGCACGGCCGTCTCCCCGAACGCCTCCCTGCCCGTCCTCGACGACGGCTGGCGCGAGGTGCTGCCCCGGCGGCTGGAGGAGGTGGCCGTGGCCTGGCGCTCCCCCGACGCCTGGACGGGCATGACCCGGGCGGGCGGGGTGGAGCTGCCCGGTGGGGTGGCCGGGGCCGTCGCGCTCGACGAACTCGTCGTCCACGGCTGGGACCTGGCCCGGTCGACCGGGCAGCCGTACGAGGCCGGGGAGGCCGAACTCCGCTCCTGCGAGGCGCTGCTCGCCCCGGCCGATGACGACCCGGACCGCGGGGGCATCTTCGGTCCGCCCGTCCCGGTGCCGGACGACGCCCCGCTGCTGGACCGGGTGATCGGCCTCAGCGGCCGCCGCCCGGACTGGCAGCCGGGAAGCTGAGGGGACCCGCAGGGTCATCCGCCCCGGACCACTGCGCGCACCCTCGCGCGCAGCCGTTCGTCCGCGGCCTCCACCGTGCCCTCCACCCCGGACCTCACCACTCTCAGGTCCCGCTCCGCCAGCCCCATGAGCCGCTTCCGGTGCTCCTCGGACAGCATGGCCACGCCGAGCGCCTCCAAGGCGTCCACCGCCTCGAACGGGGCGGCACCCGCCTCCGCCGCGTCCAGCAGGAGCCCGGCCAGGTGCCCGGTGTCGAGCTCCTCCGGTGTGACGGCGTGCAGGGCTAGCACCGCGGCGGGCACCTGTTCGGGGTCGGTGAGCAGCGCCTTCAGTACGGGGACGAGCGGCCGCGCCGCCGGGCCGAGGTCCGCTGCGGCCCGGGCCGTGCGGATCAGGATCCAGCGCCCCCAGCGCAGGTCGTCGGCGCCGAGGATGCCGGCCAGCACCTCCACCGCGTCCGCCGCGTCGCCGGTGATGCGGTGGAGGGCGGTGGCGATCGCGGTGTCGGCGTCCATCTGCGGAAAGGTGCGCCGGGTGCCGGGGGCGTTGAGCGCGCCTCGGAGCACGGGAGCGAGCGGCAGGGCGGCGGGCCCGACGGCGGCAACGGCCGTCGCCGCCTCGCGTATCCCGTCCCCGCTTCCCCCGGCGCCCGCGGTGAGCCGCTCCGCGATCAGGGGCAGCAGCAGGCTGTGATCACCGGTCAGTTGGTGGAGCGCGCGGGCCGCCCCGATCCGGTCGTCCGCCGGGCCGGTCCGGGCGCGCGTCCGCAACGCGTCCGCCACCTCGGGGTGCTGACCGGGCGGACAGACGGAGGCCAGCACCCGGGGCAGCAGTCCGGGGAAGGCGGGCAGCGCGGCGAGCAGTTCGGGGACGGCGGCGGCCGCGGCCGGGCCCCAGGCCGTGAGCAGCGCCGCCAGCCGGAAGGGGGTGCGGCCGCCGGGCTCCATCGTGCCGAGCCTCTTCCGGACCGCCGCCAGCAGCTCGGGGTCGTACGGCACGCCCGGCAGGGACCCGGCGGGCCCGCCGCAGGCCGCTTCGAGCGCCCGGGGGCGCCGCTCCAGGTCCCGGGCGATCAGGGGCGCGGCCCGTTCCGGAGCGACGGCGACCAGCGCTTCGAGGGCGCGGTCCGCACCGTCGCCCTCGCCCGACGCACGTACCGCCAGCGTGTCGGCGGCGGGAGCCCCGCACGGGCCGAGCTTCCCGAGCGCCGACAGCGCACCGGACGCGTCACCCGCCCCGTCCGCCGCGGCCCCGTCGACCGCAGCCGCCGATATCAGCGCGGGGACCAGCCGCGCGGGCGCGCTGCGGGAGAGCTCGCACGCGTCCCTGGCCGCCCACACCGCCTCGGCGCGGGCCTCCGGATCATCGCCGCGCAGCGCGGCATCGAGCAGCGCGAACACCGCTTCCCGGTCCGCCCCGGTGTCCCGGAGGAGCAGGGTGACGGTGATGTGGTGCAGGGGCTCCCTGCGGGCGAGGTCGAACCGGTCGGTGAGGAGGCGGTCCAGGGGAAGCAGGGCCAGCGCCGCATCGTGGTGGGCCCGGGTCCACGGCAGCCCGATGTCCACGCAGGCCAGCACGGCCGCGATCCGCAGCTCCGGCGGGCTGTCCGGGCCGACGGCCTCCGCCGCCGCCGAAGCGGTGCCATGGGGGTCCAACCGGGCCAGGGCCGACAGGAGTTCCGCGCGGACCAGCGGGTCGCTCTCGACGGCGGCCCGGTCGCGGAGCACCGGCACGGCGGGGCCGGCCGCAGCCGCTCCCGTCGCCCCCACCGCCCAGGCCGCAGACTGGCGTACGGCATGGTCCTCGTGTCCCACCGAGGCCAGCAGCAGCGGCAGTTGTGCGACGGCGGCCCGGCGGCAGGCCACCTCGTCGCTCTCCGGGAGCGCGGCCTTCCCGTCCGGGTCCGCGCCGCCCTCCGCTATCCCGCCGATCAGCAGGAGCACATCCGGCGTGCGGATGCCCGCCGCGGCTATCCGGGCCAGGAACGGCACCGCCTTCGCCGACGCCTCGTACACCGAGCCCTGGTGCAGGATGCTGCCGTACAGCTCGCTCTGCGCCTCCTCGGCCGCCGCGTCGTCGTCCCCGGCGAGGGCGCGCAGGCAGTCGGGGACGTCCTCGGCGCTGCCGTAGGCGTGGGTGTAGGAGGCCCAGGGCTGGGCGTCCAGCTCGGCAAGGAACAGGGCACGGTCGAAGTCCATGGTGCCGATGGTGACAGCCACCACTGACAACGCCCTGCCGACGCCCCTGACCTGCACCGCAGCCCGACGCCGTACTGGACGGAGCTGACTCACCCCGCCGACCGGCCCCGGTCTCGCCCGGCCTGACTCGCCCAACTCCCCCGGCCGGACCCGCCTGACCCACCCCGCACACCCCCAGCCGGGCGCACGCGCCTCAGCTCGTGAAGAACTCCGTGATGTGCGCCGCCACCTGGTCGGCCCGGGTCTCGTGCATGCGGTGGCCGCCCGGGACCGTGATCAGCCGGCAGTCCGGGATCAGGGAGGCCATGTCGGCCTGGCGCTCCTGGGGCATACGGCTCTCCGGGCCGCCGGTGATGATCATCGTGGGGGACACGATCTCGCCGAGGCCCTCCGCCGCGTCCGGTCCGGGGTCGGCGAGCTGGTCCCGTACGGCGGGCACCGCGTTCTCGTCGTAGTCCACCGGGCCCTCCGGCCGCCCCGCCGGGCCCGGGTCGCCGGGGAACGGGGCCGGGGTCTCCACCAGCACCAGCCGCTCCACCCGGTCGGAGTGCTCATGGGCCACCAGCCGGGCGACCACCCCTCCCATGCCGTGGCCCACCAGGCCCACCCGGTTGAGCTCCAGCTCGTCGAGGAAGCCCACGACGTCCTCGGCCATCAGCTCCAGGTCGTACTCGTCGGGCCAGTCGCTCTCGCCGTGGCCGCGCAGGTCCAGCGCGAAGACCCGCCACTCCTGGCCCAGCAGGGAGCCGGCCGCCTCCCAGTTCGCGGCGGAACCGCCGAGGCCGTGCAGCAGCACGACGGGCGAGCCGAACGCGTCGCCCCAGGTCCGGTACGCGAGGCGCACATCGCCGACATCCACAACTGACTGATCTTCCATACCCCTGACGCTACAGCTGCCGGGCGGCCGTCCGCTCCACGGCCCCGGCCCGGTGAGACCGCGCGGGGGTCTCACCGGGCCGGGGCCAGCAGGGGGTCAGTGGACGCCCACCCCGGTGGCCGCCGGGACCACGTGTTCGCCGTTCGCAGGCTCCTCGTCCTCCACGTCCGGCCTGCGGCCGAGGTGGTTGAAGGCGAGGTTCAGCACGATGGCCACCACACAGCCGGTCGAGATGCCCGAGTCGAGGACGACCAGCAGGCTCTCCGGGAAGCCGTGGTAGAACTGCGGCGCCGCGATCGGGATCAGGCCGATACCGAGGGCCGCCGCCACGATCAGCGCGTTCTCGCCCTTCTCCAGGGCGGCGGTGGCCAGGGTCTGGATGCCGCTGGACGCGACCGTACCGAAGAGGACGATGCCCGCGCCGCCGAGCACCGGCAGCGGTACGAGGGCGATGACGGAGGCGGCGATCGGGACCAGGCCGAGCACGATGAGGATGCCGCCGCCCGCCGCGACGACGAAGCGGCTGCGGATCTTCGTCATGGCGACCAGGCCCACGTTCTGGGCGAAGGCGCTGCACATGAAGCCGTTGAAGATCGGGCTGATGGCGCTGCCCAGGGTGTCGGCGCGCAGCCCGCCCTCGATGATCTTCTCGTCCGCCGGCCGGCCGACGATCTTCCCGAGGGCCAGCATGTCGGCCGTGGACTCGGTCATGCAGACGAGCATCACGATGCACATGGAGATGATGGCGGCGATCTCGAACTGCGGGCCGCCGAACGCGAACGGTGTCGGGAAGCCGACCACGTCGGCGTTCTTGATGGCGCTGAAGTCGGTGATGCCCGCCGGGATGGCGATCAGGGTGCCGATGACCAGGCCGAGCAGGATCGCGATCTGCTGGAGGAAGCCGCGCAGCAGCTTGCGCAGGGCCAGCACGATCACCAGGGTCACGGCGGCCATGGTGATGTTGGTCATCGAACCGTAGTCGTCCGCCGCCGCGTTGCCGCCCTGGGACCAGTTGAAGGCGACCGGCAGAAGCGAGACACCGATCAGGGTGATGACGGTGCCGGTGACGACCGGTGGGAAGAAGCGGACGAGTTTGCAGAAGTAGGGGGCGAGGACGAAGCCGAGCAGGCTCGCGACGATGATCGCGCCGAAGATCACGGCGATGCCGTCGTGTCCCCGGTCCTTGCCGATCGCGATCATCGGGGCGACCCCGGCGAACGAGACGCCGTTGACGAAGGGCAGCCGGGCGCCGACCTTCCAGAAGCCGATGGTCTGGAGCAGGGTGGCGATGCCCGCGGTGAAGAGGCTCGCCCCCATCAGGAAGGCGGTCTCCTTGGCGGTGAGGCCGACGGCGGGCCCCACGATCAGGGGTGGTGCCACCACCCCTGCGTACATCGCGGCCACGTGCTGGAGGCCGCTGGTGAACATCTTCAGGGGCGGGAGGGTCTCGTCAACCGGATGTTTCCGGCCGTCCGATGCTGTTTCCACGACGGTGTCGTCCGTCGCTCCGAGGGCGGCTGTGTCTGCGTATGCGTCTTTGCGAAACCTGGGCTTGTTGGCGGCCACGGCGGTTCCTCCGGTCGGTTACACGTCGTCGGCGACGTGGGTGTCAGGGAGGTGGTGCGTAAGTGGTGCGGTGGTGCGGCTCTCTCAGGTGGTGCAGGCCGTACGGAGGGGGGTGCGGGAACGCACGGGTCGGGGTGCGTGCGGGCAGCGTTCATCACCGGTCCGGCGGCGCCCACCATCGGGTGTGCGTCCGCCGGACCGGCTGCCGCGGACCCCGCTCGGGTCCACGGCGGCCGGTCTCGGGCCGTCCCCCTCGACCGGCCGGTCGGGGTACCGCCGGGGTTGTTCTGCAGCTGCCCGGCGGTTCAGGTGTTCCGCCGGGGATCACTGCCGTCCCGGCGGTTCGGGTGTTCCGCCGGGATCAGTGGCTGCCCCGCGGCTCAGCGGGGGTCAGTGACTGCCTGACGGCTCAGCGGTTCCGCCGGGATCAGTGACTGCCCAGCAGTTCAGCGGTTCCGCCGGAGTCAGGCCCCGGCGGCGATCTGCGCGAGGCGGCGGGCCTCGTCGCGGGTGGTACGGGCGATGGCGTCCTCGTCCACCGTGGTGAGCCGGCTGCCCTCGACGACCGGCTTGCCGTCGACGAGGGAGAGGGTCACCGGGGCGGCCGCGCCGAAGACGAGCGCGGTCACCGGGTCGGCGATCGAGGAGTGGGCCAGGGTGTCCAGCTTCCACAGCACGAGGTCGGCGAGCTTGCCGGCCTCCAGGGAGCCGATCTGGTCGGCGCGGCCCAGTACTTGGGCCCCGCCGAAGGTCCCGAGGCGCAGGGCCTGACGGGCGTTCAGGGCGGCCTCGCGGTGGGCGCCGAGGCGGTTGATGAGGAGGGCGTTGCGCAGCTCGGTGTGGAGCTCGCCGGACTCGTTGGAGGCGGTGCCGTCCACGCCGAGGCCGACCGGGACACCGGCGGCGAGCATGTCGGGGACCCGGGCGATCCCGGCGGCCAGGCGGGCGTTGGAGGAGGGGCAGTGGGCGACGCCCGTTCCCGTACGGGCGAAGGCGGCGATGTCGGAGTCGTTCATGTGGACGCAGTGCGCCATCCACACATCACTGCCGAGCCAGCCGGTGGACTCGAAGTAGTCGGTCGGGCCCATCCCGAACAGCTCCTTGCAGAACTGCTCCTCCTCGACGGTCTCGGACCCGTGGGTGTGCAGCCGTACGTTCTTGCGCCGGGCCAACTCCGCACCCTGGCGCATCAGTTCGGTGGAGACCGAGAAGGGCGAGCAGGGGGCGACGGCGACCTGGGTCATGGCGTCGAAGGAGGCGTCGTGGTGGGCGTCGATGGTGGCCTCGGTGGCGGCGAGCGCGCCCTCCAGGGTCTCGACGGCGAAGTCCGGCGGCAGGCCGCCGTCCTTCTCGCTGCGGTCCATGGAGCCCCGGGCGAGGGTGAACCGTACGCCCATCTCCCGGGCGGCCCCGATGATGGCGCCGGACAGGTCGCCGGAGCCCTTCGGGAAGACGTAGTGGTGGTCCATCGCTGTGGTGACGCCGCCCCGGGCCATCATGGCGAGCGAGCCCTGCGCGGCGGCGCGGGCCATCGGCTCGTCGATGCGCGCCCAGGTCGGGTAGAGGGCGACCAGCCAGTTGAAGAGGTTGTGGTCGGTGGCCAGGCCCCGGGTGATCCACTGGTAGAAGTGGTGGTGGGTGTTGACCAGGCCGGGGGTGGCGAGGTGCCCGGTGGCGTCGATGCGCCGGACGACCCCGGTCAGGCCCTCCGGTGCCTTGCCCGCGCCGACGGACTCGATGCGGTTGTCCGCCACGACGATGTACCCGGAGGCGTACTCCGTGTCGTGGGCGTCGACGGTGGCGATCGAACAGTTCTCGATGACGGTGCGCTGAGGGTCTGCCGAAGCTGCCATGGTGCTTCCTTCTTCTCTCTGTGGCGATGTGGGCACGGCAGGACCCTAGGAGGATTTGAGTGCCACAGCGGGGCGGCTGTGGGTGCCGAGATGGTGGAAGAACAGGTTGAGCACGACCGCGACCAGTGCTCCCGCACTGATCCCGGAGCCGAGGACGGTCTGCGCCCAGGCCGGGAATCCGGCGTAGAAGGCGGGCGCGGCGAGCGGGATGATGCCCGCGCCGAGCGCCACCGCGACCAGGATGATGTTGGAGCTGTCGTCGAGCCCGGCTTCGGAGAGCGTACGGATACCACTCACCGCGATGGAGCCGAAGAGGACGATGCCGGCACCGCCGAGGACGGGCATCGGGACGAGCGAGACGACCGCGCCGAGTACGGGGAAGGCTCCCAGGACCAGCAGGGCGCCGCCCGCCGCCGCGACGACGTACCGGCTGCGCACGCGGGTCAGCGAGACGACGCCGACGTTCTGGGCGAAGGCGCTGGTGGGGAAGCCTCCGAAGACCGGGCCGAGCAGGGTGGCGATGCCGTCCGTACGCAGGCCCCGGGTGATCGTACGGCCGTCGGTGCGGCGTTCGCAGATCTCGCCGAGGGCCAGCATGCCGGCCGAGGACTCCGTCATCAGGACGAGCATGACGATGCAGAGGGAAAGGATCGCGGCGGGGTGGAACTCCGGCGTTCCGAAGGCGAAGGGGGTCGGCAGGGCGGCGAGCGGTGCGGACCTCAGCGCGGAGAAGTCGGCGAGTCCGAACGGGATCGCGGCCAGCGTGCCGACGAACATGCCCACCAACAGGGCCACTTGCTTGAGGAAGCCGCGGCCGAAACGCTGGACGAGCAGGATGACGACGAGGGTGAAGGCGGCCAGGGCAAGGTACTTCATCGCGCCGAAGTCGGCGGCGGTGGCGTCGCCGCCCTGCGCCCAGGCGATCGGCACGGGCATGAGGGTGACGCCGATGAGGGTGATGACCACGCCCGTGACGAGCGGCGGGAAGAAGCGCAGCAGCCTGCCGAAGAACGGTCCGACCGTCAGGCAGAAGGCTCCGGCGACGAGCACCGCCCCGTAGATCGCGGGGAGTTGGTGTCCGGGCGCGGTGGTCTCGGCGATGGCGAGCATCGGGGCGATACCGGCCGACGACGCCGCGTTCACGAACGGCAGCCGGTTCCCGGCGAAGGTGCCGAGGCCGATGGTCTGGAGGAGGGTGGCGAGTCCGGCGATCAGGAGGCTCGCGGCGATGAGCCGGGTCATTCCGGCGGTGTCCAGGCCGACGGCCTGGCCGATGATCAGCGGAGGGGTGACGACGCCCGCGTACATGGCGGCGATGTGCTGGAGCGCGGCGGGAACGAGCCGCGCGGGAGGAAGCTTCTCATCCACCGGGTGAACTGCGACCGGATGAACTGCGGTCGAGTGGGCTTCGACCGGGTGAACTGCCTTGGCAGTGAGGGGTTTCGGGCCTTCGGCCGGCCCCGTTGCAGGCTGTGCCATGGGTGATTCCTCCGGGATGACCCGCCCCCGCCCGACTGCGGACGGACGGGGGCAGGTTCAGTGCCGCGTCAGAGGTTGGTCATGTCGACCGGGATCTTTGGCTCGACGCCGTCCCGGAGCACGGTGGCCTCGATCAGACCGTAGGGACGGTCCGCCGCGAAGTAGACCTCATTGTCGTTCTTGAGGCCGAACGGTTCGAGATCCACCAGGAAGTGGTGGTTGTTCGGCAGCGAGAAGCGGATCTCGTCGATCTCGCTGCGGCTGTTGATGATCCGCGAACCCATCTGGTACAGGGTCTGCTGGAGCGAGAGGGAGTAGGTCTCGGCGAAGGCCTGGAGCATGTGCTTGCGCGCCTGCTCGTAGGACTTCTCCCAGTTCGGCATGCGCTGTTCGTCGCTGGTCCAGTTGTAGCGCCAGCGCGCGGAGACGTCGGTCGCCAGGATGCGGTCGTACGCCTCCTTCAGCGTCGTGTACTTGTCCTTGACGTAGCCCCAGAACTCGGAGTTGGTCGAGTTCATCACCGTGAGGTCCTTGAGGCCCGAGATGACCTCCCAGTTCTCACCGTCGTAGGTGATCTGGGAGACGCGGGTCTCCTGGCCCTTGCGGGCGAAGGAGTGCCTGACCTCGTCGGCGCCGATGAACTTGGAGTTGCCGTCGGAGGTCGCGATGCGCTCCCAGGCGTACTCCTCGATCCGGATCCGCGCCCGGTGGATCGGCTCCTGGGAGGAGACGAAGTGGCGGGCGAGGTGGATGCCGAACTGCTCGGCGGACTCGATCCCGTGCTCCTTGGCGAACGCGAACACCGTGTTCTTGGTGGTGTCGGTCGGCAGGACGTTGGCGTTGGAGCCGGAGTAGTGGACGTCGTCCATGTCGCCGGAGAGGGCGACCGAGACGTTCAGGTCCTTGATGTGGTGGGTGTCGCCGTCCCGCGTGATCTTTACGACGCGGTTCTCTGCTTTGCCGTACTGGTTCTGGCCGAGAATCGTGGGCATGTCGGTGCTAGCTCCCTCGGTAAACGGAGTAGCCGAACGGGTTGAGCAGCAGCGGTACGTGATAGTGCTCGCCCGGGACGACCGCGAACGCGATGGTCACCTCCGGGAAGAACGCGCCGCTGTCCCTTACGCGGGGGGCGTCCTGCTGCGCCTCGGCTTGCTTCTTGGAAAAGTACGTCTCGGTGTCGAAGTCGAGACGTACATGGGTGGTGCCTTCCGGCAGGGCCGGCAGGTCCTTGCAGCGCCCGTCCGCATCGGTCGCGGAGGCTCCGAGCACCACGTACGGCGAGCCGCTGCCGCTGCGGGCGGCGAGCGAGACGGCGACGGACGCGGCGGGGCGGCCGATGCTGGTGTCCAGGATGTGGGTGGACACCGATGCGGTCGTGTCGGTACTCAAGACCGTCACTCTCCTAGATCTCAAGAGTCCTGTGCGGGAGCTTCCTCTGCGAGGGTCTCCCGTACGAGACGGGTCAGCCGGATGCGGTTGATCTTGCCCAGTTCGGTGCGCACGATCTCCTGCTCCTGCTCGGGCGAGTTCCCGATCCGGGACTTCACCGCGTCGCGCATCTGCTCACCGGTGGCGCCGGTGGCACAGATCAGGAAGACATGTCCGAACCGCTCCTGGTAGGCCAGGTTCAGTTCGAGCATCTCGGTCTTGAGCTCCTCGGAGGCGCCGGCCATCCCCCGCTGCTCGCGGGAGGAGGTCGGGTCACCGGGGATCGGGCGGCCGATCGGCGGGTGGCCCGCCATCGCCTCGGCCAGGTCCTCCGAGGTGAGCTCGGCCATGGCGGCGTCGCTCGCGGAGAGCAGGGCTTCCTCGGTGGCGTACGGACGGCCGGCGAGGACGGTCTCCCCCCAGGCCGCACTGGCACAGACCTCGTGCAGCGCGGGGGTGGCCTCGCCGTCCGCCAGGATGTTGAACCGGGTGAGGCCCGGTGTGGAGCTCGAAGTCACGGGAGCCTCCGTGGCTGTTTTTCGCTGTGCGT
Source organism: Streptomyces sp. NPDC059452 (assembly GCF_042750035.1). Classification (NCBI taxonomy): domain Bacteria; kingdom Bacillati; phylum Actinomycetota; class Actinomycetes; order Kitasatosporales; family Streptomycetaceae; genus Streptomyces; species Streptomyces sp. NPDC059452. The sequence goes on from NZ_JBHYVE010000005.1 coordinate 78,108, forward strand.
TGTTCGGGCTGCGGATAGCTAACGCCCTCCGCAACACGACGTCAACACTTTGTTGAAATCTCGCGAACGGAGAAAGCCGCCGTCCCGGCATGCGGACGGCGGCTTTCCTGTGTGTTCGGCGGGTTCGGCGCGTTCGGGCCAACTACTCACCCTTGGCCGAATGTTCCCGGTTCAGGTAGTTGTACACGGTGAACCTCGAAACCCCCAGGGCACCGGCCACGGTCTCCACCCCATGTCGTACGGAGAAGGCACCGCGTGCCTCCAGGGTCCGGACGACGGACTGCTTGGCCTTCCGGTCCAGGTCGGCGAGCGGCATCCCGTGCCGTCTCTCCAGCGCGGCGAGGATGTGGTCCAGCGAGTCGGAGAGCTGGGGCAGCCGTACGGCTATGACGTCCCGGCCCTCCCACGCGAGCACCACATCGTCCGGCTGGGCCTGCTCGGGGCCCAGCAGCTCGGCGCCCATCGCGTCCACAAGCGGCTTCACGGCCGATACGAAGGGGTGGTCGACGGTGACCGGAGGGTGACCGGCGGGATCGGCGGCTGCCGTGGGGTCAGCGGAAGAGGCGGCCGGGGGGCGGTCGGCGGATTCGGTCACCGTACCTCCTCCCCGATCACGTTGACCTGGAGCGAGACCCGGGTGGCGCCCAAGGCCAGGGCCCGGCGCAGCAGGGAGTCCACGGCGGTCAGGACCTCGTCCGCGCCCCCTTCCGCCGTATTGCCGAACGGGCCGACGTCCACGGCGTCGAGCTCGGCGCTCTGGATGACCTCGCGGGCCACCACCGCGTGGGCGGGTGCCTCGTCGAGATCGAAGGGCTCGGTGGTGAATTCCACCCTCAAGCGCACGGTGCCTCCCTGATGTCCTCGCCGCGGGTGCGGGCTCCGCGCGGCTCGGCCACGACTGTAACCGCGGCCGGAGGTCAGCCGCCCGCCTGGATGTCCCCCCTGGTGGAGGAGGTGATCGCGTCGCCGTGCGCGAAATCGCCGGGCGGGATGCCCGGGTGGTGGCCCTCCCGGTCCGGGGCGACCTCGGCGGCCGGGCCCAGGGCGAGGCGGGAGACGATCCGGTAGCGGTCGCCCCGGTAGAGCGAGTGGACGTACTCCACCGGGCGGCCCGTGGTGTCGGAGGTCAGCCGTTCGAAGAGCAGGGCCGGGGAGAGCTCGGGGACGTCGAGCAGCCCGGCCTCGGCGCGGGTGACGACGGTGGGCTCGATCGCCTGGACCGCCTCGTGGACGTGCACGCCGTGGGTGGTGCGCAGATGCTCGTACAGGTCGCCGCTCTCCAGCTCCTGCGCGCTGAGGCCGGGCACCAGCTCGGCCCGGATGTGCAGGTGCTCGATGGCCATCGGCGCCCCGTCGACCAGCCGCAGCCGTGCCACGTAGACGATCTCGGCGGCGGGTGACATCCGCAGCTTGCGGCCGACCCGGGCGCCCGCCTGGAGGGTGGTGAACTCCAGCAGCCGGCTCGACCAGGCACCCGCCGCCTGCGGCACGGTCAGCGCCCGGCCCCCCGCCACCAGCTCCTGGGTGATCTTGGCGGGCGCGACGAACATGCCCCGGCCGTGTTCGCGCACCAGGAGTCCGGCGGCGACCAGCTCGTCGACCGCCGCGCGCACGGTGGGGCGCGAGACGCCGAGCAGGGCGCACAGGGCACGCTCCGAGGGGATCGCGTCGCCGGGGCTGCGCGACTCGATCAGCTCCAGCACGGCATCGCGGGTCCGCTCCCGTTTGAGCACCGTCCCCGGCGCATCCGCCTCCATGCGCTCCCCTCTCGGCCTCTCGACGGGCCTGCTTTTCTTACCAGTTGACCGAACGACCCGACCAACTGGCTTGCTGGTCAGGGGCAGTATAACGCTCACGACCCGTGGGCGGGCGGGTCCCATCACGCACATTTCACCAAATGGCTTTCATATAAGGGGGGTTGACTGCCCTCATTGGTCTATGCCACCTTCAACCCCCGTCGGAAGGCGAGCTGACCAGTGGACCGAACTGGTCAGGTTCCCGGCGACCGCCCCGGAGAGGAACACCCCCATGAACAGACCGGCCGAGACCCGCCGCAGAGGCAGAAGAAGATCCGGACTCCGCACCGCCCTGGCCTCCGCCGCCGCCGTGACCCTGGCCGCCACCGGGCTCGCCGCCATCCCGTCCTCGGCGGTCGCCGCGGCGGACGGGCTCGTCGTGCAGTACCGGACGACCACGTCCGGGGCGACGACCTACGAGAGCGAGCCCTGGCTGAAGGTACGGAACGCCGGCTCCACCTCCGTACCGCTGAGCAGCGTCAAGGTGCGGTACTACTTCAAGGCCGACTCGGCCTCCGCCGCGTACCGTTTCGCCTGCTCCTGGGCGGTGAAGGGGTGCGCGAACATCACCGGCACGTTCGGGACGCCTGCCTCCCCGACGGCCACGGCGGACCGGTATCTGGAGATCGGCTTCACCCCGGGCGCGGGTTCGCTGGCGCCGGGGGCGGACTCCGGTGACCTGCAACTCCGGTTCCACCAGACGTCCTGGGGCCCGCTCCTCCAGTCCGACGACCACTCCTTCGGCCCGCAGCAGTCCGCGTACGGCGACTGGTCGAAGGTGACGGCCCATGTGAACGGCTCGACCGTGTGGGGCGAGGCACCCGGGGGCGACGGGCCGGCCGACCCGCCCGTGCTCTTCGACGATTTCAACTACAGCTCGCACACCGACCCGAGGCTGCAGGCGAACGGCTGGAGCGTACGGTCCGGCTCGGGCGGCCCGGGACTGTTCGGCGCGACCTGGGACCCGTCGGGCGTCACCTTCGCCTCGCAGGGCGGGAATTCGGTGATGAACCTGGAGGCGTCGACGGCGGGCACGGCGGCTTCGACGAAGCACACCGAGTTCTCGACGCGGTCGATGAAGTTCAAGAACGGGACGTACGCCTCCCGGGTGAAGTTCACCGACGCCCCGCGCTCGGGGCCGGACGGCGACCACATCGTGCAGACGTTCTTCGCGATCAACGACCTGACCGCGCCGATGGCGGACGACTACGCGGAGTACGACTTCGAGTACCTGCCGAACGGCGGCTGGGGCGAACCGGCCAACATCCTCTACGCCACCTCCTGGGAGACCTACCGGCCCGAACCGTGGGAGACGGTGAACGCGCACACCGTGGACCGGCGTTCGTACGCGGGCTGGCGCGACCTGGTGGTGACCATCGACGACGACGAGATCACGTACTACGTCGACGGGGAGCACTTCGCGACGCACGGGGCGGACTATCTGCCCGAGCGGCCGATGGTGATCGCCTTCAACCACTGGCTGATCGACCTGGCGGGGCAGCCGAGCACCACGCCCCGCGCCTACGACCAGCAGGTGGACTACGTCCTGCATGTGAAGGACCAGGTGCTCACCCCCGCGCAGGTCAACGCGATGGTCGGGGCGTACCGCAGTGCGGGGACCACGTTCGAGGACACGGTCCCGGCCGGGTGAGGGAGGCGCGTACGGCGTGAGAGCCGGGCGGGGCGGGGGTCGACGGCGGCCCCCGCCCCGCTTTCGTATGCCCGAAGGGGCTCCTGCCACCGATTCCGTACGCCGCCGACCGGGGCGAATTTCGCGGCACCCCCTTGACAGTCCCGCCACCCGCCGGGCAATCTTCCGTTAAGCAGAAACTAACTTCCGCAATACGGAAGGAGCGCCGAAACCCTCATGGGATACCCGGACCAGCGCTTCGATGTGAACCTTTCGATCCTCTTCACGGAACTCCCGCTCCTGGAGCGTCCCGCGGCAGCCGCCGCGGCGGGCTTCACGGCGGTCGAGCTGTGGTGGCCCTGGATCGAGACCCCCACCCCGCCGCAGGCGGAGCTCGACGCCCTCAAGAAGGCGCTCGACGACGCGGGCACCCAGCTGGTGGGGCTGAACTTCTACGCCGGACAGCTGCCCGGCCCCGACCGCGGCGCGCTCTCCGTGCCCGGCACGGAGTCGGACCGCTTCCGGGCCAACATCGAGGTGGCGGCCGACTTCGCCGCCTCGGTCGGCTGCACGGCGCTCAACGCGCTGTACGGCAACCGCGTCGAGGGCGCGGACCCGGTGGTGCAGGACGCGCTCGCCCTGGAGAACCTGGTGCTGGCCGCCCGCGCGGCGGACCGCATCGGGGCGATCCTCCTGGTCGAGACCCTCAACAAGCCGGAGTCGCCGCTCTATCCGCTGGTCAGCGCACCGGCCGCGATCGAGGTCGTCGACAAGGTCAACGCGGCGACGGGCCTGGGGAACGCCAAGTTCCTGCTGGACCTGTACCACCTGTCGATGAACGGCGAAAACCTGGGCCAGGTCATCAAGGCGTACGCCGCCAAGACCGGCCACGTCCAGATCGCCGACAACCCGGGGCGCGGCGCGCCGGGTACCGGCTCGCTCCCGCTGGAGCGGCTCCTCGACGAGCTGAAGGACGCCGGTTACACGGGCAGGGTCGGCCTGGAGTACAAGCCGGGCGACCGGCCGAGCGCGGACTCCTTCGACTGGCTCCCGGTCTCCGCCCGAGCGGCCGGCTGACCGGCCCCCTCGCTGCGGACGGGCCGGGGCGGCCACGGCGTCGCGCCCAACCCCCTTACGTACACACGTTTTTCAGGAAGGCACCCTCATGAGCAACAACCTCCCCAAGGTCGCCTGGATCGGTCTCGGCATCATGGGCTCCCCCATGTCGGAGAACCTGATCAAGGCCGGTTACTCCGTCACCGGATACACCCTGGAGCAGGCCAAGATCGACCGGCTGGTCGCGGCCGGCGGCACCGGCGCCTCCTCGATCGCGGAGGCGGTCGGGGACGCGGATGTCGTCATCACGATGGTGCCCGCATCCCCGCAGGTCGAGGCCATCGCGTACGGCCCCGACGGCATCCTGGAGAACGCCAAGCGCGGGGCGCTGCTGGTGGACATGTCCTCCATCACCCCGCAGACCTCGGTGGACCTCGCGAAGAACGCGGCCGAGAAGGGCATCCGGGTCCTGGACGCGCCGGTCTCCGGCGGCGAGGCCGGGGCCATCGAGGCGGTGCTGTCCATCATGGTCGGCGGTGAGCAGGCGGACTTCGACGCCGCGAAGCCGCTCCTGGAGGCGCTGGGCAAGACCATCGTGCTCTGCGGTCCGCACGGCTCCGGCCAGACGGTGAAGGCGGCCAACCAGCTGATCGTCGCGGTCAACATCCAGGCCTGCGCCGAGGCCGTGGTCTTCCTGGAGAAGTCCGGGGTGGACCTCGCCGCAGCGCTGGACGTCCTCAACGGCGGGCTGGCCGGCTCGACCGTGCTGACCCGCAAGAAGGACAACTTCCTGAAGCGGGACTTCGCCCCCGGCTTCCGGATCGACCTGCACCACAAGGACATGGGCATCGTGACCGACGCCGCCCGTAACGTCGGCGCGGCCCTGCCCGTCGGCGGTGTGGTCGCCCAGCTCGTCGCCTCGCTGCGCGCCCAGGGCGACGGCGGGCTGGACCACTCGGCGCTGCTGCGCTCGGTCGAGCGGCTCTCCGGCTCCCAGGTCTGATCCCCTCCCGGCTCCGCGAGGAGCCCGGTCCCCGCAAGGGGCCACGGCCCGGACGACGGGCCCCCTGAACTCCGGGTCGCGGTGGCGCTGACACCTGTCCTGTCGCGCCCAGGCGCCGCCGCGACCCGGAACCACACACTTCGTTTTCAACAAACTGTTGACGTTGTCTCGCGGCGAATCTACGCTCCTCAAGCCGTCAGCAGCTCGTACGAAAGGTCATCCCGCCACATGGCTAAGCGTGTGCTCACGACCGAGTCAGGCGCCCCGGTCGCCGACAACCAGAACTCCGCCACCGCCGGTGTCGGTGGACCGATCCTTCTCCAGGACCAGCACCTCCTGGAGAAGCTCGGCCGCTTCAACCGTGAGCGCATCCCGGAGCGCGTGGTCCACGCCCGAGGCTCCGGCGCGTACGGCTACTTCGAGGTGACCGACGACGTCACCGGCTTCACCCGCGCCGACTTCCTCTCCGAAGTGGGCAAACGCACCGAGACGTTCCTCCGTTTCTCCACCGTGGCGGACTCGCTCGGCGGTGCGGACGCGGTGCGCGACCCGCGCGGGTTCGCCCTCAAGTTCTATACGAACGAGGGCAATTACGACCTGGTCGGCAACAACACCCCGGTGTTCTTCATCAAGGACCCGATCAAGTTCCCCGACTTCATCCACTCGCAGAAGCGCGACCCGTTCACGGGCCGTCAGGAGCTGGACAACGTCTGGGACTTCTGGGCGCACGCCCCCGAGGCCACGCACCAGATCACCTGGCTGATGGGCGACCGCGGCATCCCCGCCTCGTACCGTCACATGAACGGCTACGGCTCGCACACCTACCAGTGGACGAACGCCGAGGGCGAGGCCTTCTTCGTCAAGTACCACTTCAAGACCAACCAGGGTGTGCGCTCCCTCTCCGCCGACCAGGCCGCCGAGCTCGTCGGCAAGGACGCCAACTCGCACCAGACGGACCTGCTCCAGGCCATCGAGCGGGGCGTCAACCCGTCCTGGACGCTGCACGTCCAGGTGATGCCCGCCGCCGAGGCCGCGGACTACCGGTTCAACCCGTTCGACCTCACCAAGGTGTGGCCGCACAGCGACTACCCGCTCCAGCGGGTCGGCCGTCTCGTGCTGGACCGGAACCCGGACAACGTCTTCGCCGAGGTCGAGCAGGCCGCGTTCTCCCCGAACAACTTCGTGCCCGGCATCGGCCCGTCCCCGGACAAGATGCTCCAGGGCCGGCTGTTCGCCTACGCGGACGCGCACCGCTACCGCCTGGGCGTCAACCACACCCAGCTCCCGGTCAACGCCCCCAAGGCGGCCGAGGTCGACAACTACGGCCGCGACGGGCTGCACGCCACGCGGTACGGCTCGCGCCACGACAAGAACTACGAGCCCAACTCGTACGCCGGTCCGGCGCAGACCGGCTCCGCGCTCGGCGCCCCCCTCGCCGTCCACGGCTGGACGGGCACCTACGAGACGGCCGCCCATGTCAAGGACGACGACTTCTTCCAGGCGGGCGAGCTGTACCGGCTGATGTCCGAGGACGAGAAGGGCCGTCTGGTCGCCAACATCGCCGGGGGCCTCTCGCAGGTCACCCGCGACGATGTGATCGAGAAGAACCTCGCCCACTTCCACGCCGCCGACGCCGACTACGGCAAGCGCGTCGAGGAGGCCGTCCGCGCCCTGCGCGAGGACTGAGCCCCCTGTGAAGCCCCTGCCCGTACCGCGCACCCGGATGAGGGGTGCCGCGCGGCCCGGGCAGGACGACGAGGCCGCGGCGGCTGTGCGATGCCAGTGCGGTGGTGAAGGCCCCGGGACCCGCCTCCTGACCTGAAGGAGGCGGCCCTCCCCCGGGGCCGATCGCCGCCGCCGCGGTCCCTGTCACCCCCTGAACGAGGGCGTGGAGTACGGATACGGTCCCGTACTCCACGCCCTTTCGGCACTGCGCGGACGCTCTCACTCCTCCCTACAGGAGGGACTCCACGTCGACCGCGCCCTCCCAGTCCGGGTTCGGGGCCTCCCCCGGCCAGGTGTACTTCGCGGAACCCGACTTCCCCGAACTCGACTTCGCGGAACTCGACTTGGAGAGCGCGCCCGGTTCATCCTCCCGCACGAGCCGGGCGAGACCGAGGTAGGCGCCCTCCTCCCGCACGGAGGCGTCGTCGGCCACCACGACGAGCACCTGGTCACCCACTCGCGCGTGCTCGGCTCCGTTGAACTGGTAGTCGACCCTCTCGGTCAGCTCCTCATCGGTCAGCTCGCGTCCCAGCTTCTCCTCGAAGTCGGAGCGCACCTGTGCGACCGGGACGACACCTCCCTGTTCCCGCACCTCGACGGTGGTGGGAGCGTCGGCGTCCCGCTGCCGCTCCACCGAGATCGTCAGGATCGTCTCTACGGTGTTGGCCGGCCCGGTGACCAGCGACCGGCTGGCGGTGACCGTGCCGCTGATCACGTTGGTCGCCCCGGCCTCGCTGACGAACGCGGCAAGACTGGGAGCGGAATAGCTGCTGACGAGCGCCGCGTCGATGAGGATCTTATGGTCCGGGGCGTCGGACGAGTCCGTCGTCGCCCCGAGGCTCGGCGCCGACCGCGATCCGCGCACGTCGTCCTTCGCCGCGTCTCCCCCGGCACCACCGGAGCATCCCGACAAGGCCAGGGGCAGCACCAGCCCAGCTGCCAGGACGCCGAAGCCGACGCGGCGCGAAGCGGACCTGTCAGTAGAGGTGGTTGATGCCATTCCTGTCATCCTTGATCGGGGCGTCGACACGCGTACCGGATATGTTCGTGTACATCAGGGAGCTCTTGTTGCTGTTGTGATCCAGGCCCATCGCATGGCCCACCTCATGTGCGATGATCCCGTCACGGTGAGTCTCGGGTCCGCACTGTGACGCATTGGCCAACAGCGGGTCGATCGTGACCTTGGCCCAGACCCAGTCCTTCTGGTACGCGTTCACGGCCGACGTATTGACGTACATGGAGGTTGCCGCACAGTACACGCCACTGCTGCTCGATCGCCTGTAGAAGTCCAGTCGGCTCTTCTCCTTGGCAAGAGTCTTGACGTACCAGACCTTGGTGTCCGTGGTGTTGTTCCAGTGCCCCACACCGGCCGGAATCGCATTGGGGTGGGAGTTCTGTGCGGTGGAGTCCAGCCAGTAGTACTCGCCGTTGATTCCGTACTTCAAGCGGTGGCCGTTGTACGTGTTGTAGGCACCGGCCGGCGCCCCCGTCGTCATCACCAGCGCGAAGGCGATCAGGACGGAGGGCAGCGCCGACCACGCGACGACGGACCGCCTCCTCACCTCCGACGCCGGATTCGGTGCACTGTCGAGAGCACCCCTTGAGGCTCTTTGCATGAACGTGACTCCCCGTCAATTCTCTTCACACGGCGGGATTCGGTCACCTGCCGCACGTCCGCATCGTAAATGTGAAGACGGTGTGATGGTGGATTCGATGCCGGATGTGGCTCCAGTCACAACAGAGTTGAGGGGCGTATCCGGCCGGATGGGCCGGAAGAGGCAAAGGTCCCCGCCCCGGAGGACGGCTCCGGGGCGGGGACCTTCTGGGTGTCCGTCAGGTCAGGAGACCGTCAGCGGGCGGATTGCCGTGGGGGCGTGGGACGGGTCCGTGGCGATGTCCTCGAACTCGTTGACCGAGGCGATGTCGGTGCCGCTCATCGCGATGTTGGTGACCCGCTCCAGGATCGCCTCCACGACGACCGGGACCCGGAACTCCGCGGCGAGCTTCTTCGCCTCCTCGAAGGCGGGCAGCAGCTGGTCCGGTTCGGTGACCCGGATGGCCTTGCAGCCGAGGCCCTCGACGACCTTGACGTGGTCGACGCCGTAGACGCCCAGCTCCGGGGAGTTGAGGTTCTCGAACTCCAGGTTGACCTGGAAGTCGATGTCGAAGTTGCGCTGCGCCTGGCGGATGAGGCCCAGGTAGGAGTTGTTCACCAGCACGTGGACGTACGGGATGCGGTGCTGCGCGCCGACGGCCAGCTCCTCCAGCATGAACTGGAAGTCGTAGTCGCCGGAGAGGGCGACGACCGTGCCCTCCGGGTCGGCGGTGGCGACGCCCAGCGCGGCCGGGATCGTCCAGCCGAGGGGGCCCGCCTGGCCGCAGTTGATCCAGTGGCGCGGCTTGTAGACGTGCAGCATCTGCGCGCCGGCGATCTGGGACAGCCCGATGGTGGTGACGTAACGGGTCTCGGGGCCGAACGCCCGGTTCATCTCCTCGTACACGCGCTGCGGCTTGAGCGGCACGTTGTCGAAGTGGGTGCGGCGCTGGAGGGTGGCCTTGCGCTCCTGGGTGGAGGCGGCCCAGGCCGAGCGGTCCTTGAGCTTGCCCGCCGCCTTCAGCTCGCGCGCCACCTCGACGAAGAGCGTCAGCGCGGCCTTGGCGTCGGAGGCGATGCCGAGGTCGGGGGCGAAGATCTTGCCGAGCTGGGTGGGCTCGATGTCGATGTGGACGAAGGTGCGGCCCTGGGTGTAGACGTCCAGCTTGCCGGTGTGGCGGTTGGCCCAGCGGTTGCCGATGCCGAGGACGAAGTCGGACTCCAGGAAGTTCGCGTTGCCGTAGCGGTGCGAGGTCTGGAGGCCGACCATCCCGGCGTTCAGCTCGTGGTCGTCGGGGAGGATGCCCCAGCCCATCAGGGTCGGGATGACGGGGACGCCGGTCAGTTCGGCGAACTCCACCAGGAGTTCGGAGGCGTCGGCGTTGATGATGCCGCCGCCCGCGACGAGCAGGGGGCGCTCCGAGGCGTTCAGCAGTTCGAGCGCCCGCTCGATCTGCTTGCGGGAGGCGGCGGGCTTGTGCACCGGGAGGGGCTCGTACAGCTCGGGGTCGAACTCGATCTCGGTGAGCTGGACGTCGATCGGCAGGTCGATGAGGACCGGGCCCGGACGGCCGGTGCGCATCAGGTGGAAGGCCTGCTGGAAGACGCCGGGGACCTGGGCGGCCTCCAGGACGGTGGTCGCCGCCTTGGTGACCGGCTTGGCGATCGAGGCGATGTCGACGGCCTGGAAGTCCTCCTTGTGCAGGACGGCGGTCGGGGCCTGGCCGGTGATGCACAGGATCGGGATGGAGTCGGCGATGGCGGAGTACAGCCCGGTGATCATGTCGGTACCCGCCGGGCCCGACGTACCGATGCAGACGCCGATGTTGCCGGCCTTGGCCCGGGTGTAGCCCTCCGCCATGTGGGAGGCGCCCTCGACGTGCCGGGCCAGCGTGTGCTGCACCCCGCCGGAGGCCTTGAGGGCCGCGTAGAAGGGGTTGATCGCCGCACCCGGCACACCGAACGCGTTGCTGACGCCTTCGCGCTTGAGGATCTCGACTGCCGCACGGGCAGCGGTCATACGAGGCATTGAGTGCTCCTGCTCGGGACTGGTGGAGTCGGGCTCTGTCGCGCCACCTGAGAGCACCAATTCCGTATTGCGGAAGATTAGTTCTGCTATATGGAAGCAATCTAAAACGCAGTGGGGTCCCCGTCAAGGGCGGGCGACGGCTCCGGTGGGTACGAAGTGCGCCAATCCCCTCCCCAGAACCTCGCTCCTGGTGGACGATGGGGTGACGAGGGAGGCACGGAGCGCAGCCGTCCTGCGCGTCCGTGCCGGAGGGAGACGATCGTGGAGTCCGTGCCGGTACGGTGCCCGGCCTGCAGCCGGGACCATGCCTACGTCGCACCGGCCTACCCGTGCCCGTGCGGGGCGCCCACCGCCCCGCCGCTGGTGCCGGGCGCCCCGGCGGTCCGGGTCACGCGCCGCACCTGGGACGAGGACTGGGTCACCGTCCGCTGCGCCGCCTGCGACCGGCGGGACCAGTGGCCCCAGCCGGAGCTGTGCTGCCCGTGCGGGGCCCTGCTCCGGATTCCGGTGCGGCCGGTCGGCGAGAGTGAACCCCCGCCCGGGCCCGTCAGGCCGGCACACATCCCGCTGCCGCGCACCGCCGCCCACCCGCGCCCCTCGTTCCGGCCCCGGACGATCCGTACGGGCCACGACGCGGTGAGCGCGGCCGCCCTCTACCTGACCTGGCTCGGCTACCGCGAGGTGGCCCGGCCCCAGGTCCGGCGCGCGGGCGGGATCGACCTGCGGGCCACCGGGCTCGTCGCCCAGGTCGACGCCTCCACCCGGCCGGTGGGGGTGCGCGGGGTCGAATGCCTCTGGCTGAACGCCCTGGGCGCGTCGGCGGCCGGGGTGTTCTTCTCGCTCGCGGGGTACGAGGCCGATGCGCGGGCCCGGGCGGACGGCGTCGGCCTTCCGCTCTTCGTCATGGACCTCACCGGGGCGCCGCAGCCGGTGAACAGCCCGGCCGACGAGCTGGTCAGCACCGGGGCCTGAACGACGGGAGCGGGGCGGCGGAGGGGACGTTTTCGGCCCACCCCGTACCGGCGCCCGGTCCGGCGCGGCACACTGAGTACATGCGCATCCGCTCCGCCAGACGCTCCGATCTCCGCCTTCTCCAGGACATCGAGCGCGCCGCAGGGGAACCCTTCCGCACCCTCGGCATGACCTCCGTGGCCGACGACGATCCGCCCCCGCTCGACCTGCTGGAGAACTACCGGCGGGCCGGGCGGTGCTGGGTGGCCGTCGGCCCCCTCTCCGCCACCGATCCCCTCTCCGCCGCCGACGACCGGCCGGTGGGCTATCTGATCGCCGACCCCGTCGACGGCGCCCTGCACATCGAGCAGATCTCGGTGGACCCGGTGGTGGCCCGCCGGGGCATCGGCCGCGCCCTGATCGCCCACCTCGCCACGCTCGCCGCCGAACAGGGGCTCCCCGCCCTCACCCTGACCACCTTCAGCGACGTGCCGTGGAACGCCCCGTACTACACCCGCATCGGGTTCCGGGTCCTGGCCGAGAGCGAGCTCACCGACGGGCTGCGCAGAATCCGCGGGGAGGAGGCCCAGCACGGGCTGGACCGCTGGCCGCGGGTCTGCATGCGGCGCGACCTCCAGCCCGCCCGGCCGTCGGCGGCGGTCGCTGTCGGTGGTGCCCCGTAAGCTAGGGGCATGGATTTGACTCCCCGTCATGCCGAGTCACCCGCCGTGGCGTCCGCCGCCCAGGCGAACGAGGCCATCCGCGCGCTCGTCGACTCCCGCGCGGGCCAGGACTGGTCCGCCGGGGAGGCCGCGACGTACGAGGTGCTGCTGATCGAGTGGGCGGCGGCGACCCGGTCGGGCGGCCCCGACATCATCGAAGCCGCCTGACCGGCCGCCCCCGCGCGGGCCGTCCGGCGGGGCTCAGCCGCCGTACGTCTCCCGCAGCTCGATCTTGCGGACCTTCCCGCTCACCGTCATCGGGAAGGAGTCGAGCACCCGCAGCCCGCGCGGGATCTTGTAGTGGGCCAGCCGTTCCCGGCAGTACGCGGTGATCTCCTCCAGGACCGGCGGGTCGGCCGGGTCCCGGGGGATGACGCAGGCCAGGATCTCCTCCCCGTACCTCTCGTCCGGCACGCCGACCACCTGGACGTCGGCGATCTTCGGGTGGCCGTGCAGGAACTCCTCGATCTCCCTCGGGTACACGTTCTCGCCGCCCCGGATGATCATGTCCTTGATCCGGCCGGCCACCTGCACGTACCCGTCCTCGCGCATCACCGCGAGGTCCCCGGTGTGCATCCAGCGGCCCGCGTCGATCACTTCGGCGGTGCGGTCGGGCTGGTCCCAGTAGCCGAGCATCACGCTGTAGCCCCGGGTGCACAGTTCACCCGTGCTGCCGCGCTCCACGGTGGTGCCGGTCGCCGGGTCGACGATCTTGACCTCGATGTGCGGCAGCGCCCGGCCCACCGTGCCGGTGCGGCGCTCCAGATCGTCGTCGCGGCGCGTCTGGGTGGAGACGGGGGAGGTCTCCGTCATGCCGTAGCAGATGGACACCTCCGCCATGTGCATCTCCGCGACCACCCTCTTCATCACCTCGACCGGGCAGGGAGAGCCCGCCATGATGCCGGTGCGGAGCGAGGAGAGGTCGTACGAGGCGAAGTCCGGCAGGTTCAGCTCCGCGATGAACATGGTGGGGACGCCGTAGAGCGAGGTGCAGCGCTCCTGCTGGACGGCGGCCAGCACGGCGGCGGGCTCGAACGACGGGCCCGGGATCACGATGCAGGCGCCGTGCGAGGTGGCGGCGAGGTTGCCCATCACCATGCCGAAGCAGTGGTAGAAGGGCACCGGCAGACAGATCCGGTCGGCCTCCGTGTAGGCGATCATCTCCCCCACGAAATAACCGTTGTTGAGGATGTTGTGGTGGGAGAGGGTGGCCCCCTTGGGGAAGCCGGTGGTGCCCGAGGTGTACTGGATGTTGACGGGGTCGTCGCAGGACAGCTCGGCTTCACGGGAAGCCAGTTGGGCGGGGGTGACGGCCGGGGCGGTCGCCGTCAGCTCGGTCCAGGACGGGTCGCCGATGTAGTGGACGGCGCGCAGGGAAGGGCAGTTGGCGCGGACTTCGCCGACGAGGGCGCGGTAGTCGCTGGTGCGGTGGGCCAGGGAGGCGACCAGCAGGGAGATGCCCGCCTGCTTCAGGACGAACTCCAACTCGTGTGCCCGGTAGGCGGGGTTGATGGTGACCATGACGGCACCGATGCGGGCGGTGGCGTACTGGAGGAGCACCCACTCGGGGCAGTTGACCGCCCAGATGCCGACCCGGTCGCCCTTCGCCACCCCCGACGCCATCAGGGCGCGGGCCAGTTCGTCGATGTCGGCGCCGAGCTCCGTGTACGTCCAGCGGCGGCCGGAGACCACGTCGACCAGGGCCTCACGGTCACCGTGGGCGGCGATCGTCCGGTCCAGGTCGCGGCCGATGGTGTCGCCGAGCAGGGCGGTGGTGCCGGTGCCGTGCGCGTACGAGAGGCTGCCGGTCACTTCCGTCGGCCCGCTCCCTCGGTACAGCCCGCTTCCCCGGTACAGCTCGCTTTCCTCGGACAGTCCGCTCTCCTCGGACAGCTCGCTCATTTCAGGTCCCCTTCGTCGAACTCGGTTCCTGCTCCGGCGCCTTGGGCGGTGCGTTCGCGCAGCTCGATGCGGCGGATCTTGCCGGAGACGGTCTTGGGCAGCTCCGCGAACTCCAGCCTGCGGATGCGTTTGTACGGGGCGAGGACCGCCCGCGCGTGCGCGAACAGGACCTTCGCGGTCTCCGGCCCCGGCTCCCAGCCCGCCGCCAGGACGACGTACGCCTTCGGGACGGCGAGGCGGAGCGGGTCGGGGGCGGGCACGACGGCGGCCTCGGCGACCGCTTCGTGCTCCAGGAGGGCGCTCTCCAGCTCGAACGGCGAGATCTTGTAGTCGGAGGACTTGAAGACGTCGTCGGACCTGCCCACATAGGTGATGTAGCCGTCCTCGTCGCGCGCCCCGATGTCGCCCGTACGGTAGTAGCCGCCCGCCATCGCCTCGGCGGTGCGTTCCGGGTCGCCGTGGTAGCCGGTCATCAGGCCGACTGGCCGGTCGGCGAGGTCGAGGGCGATCTCCCCCTCGCGCGCGCCCGGGCGGCCGGTGACCGGGTCGAGCAGTTCCACGGTGAACCCCGGGCTCGGGCGGCCCATGGAACCGGACTTGAGGAGCTGGCCGGGGGTGTTGGCGACCTGGACGGCGCTCTCCGTCTGGCCGAAGCCGTCCCGGATGGTGACACCCCACTCCCGCCGGACCGTCTCGATGACCTCCGGGTTCAGCGGCTCCCCCGCCGCGACGACCTCGCGCGGCGGGACCTTCAGCCGCGACAGGTCGGCCTGGATGAGCATCCGCCAGACGGTGGGCGGGGCACAGAAGCTGGTGATGCCCGAGCGGTCCATCTCGGCCATCAGCCGGGAGGCGTCGAAGCGGGTGTAGTTGAAGATGAAGACGGTGGCCTCGGCGGTCCACGGGGCGAAGAGGTTGGACCAGGCGTGCTTGGCCCAGCCGGGCGAGGAGATGTTGAGGTGGACGTCGCCGGGGCGGAGCCCGATCCAGTACATCGTCGCCAAGTGGCCCACGGGGTAGGACACATGGGTGTGCTCGACGAGTTTGGGCCGGGCGGTGGTGCCGGAGGTGAAGTAGAGCATCAGCGGCTCGTCGGCGCCCGTCGCCCGGTCGGGCGTGAACTCGGCGGAGGTGTCGGCCACTTCGGCGTACGGCAGCCAGCCCGCCACCTCCTCGCCCACCGCGATCCGGGTGTACTCCCCCGGCACCTCGTCGAACTTCCCGGTGTCCGCGTCCCGTACGAGCACATGGCGCACCCGGCCACGCTCCACCCGGTCGCGCAGATCGGCGGGGCCGAGCAGCGGTGTCGCCGGGATGAGGACGGCACGCAGCTTCATCGCGGCGAGTGCGGTCTCCCACAGCTCCACCTGGTTGCCGAGCATCACGAGGACGCGGTCGCCCGCCCGGACCCCTTGCGCCTTCAGCCAGTTGGCGGCCCGGTCGGAGCGCTCGGACATCGCCGCGAAGGAGACCTCGGTGCGCCGGCCGTCCTCCTCCACGATGTGCAGGGCGGTGCGGTCGTTGTTCTCGGCGATGACGTCGAACCAGTCCAGCGCCCAGTTGAAGCGGTCGGCCCGGGGCCAGCGGAACCCCGAGCAGGCGGTGTCGTAGTCCTCGCGGTGCTCCAGCAGGAAGTCCCGGGCGGCCCGGAACGTCTCCGTCGCACTCATTGCCGACATAGGGCCTCCTCGTTGCGGACCGGACCGGTCGATGGACATCATGTAAACAGTGACCCAGGTCTCACCACCCCCGGACGGGGGTGGTGGTTCGCACGGGTGGAGGGGCGTCGGAGTGCCGGAAGCGGTCGATGCGGTGGAGATGCAGGCGGCGCTGGCGGGGCTGCGCCGCACGAGCGGGCTGCCGGTGGCCTTCGGCGGGCTGCTGTCCGATGCCCGCCACGCGCGGATCGGGGAGCTCAACGGGGCGCAGACCAGCGCGTTGCGCGGTCTGGTCGTCTCGGCCGGGAGCGGCCTCGGCGGCAAGGCCATCGCGCTCGCCCGGCCCTGCGCGGTGACGGACTACGCCGCTTCGCGCCACATCAGCCACGAGTACGACACGGCGGTGGCGGCGGAGGGGCTGCGCTCGGTCGTCGCCGTACCCGTCGTCGTACGGCGGACGGTGCGGGGCGTGCTGTACGGGGCGCTGCGTACGCCGGTGAGCCTCGGGGACCGTACGTTCGACGCGGCGGTGGCGGCGGCCCGTGATGTGGAGCAGGCGCTCGCGGTCCGGGACGAGGTGCGGCAGCTGCTGGCCCTGACGCGGGAGCAGGTGGACGGCCCGGGTACGGCTCCGGCGGCCTGGGAGGACGTACGCGAGGCCCATCGGGAGCTGCGCGCGCTGGTGCCGAAGGTGGCCGACCCGGCGCTCCGCGACGAGTTGCTGGGCGTCTGCGGGCGCCTGGCCTCGGCGTCCGGGGCGCGGGTCCCGGCGGCCCGGGAGGTCGGCCTCGCACCGCGCGAGCTGGATGTCCTGGCGTGTGTGGCGGCGGGCGCGACGAACGCGGCGGCCGCCCGTCAGCTGGGGCTGCGGCCGGAGACGGTGAAGGGGTACCTGCGCTCGGCCATGCGCAGGCTGGGGGCGCACACCCGGCTGGAGGCGGTGGTGGCGGCACGGCGGGCGGGGCTGCTGCCCTGAGGAGGCTCGCCCGGATCCTCAGTCCCCGAAGTCCAGGAACGTGCCGAACCGGACGTCGTACGAAGTCGCGTCCGTCATCACCGTCAGCATCCGTTCCGCCTCATCGGTGATCTCGGTACGCTCGCCCCGCCGCAGGGTCCGCAGCGGCTGCACGGTGAGGATCGCCGTCTCCCCCTCCTGCCGGAGCCGCCACACCGCCTCGAAGAACCCGTCGACCAGGACGGTCCCGTACGCCTGGTTCCCCACCCAGTTGCGCCCCTTGTTCGCATCCGGGATCACCCGGGAGCGGTCGTCATGGCCCAGGAGTACGTTGTCGAACTCGGGCAGGAAGCGCGGCGGGGCCGGGGTGTCCGGGTCGGGGCGCGGGGCGTCGGGGAGGTCGAAGAGTTCGGTGCCGTTCTCGTCGCGGAAGGCCAGGAGCCGGGGCCGCAGCCGGTCGAAGACCTCCCGCAGCCGGGTCAGCCCCGCCCAGCGCTGCATGTCCTTGACCGAGGCCGGGCCGAAGGCGTTGAGGTAGCGCAGGACGGTGGCGTCCGGTTCGGGCACCGGCTCCGACGGCCTGCCGAGCCAGTGCTCCACCGTGGTCAGCGCGACCTGCCCGCCGCGCTCCCACAGTCCGCGCGGGGTGACCTGGACCAGCGGCAGCAGGCACCGGGCGGCCACCGTGAGCGCCGGCGGGTCGGCCTCCGGCCAGCGGGCCAGCAGCTCCTCGCGCAACTCCTTGACCGGGCGCGGGCGCTCCTCCACCAGCTCCCTGCTGACAGCCGCGAGCCGGTCCAGGTCCACCCCGGCCAGACCGCGCCGGAACGCCTTGAGCTCCCGGTCCCGCGCCGCCTGCACCAGCGGACGCAGGGTCAGGGCGTCGTCCGCCGTATGGGTGTGGAGGGTGGAGCGGAGGCTGACGATCCGGACCACCTCGCGGGACTCCATGAGGCCGGACAGCTCGCGCGGGTCGAACTCCGCGAGCCGCGCGTGGAGCTGGAAGTAGGGCGGCCTGGTGTTCTGCGCCTGGAGCCCGAGGAGGTGGGCGACCGCGTCCTTCGCGGACATCGTGGACCGGCGCAGCAGGAGCTGTCGGTCCAGGGTCGCCCGGTTCAGCGCCCGGGTGGAGAGGACGGCGGGGTGCGCGGCGGTGCGGTGCGTCTTCGCGGCCATGGTCCGTACGCTACCGGGGCTTGCGGACAGGGACGGTCCGCAAGCATCAGGGGTACGGGGGGCCGCGAGCGCCGGAAGCATGGTGTCCGCGAGCGCCGGAGTGCGGGGGCCGCGAGCGCCGGAAGCGTGGTGTCCGCAAGCACCGGAGTGCGGGTGTCCGCCAAGCCGCGGGGTAGGGGTACGGGGTTACGCCCACCGGCCCCACGCCCCGCGCGCCTCTTCCCCGCCCGCTCCATGATGAACCGGTGATCAGTGTCCTCTTCGCCGTCCTGACCGCCCTCAGCAACGGCTCCGGCACGGTGCTCCAGCGCCGGGCGGCGATGAAGGTGCCCGACAGCGAGGCGATGCGCCTCTCCCTGATCGGCCATCTGGTGCGGCAGAAGGTGTGGCTGGCCGGGATCGGCCTGGTGATCGTGGCGGCCGTCTGCCAGGCGGTGGCGCTGGCGACCGGGCCGATCTCGGTGGTGCAGCCGATCTTCGTCATCGAGCTGCCCGCGACGCTGCTGGTGGCGGGCTGGGCGATGGGGGTCCGGGCGCCGCGCACGGTCTGGTACGGCGTCGTGGCGGTGACCGCCGGGCTCGCCATCGGGCTCGCGTCGGCCGCGCCGGTCGACGGCACCGACTCCGTACGGGGTGCGGACTGGGTCCCGACGCTGGCGCTGACCGGGGCGTTCGAGGCGGCGCTGATCGTCGCCGCGCTGCGGGTGCGCGGCGACACCCGGGCGGCCCTGCTGGGGCTGGCCTCCGCCTGCGCCTACGCGCTGACGGCCGCGCTGATGAAGGACGCGATGGCGCACCTCGGCCCGGACGGCGGGGCCGTCGCGCTGCTGACGTCCTGGCAGCTGTACGCGTCGGCGGCGGCCGGGGTGGGCGCCCTCTACCTGCTCCAGCACGCCCTCCACGCGGGCAGCCTGGTGGCGGTGCAGCCGATGCTGACGCTGGGGGACGCGCTGATCAGCATCCTGTACGGGGTGACGCTCTTCGACGAGGAGCTGCGCACCGGCTGGTGGCTGCTGCCGGAGCTGGCCGGGCTGGGGCTGATCGCCGCGGGGTGCGTGGTGCTGGCCCGTTCCTCCCTGGCCACCGACACGCTCGCGCCGCAGCCGCCCCCGCCCCGGGTCCGCTGAGGCCCGGATCGGACCTGGCCGGTCGGCCCCGGGTGCGCTGAGGCCGGTCGGACCTGGCCGGTCGGACCCGGGTCAGACCCGGTCGAGCGGCGTGACCCGCTCGTCCTCCCGTACGGGCCCCGGCGGGGTGCCGTCGCCGAACGGGCGGCCGCCGAGCTGTTCGCGGTGGTGCGGGGTGGCCCAGCCGGAGAGGTCGGGGCCGAGCGGGACGATGCCGGTCGGGTTGATCCCCGTATGCACCTGGTAGTAGTGGCGCTTGATGTGGTCGAAGTCGACGGTGTCCCCGAACCCGGGGGTCTGGTAGAGGTCACGGACGTACGCCCACAGGACCGGGTCCTCGGTCACCTTGTTCCGGTTGCACTTGAAGTGGCCGTGGTAGACGGCGTCGAAGCGGACCAGGGTGGTGAAGAGGCGGATGTCGGCCTCGGTGATGGTGTTCCCGACCAGGTAGCGGCGGTCCGTGAGGCGGGCGGAGACCTGGTCCAGGCGGGCGAAGAGTGCCTTATAGGCTTCCGCGTAATCCTCTTGGGTGCTGGCAAAACCCGCCTTGTAGACGCCGTTGTTGATGTCCCGGTAGATGCCCTCCATCACCTCGTCGATCTCCGCGCGCAGCGGCTCCGGGTAGAGGTCGGGGGCGCCGGGGCGGTGCAGGGCGGTCCACTCGGTGGCGAGGTCGAGGGTGATCCGCTGGTAGTCGTTGGTGACCAGCTTCCCGCTCGGTACGTCGACGATCGCGGGGACGCTGACCCCGCCCGGGTAGTCCTTCTCCCGGGCGTCGTACGCCTCGCTCAGATAGCGGATGCCGAGCACCGGGTCCGTGCCGCCCGGGTCCAGGGTGAAGCGCCAGCTGCGGTCGTCCTGGATGGGGTCGGTGACGGCGAGGGAGAGGGCGTCCTCCAGCCCGAGGAGGCGCCGGGAGACCAGGGCGCGGCTGGCCCAGGGGCAGGCGCGGCTGACGACGAGCCGGTAGCGTCCCGCCTCGACGGGCCGGCCGTCACGGCCGTCGGCGGTGATGCGGTCGGCGAAGTGGCTGCGGGACCGCTTGAACGGCTTGTGTCCGTAGGAGGTGTTGCCGTCGCTCCCCGCGCTCTTCTGGGATATGTCGCTCATGCCGCGCTCCTCGATGGGTCGGTGTCCGTGGATTTCCTCTGTGCGTGTCGTCTGCCCCGTCGGTCGGCCCCGACGTCGGCCAGCGCCACGATGAGTGCGGCCAGCACGAAGGCGACCGAGACGATCAGCCCGTGGTCGTACGCGTCCGCCCACCCCTCCGTGCCGACCTGGGCGAAGAACACCGCGCCGACGGCCGCGATCCCCACCGCCGAGCCGACCCGCTGACCGGTCTGGAGGGTGCCCCCGGCGCTTCCCGCCCGGTGTACGGGGACCTCGGCGAGCGTCAGCGTCTGGTTCGGGGCGATCACCAGACCGCTGCCGAGACCGGCGAGGAGCAGCGGGGCGGCCATCGCCCAGCCCGCGCCGCTGCCGGGCACCCAGTGGACGGCGAGCGCGGTGCCCGCGAGGCCGACGGCGACCATCACGAGTCCGGCCACCACGAGCGGGCGGCCGAACCGTCCGACGAGCCTGCCGCCGATCGACGCGGCGGCCCCGGAGCCGAGGGCGAAGGGGGTGATGGCCAGTCCGGCCTGGAGGGCGGAGTAGTCCAGACCGGACTGGAGGTAGAGGGTCGTGACGAAGAAGATCGAGGTGAACCCGGCGAAGTAGAGCAGGATCAGCAGGCAGCCCAGCCAGTACGAGCGCAGCCGGAACAGCGCGAGGTCCAGGACCGGCTGGGTGGGGCCGCCCGTGCACCGGGCCTCCCAGGCGACGAAGGCCCCGAGCAGGGCGGCGGCGAGCACGAGCAGCAGCCACTTGCCGTTGCCGGGCCACTGCTGGGCCTGGACGAAGGGGAGCAGCAGGGCCAGCACCCCGGCGCCCAGGAGAAGGACACCGACCGGGTCCAGGTCGCGCGGGCGGACCCGCCCGGCGGAGGGGGTGTCGGGGAGGAGGCGGCGGGCCAGCAGGAGGCAGACGGCACCGAGCGGGAGGTTGACGTAGAAGACCCAGCGCCACCCGTGTTCGGGGCCCGCCGCCTGGATGAGCAGACCGCCGAGCAGCGGGCCCACGGCGGTGGAGATCCCGACGACCGTGCCGAACATGCCGAAGGCCCGGCCGCGCTCCCGCCCGGAGAACATCTGCTGGATGAGGGCGGAGATCTGCGGGGAGATCAGCCCGCCCGCGATGCCCTGGACCAGTCGGGCGATGACCAGCCACATACTGGACTGGGCGGCCCCGCAGGCGGCGGAGGCCAGGGTGAACAGGGCGAGCCCCGCCATGAAGACGGCCCGCCTGCCGCGTGCGTCGCCGAGGCGTCCGGCGGGGATCAGGAAGAGGCCGAAGGCGAGGGCGTAGCCGGAGAGCACCCATTGGAGGTCGGACTCGGGGGTGTTGAGCCCTTCCCTGATGGACGGGAGGGCCACGTTGACGATGGAGACGTCGAGCAGGGTCATGAAGCCCGCCACCAGGCAGACCACCAGCGCCTTCCAGCGCCGGGGGTCCGGGCCGCCGGGGGCGGCGTCGCGTCCGGCCGGGCCGGGTCGGGCCGCGCTCTCTGCCATGGTTCGCACCTTAGGTCGGGCCGGGTGTTTCCTCATCCTGGACATCGGGGACGCGCCCGCCCGGGACGTGGACGGCGTGTCCGGGGGCGGCGCGGCGTGTCCCGGGCGGCCGGGGGTACCCGTCCCCGCATGACTGTGGAGAAAACGAGCGTCCTCGTCCTTGACTGCGCCGAACCCATGGAGCTGGCCGAGTTCTACGCCGGTCTGCTCGACGCGGAGACACGGATCGGCTCCGACCCCGACTTCGTGGAGATCGTCGGCAACGACGGCGTCCGGCTGGCGATCCGCCGGGACCACGGCTACGCACCGCCGAGCTGGCCCCGCCCGGAGGACTCCCAGCAGGCGCATCTACGCATCCTGGTGAGCAGCGACGACATCGACGAGGCCGAGCGCGAGGCGATCTCGCTCGGAGCCAGGCCCGTCGACACCGGTGACAGCAACAGCGGTCCGCGCGATGTCCGGGTGTACGGGGATCCGGCGGGCCACTCGTTCTCGCTGGCGGTCTACCCGCTGCCGCAGCAGAACTGACTGCCGCGGCAGAACTGAGGAACGGCGGGAGAGCCGGGGGCCCTTCGGGGCCCCTTCACTCGTGCGCGTTAATAGACAGGAAAGTTTCCCAACACTGTTGACGGCAATTGGAAGGAAGCTTTACTTTCAGTTCTGCCGCCATGGCGTCTCCCACCCCCATCCGAAGGGAGCACCACCATGCACCAGCGCCCCACTCCCCCCACTCCCCCCACGTCCCCCACCCCTCCCGCCGAGGCCGCCGCCCCCACGGCCGGCCGGCGAGGTCTCGCCCGCAAGGCCCTGCTCGCCGCGTCCGCGCTCGGCGTGGTCACCGCACTCCTGTCCCCCGTCCGGGCGGGAGCCGCCCCGGCGCCCGCTGCCGCTCCCGCCGCCCCCACCGCCGCGAAACCGCTCGCCGCCACACCGCTCGCCGCCAACGGCCAGCTCCGCGTCTGCGGACGGCAGCTCTGTAACGCCTCCGGCCAGGCGATCGCCCTCAACGGGATGAGCACCCACGGCACCCAGTGGTACGCCCAGTGCGTCACCGACGGGTCGCTCAACGCCCTCGCCACCGACTGGCGCGCCGATGTGCTGCGCGTCTCCACCTACGTACAGGAGGGCGGGTACGAGACCGATCCGGCCGGATTCACCGCGCGGGCGCAGAAGTTCATCGACGCGGCGCACGCACGCGGTATGTACGCGGTCATCGACTGGCACATGCTGTCGCCGGGCGACCCGAACGTGAACCTCGCGCGGGCCAAGACCTTCTTCACCGCGATGGCGAAGAAGTACAAGGACCACCCGGGCGTGCTCTACGAGATCGCCAACGAGCCCTCCGGGGTGAGCTGGTCGGCCATCAAGTCCTACTCCGAGCAGATCATCCCGGTGATCCGGGCGCAGGACCCCGACGCGGTGGTCCTGGTCGGCACGCGGGCCTGGTCCTCGTTCGGGGTCTCGGAGGGCTCCAACGAGTCGGAGGTGGTGAACAACCCGGTCCGCGCCTCGAACATCATGTACACCTTCCACTTCTACGCGGCCTCCCACCGCGAGGCGTATCTCGCCACCCTCGACCGGGCCTCCGACAAACTCCCCGTCTTCGTCACGGAGTTCGGGACGCAGAACTACGCGGGCGAGGGCGCCAACGACTTCGCGATGTCGCAGCGCTACCTCGACCTGATGAAGCGCAAGAAGATCTCCTGGACCAACTGGAACTACTCCGACGACCACCGCTCCGGTGCCGTCTTCAAGACCGGCACCTGCAACGGCTCCAACTGGACCGGGACCGGGGTCCTGAAGGAGGCCGGGGTCTGGATCCGCGAGCGCATCCGCCAGTGACCCCGGCCCGCCTCCTCGGCGGTCAGCCCGAACGACGCCTCAGCGAAGC
Source organism: Streptomyces sp. NPDC059452 (assembly GCF_042750035.1). NCBI lineage: Bacteria > Bacillati > Actinomycetota > Actinomycetes > Kitasatosporales > Streptomycetaceae > Streptomyces > Streptomyces sp. NPDC059452. Next base: position 101,935 of record NZ_JBHYVE010000005.1, read on the forward strand.
GTCGTTGAGGACCGCCGGGGCGTAACCGGCGTCGCGCGCCGACAGGTTGGTGCCGGGCGGGACGATCTCGTCGATCCGGTCGAGGACGTCCCGGCTCAGCTTCACCTTGTCGGCGCCGAGCTGGCTCTCCAGCTGCTCGAAGGTGCGCGGCCCGATGATCGCCGAGGTGACGGCCGGGTGCTCCAGCACGAAGGCCAGGGCGAGTTGGACCAGAGTGAGACCGGCCTCATCGGCCAGTACGGCGAGGGCCTCGGCGGCCTCCAGCTTGGCCGCGTTCTCCGGCGCGGTGATGTCGAAGCGGGCGGCCTGACGCTCGGCGCGGCTGGAGGCCGGCTGCTCGGCGCCCTTGCGGTAGCGGCCGGCCAGCCAGCCACCGGCCAGCGGGCTCCAGGACAGCACGCCGAGCCCGTACCGCTGCACCACCGGCAGCACCTCGCGCTCGATGCCCCGGGCGAGCAGCGAGTACGGGGGCTGCTCGGCGACGACGCGCTCCCGGCCCCGGCGCTCCGCGATCCACTGGCCCTCGACGATCGCGGAGGGCTCGAAGGTGGAGGTGCCGATGTAGCGGATCTTGCCCTGCCGGACCAGGTCGGTCAGGGCTCCCAGGGTCTCGTCGAAGTCGGTGCCGGGCTCGGGGCGGTGGACCTGGTAGAGGTCGATCCAGTCGGTGCCCAGCCGGCGCAGGCTGTTCTCCACCTCGCGGATGATCCAACGGCGGCTGTTTCCCCGCTCGTTGGGGTCGTCGCCGAGCCGGTTGTGGAACTTGGTGGCCAGGACGACGTTGTCGCGCCGCCCGCCCGCGAGGGCCTTGCCGACGATGATCTCCGACTCGCCCTGCGAGTAGACGTCGGCGGTGTCGACGAAGTTGATGCCGGAGTCCAGGGCGTGGTGGATGATCCGGACGCTGTCGTCGTGATCGGTGTTGCCCCGGGCGCCGAACATCATGGTGCCCAGCGCGAGGGGGCTGACCTGGACGCCGGTGCGGCCGAGGTTGCGGTATTCGGTCATCGTGCACTCTCCTTGACGAGCTGAACGGTGGTGTCGGGGTGGTCCTGCGGCGGGAGCGGGCCGCCGGTCTGCCGGAAGGCCTCCCACAGGCGGTGGTACGGGCCCCGCGCCGCGAGGAGTTCGGTGTGGCTTCCGCTCTCGACGACGGCTCCGGCGTCGAGGACGACCACCCGGTCGGCGCGGGCGGCGGTGGTCAGCCGGTGGGCGACGACCACGGTCGTACGGCGGCGGCACAGGGCCTCCGTCGCCGCGGCCACCCGGCGTTCGGTCGCGAGGTCGAGCGAGGCGGTGGCCTCGTCGAGCAACAGGACGTCCGGGTCGACGAGTTCGGCCCGGGCCAGGGCGAGGAGCTGGCGCTGTCCGGCGGACAGGTTGCGGCCCCGCTCCCCCACCTGCTGGAGATAGCCGAGCCGGAGCCCGGCGATCATCTCGTGCGCGCCCACGGCCCGGGCGGCGCTCTCCACCTCGGCATCGGTGGCGTCGGGGCGCCCGTAGGCGATGGCGTCCCGCACGGTGCCGCTGAAGAGGTGCGGCTCCTGGGGGACGAGCCCGAGGCGGCGCCGGAAGGCGGGCAGGTCGAGATCGCGCAGGTCGTGGCCGTCGACGCGGACGGTCCCGGCGGTCGGGTCGTAGAAGCGAGCCAGCAGCTTGACGACGGTGGACTTGCCCGCGCCGGTCGCCCCGACCAGGGCCACGGTCTCGCCGGGGGCGATGCGCAGCCGCAGCCCGTGCAGGACCTCCTGGCCGCCGCCACCCCCGTAACCGAACGACACCTCGTCGAACTCCACCTCACCGCGCAACTTCTCTACGTTCAGCGGCTGTTCGGCGGGCGGGGTACCCGCAGGGGTGCGCATCAGCGAGCGGAGGCGGCCGAGGCCGATCACCGCCTGCTGGTAGCCGTCGAAGACCTGCGAGAGCTGCTGGATCGGCGAGAAGAACAGCTCCACATAGAGGAGAAAGGCGATCAGCGTGCCCGCGCTCAGTTCGCCGGAGCGCACCTGGCCCGCGCCGACGACCAGGACGGCGGCGGTCGACAGGGTGCCGAGGAACTCCACGAACGGGAAGAACGTGCCCATGTACCGCTGGGCGCGCAGCCGTGAGTCCCTGAATCCCCAGGCCAGTTCGGCGAAGTCGCGGGCGTTGCGCTGCTCGCGGCGGAACGCCTGGGTGACACGGATCGCGGTGACGTTCTCCTGGAGGCAGGCGTTGACCGCGCTGACCCGCTCCCGGGCCTCCCGGTAGGCGGGGACCGAGTAGTGGCGGAAGAGGGCGGTCGCTCCGATCAGGACGGGGAGGGCGACGAGCAGGACGACGGCGAGGCCCGCGTCGATGAACAGCAGCGTGACCAGGACGCCGAGGACCGTCAACAGGCTGACGACGGCGGTGATCAGGCCGGTCTGGAGGAAGGTGGACAGGGCGTCCACGTCCGTGGTCATCCGGGTCATGATCCGGCCGCCGAGCTCGCGCTCATAGTAGTCCAGGCCGAGCCGCTGGAGCTGGGCGAAGGTCTTCACCCGCAGGGTGTAGAGCAGCCGTTCGCCGGTGCGTCCGGTGGTGCGGACCTGGGCCACGCCGATCAGCCAGTTGACGGCGACGACCAGTCCCGCGACGGCCGCCGCCGCGAGGAGGACTCCCCCGGCCTGGCGGGCGACCCCGTGGTCCACTCCGTGGCGTACGAGGACGGGGACGGCGATCTGCGCCGCCGCGTCCAGGGCCACCAGCAGCAGCCCGAGAAGGAGCGGCAGGCGGAACGGGCGCAGCAGGGTGCCGAGGTGGAACTCCCGGTCGGCGGCGACCGCTTGGGCGGTGGACACCTTCGGATCGGCCTCGGGCAGCGGGAGGCGGGCGAGCCCGGCGATCAGCTCCGGGCTGGGCGGGGCGGAGCCGAGCACCCCGCCGCCGGGTCCGCCGCGTCCGGGCCCGGAGGTGGCGGCGGCCTCGGCCAGCGCCTGGGCGGCGCGGACGGCGGTGCCCTCCTCGGTGTCGGCGGCTCCGGCTGCCTCGCGGTGCCACAGCTCCGCGGTCACCCCGCCGGCCGGGGGCTCGGGCACGGGTTCGGATGCCGTGGGATCGGCCGTGGAGAGCAGCGTACGGAACAGGGCAGAGCGGGAACGGAGTTCGTCCAGGGTTCCGGTGTCGGTGATCCGGCCGCCGTCCAACACGGCGATGCGGTCGGCCAGTTCCAGGGTGGAGCGGCGGTGCGCGACGATGAGTGTCGTACGGCGACGGGTCGCCTCGTGCAGCCGGGCGTGGATCCGGGCCTCCACCCGGGCGTCGATGGCGGAGGTGGCGTCGTCCAGGACGAGGACGGCCGGGTCGGCGGCGAGGGCGCGGGCGAGCGCGATGCGCTGGCGCTGGCCGCCGGAGAGGGTGAGGCCCTGTTCGCCGACGACGGTGTCGTACCCCTTCGGGAGCCGTTCGATGAACTCGTCCGCGCAGGCGGTCCTGGCTGCCTCGCGGATCTGCTCGTCGGTGGCGTCGGGGGTCCCGTAGGCGATGTTGGCGCGCACGGTGTCGGAGAGCAGCAGGCTCTCCTCGAAGACATAGCCGATCCGGGAGCGGAGCGAGGCGAGGGAGAGTTCGCGCACATCGGTTCCGCCGACGGCGACCGTTCCGGAGGGTACGTCGTAGAAGCGGGGCAGCAGGGCGGCGGCGGTGGACTTTCCGGAGCCCGCGGAGCCGATCAGGGCGACGGTCTCGCCGGGGCGGACGTCGAGCGTGAAGCCGTCCAGGAGCGGGGCCTCGTCCCCGTAGGCGAAGGTGACGTCCTGCCAGGCGAGGGCGGGCGGGCGCCCGGGGTCGTCGGGCAGCTCGCGGGCGCCCGGCGCGTCGGTGATGACGGGGGCCTCGTCAACCACCTCCAGGACACGTTCGGCCCCGGCCCTGGCCTGCTGCCAGACGGTGAGCAGGGTGGCGACCTGCCGTACGGGGATGACGAAGGAGCCCAGGTAGGTGGTGAAGGCGAGGAAGGTGCCGAGCGAGATCCGGCCGTCCAGGGCCATCCAGCCGCCGAGGGCGAGCACGGCGACCTGGCCGAGGGCGGGGACCGCCTGGAGCGCCGGGTTGTAGCGGCTGGTGAAGCGGACGACCCGCAGCCGGGAGGCGAACAGGGTACGGGCGCGCTCCTCCAGCCCGGTCAGCTCCCGGCTCTCCTGGCCGAAGCCCTTGACGACCCTGACCCCGGTGACGGTCGCCTCGACGGTGGAGGCGACCTCGGCGGCCTCCTGCTGGGCGTGCCAGTTGGCGGGGAAGAGGTCGCGGCGGCTGCGCAGCGCGATGGCGTAGAGGAGCGGTCCGACGACCAGCGCCACCAGGGTCAGCAGGGGCGAGAGCCAGGCCATGAAGACCAGCGAGAAGACGAACATCAGGACGTTGCCCGTGAGGTTCGGCAGGAACTGCAGCAGGGTCTGGATGAGGGTGATGTCGGAGATGGACCGGCTCACCACCTGCCCGGTGCGGAGCCCGTCCTGCTGGGCGCCGCCGAGCCGCAGGAGGGCGGCGAAGGCGTCGTTGCGCAGGTCGTACTGGACGCCGAGGGAGAGCCGCCCGGCCCGGTAGCGGCGGGTGAAGCTGGCCCCGAAGCGTACGGCGCCGAGCGCGGCGAGCAGGCCGATCCAGGGGGTGAGGGAGGCGGTGGTGCCGTCGGCCACCCCGTCCACGACATGGCGCAGGACCAGGGGCAGGGTGGCGGTGGCGACGGCGGCGACGAGTGCGGCGCCGAAGGCGAGGAGGAGGTCGGTGCGGTGGCGCAGGCAGTAGGCGAACAGCCGCCGGGCCCAGCCGGGTTCGGAGGGCTGAGGGGTGCCGGTCCCCGGCTTCCGCTGGGGACCGGCACCGCCGCGCGTCGTACAGTCGGTCACCGGGCTCCCGCCGTGGCCAGGCCGGCGTGGGGGGCGGCCGTGTCTGCTGTGCCTGCTGTGTCTGTTGCGTCTGTCGTGTCTGTTGCGTCTGTTGCGTCGAACAGCTGGTTGGCGGGGCGTGGCAAGCCATAGTGCTCGCGCAGGGTGGAGCCGGTGTACTCGGTGCGGAAGAGGCCGCGCTCCTGGAGGATCGGGACGACCCGGTCGACGAAGACCTCCAGGCCCGAGGGGAGGACGGCGGGCATGATGTTGAAGCCGTCGGCGGCCCCGCTGTCGTACCAGTGCTCGATGGTGTCGGCGACCTGCTCGGCGGTGCCCGCGAAGGTGCGGTGGCCGCGTCCGCCGCCGAGCCGCCCGATGAGCTGACGTACCGTCAGGCGCTCGCGGCGGGCCAGCTCCACGATGAGGGTGTAGCGGCTCTTGGCGCCCTCGATCTCGTCCTCGGTCGGGATGTCCTCGGGGAGTTCGGCGTCCAGGTCCAGGTCCTCGGGGGCGATCTTGAGGCGGAGGGCCAACTGCCGCTTGGCGTACTCGGGGACGATGAGCCGGTCCAACTCGGCGTCCAGTTCACGGGCTTCGGCCTCGGTGTCACCGATGACGGGGACGATGCCGGGCAGGATCTTGATGGTCTCGGGGTCGCGGCCGAGCGCCACGGCCCGCGCCTTGACGTCCCTGTAGAAGGCGATGCCCTCCTCCAGGGTCTGCTGGGCGGTGAAGACCGCCTCGGCGTACCGGGCGGCGAAGTCCTTGCCGTCCTCGCTGGAACCCGCCTGCACGAGGAGCGGGTAACCCTGGGGCGGACGCTGGACGTTGAGGGGTCCGTCGACGCGGAAGAACTCGCCCCGGTGGCCGATGGCCTTGACGCGTGCGGCCAGCGCGTGGACACCGGCCTCCTTGTCGGCGACGACGGCGTCGTCGGCCCAGCTGTCCCAGAGCTTGGTGGAGACCTCGACGAACTCGGCGGCCCGGCGGTAGCGCTCGTGGTGCAGCGGGGTGTCGTCCAGGCCGAAGTTGCGGGCGGCGTCGGCCCCGGCGGTGGTGACGATGTTCCACCCGGCCCGGCCGCCGGAGACATGGTCCAGCGAGGCGAACCTGCGGGCCAGGTTGTAGGGCTCGTTGTAGCTGGTGGAGGCGGTGGCGATGAGCCCGATGTGCTCGGTAGCCCCGGCCAGCGCGGTGAGCAGGACGGTGGGCTCCAGCTTGGCGGCCGGGCGGCGGCCGGGGTCGCCCATGAGGACCGGGCTGTCGGCGAGGAAGAGGGAGTCCAGACGGCCGCGTTCGGCGATCCGGGCGAGGTTCTTGTAGTGCTCGATGTCGGAGCCCGCCTCGGCAGGGCTCTCGGGGAGCCGCCAGGACGCCTCGTGGTGTCCGGTGGACATGAGGAAGGCGTTGAGGTGGAGCGGCTTGCGGGTCTTGGCGGAGGGCATGGGTGTCTCCAGGCGGGTGCGGGAGTGGTTCCCGGGCGGTTACGGGGAGTTGGGCGCGGCCGGGCAGCGCTTCGGCGGGCGTGGGCCGGGTGCGGGCGGCACGGCTTTCAGGCCGTCGACGGGCGCGGGCACGTTCCGGGCGGGCGCGCGGGCGGCAGGTCGCTCAGGACGTCGGCGGCGGCTGGGTGACTCCGAGGGCGGTGAGCAGGGTGTCGCGGTACTCCTGGAAGCGGGCGTCGCGCCGGGAGCGCGGGGTCGGCAGGTCGATGGCGAGGTCGACGGAGATCAGGCCGTCCTCCAGGACCAGGACCCGGTCGGCGAGTTCGACGGCCTCGTCGACGTCATGGGTGACCAGGAGGACGGCGGGGCGGTGGCGTTCGTACAGTTCGCGGAGCAGGCCGTGCATCTTGATCCGGGTGAGCGCGTCGAGGGCGCCGAACGGCTCGTCGGCCAGCAGGAGTTCGGGTTCGCGGACCAGGGCGCGGGCGAGTGCGGCGCGCTGCTGTTCGCCGCCGGAGAGCTCGTGCGGCCAGGAGCGGTCGCGCCCGGCGAGGCCGACCTCCTCCAGGGCGGTGAGGCCGCGTTCACGGGCGCCGGGGCCGCGCAGGCCGAGGATCACGTTGTCCAGGACCCGGAGCCAGGGCAGCAGCCGGGAGTCCTGGAAGGAGAGCGACACCCTTTCGGGGACGGTGAGTTCGCCGGTCCCCTCGACCGTGTGATCGAGGCGGGCGACGGCCCGCAGCAGGGTGGACTTCCCCGATCCGCTGCGGCCGAGGAGAGCGGTGAACTCCCCCGGTGCCACGGTCAGGTCGAGCTCCTTGAGGATGATCCGGTCGCCGAACTTCCGTACCAGTCGCTTGGTCTGAACGGCGGGGCGGACCTCAGTGATCAGCCCGCCAGGGTGCGTCGCCATGACAGGGCCCTCCTCTCGATGGCGCGTACGGCCGCGTCCGAGGCGAAGCCGAAGATCCCGTAGGCCACCAGGCCCACGATGATCACGTCGGACTGGGCGTACAGCTGGGCCTGGAACATCATGTAGCCGATGCCGCTGGTGGCGTTGATCTGCTCGACGACGATCAGCCCGACCCAGGACGAGGTGACGCCGAGGCGCAGGCCGACGAAGAAGCCGGGCAGCGAGCCGGGGATGACGACCTTGCGGACGAACTGGGCCCGGCTCAGGTCGAGTCCCTCGGCCAGCTCCACGTACCGGCTGTCGATGGAGGTCAGGAAGGCGAAGGTGTTGATGTACATGCTGACCGCGACGCCGAGGGCGATGACAGTCACCTTCATCTCCTCGCCGATGCCGAGCCAGAGGATCAGCAGGGGCAGCATGGCGAGCGAGGGGATGGCCCGCTTGATCTGGAGCGGTCCGTCGATCAGGTACTCACCGCCGCGGCTCAGTCCGGCCGCGACCGCGAGCACGACACCGCTGACGACGCCGAAGAAGAGGCCGAGGCCCGCTCGTTGGAGGGAGATGAGGACGTTGTCCTGGAGACGGCCGGTGGCGACCAGGTCGGAGGCGGTGGAGATCACGCTGCCGGGCCCGGACAGGATGCGCGGGTCCAGATAGCCGGAGGCGGAGGCCGCCCACCACAGGGCGACGAGCAGGGCGGGGCCGATGAGCCGGCCGAAGGGCAGGGACCGGCCGGGGCCGAGCCGTCGGCGGGTGCCGCGCGCGACGGCGGGGCCGGGCTCCTGGGGCGGGGCCCCCGGCGGTGCCGCGCCCTTGGTGAGGACGGCGGGCTCGCTGGTACGGGCCGTGGGCAGCAGGTCGGTCATGAGGTCTCCCGGTACTCGGCGGGAACGGACTCGGCGGCCAGGCCCTCGAAGCGGCGGTCGAACAGGTCGGTGACGTCCTGCTTCGGTACGAAGCCGCCCTCGGCCATCAGGTCGGCGGTCTCCTGCTCCCACGCGATCGCCTTGTCCCAACTGACGGGGAACTGCGGCTTGTTGAGGGAGGAGACGATGCGCTTCCCGTCGGCGACGGAGACGCCCTGGTCCTTCACGTAGTAGGTGTCGATCCACTCGTCCGTGTGCTCCCACGCCCAGACCAGGCCCTTGGCCCAGAGCGGGATGAAGTTGCGGACGGCGGCGGCCTTCGCCGGGTCGTTGAGCACCTCCACCGGGGCCCACAGGACGGTGAGGAGGTCCACGACGTCGGTCTTGACGGCGGCGGCCCCGTCCTTGGCGTACTGGTCGAGGTACTTGGTGAGGGCCGGTTCGCCCAGCGGTGCCACGTCGACCTGCTTCGACTGCAGGGCGGTGAGGAACTGGGTGCTGGGCAGGGCGACGAGTTCCACGTCGCTGTTCTTGAGCCCGGCCGCCTTCAGGGCGCGCAGGACGACGACGCCCTGGGCCTGCCCCTGGGAGAAGCCGATCTTCTTGCCGCGGAAGTCCTCCACCGAGGCGATGGCGGTGCCCGGGGCGGTGGCGAAGGTGTAGATGGGGCGGGGGCGCACCTGGACCGCGACGATCTTCGTTTTCACGCCGATGGCCTTGGCCTGGATCGGTGGAATTCCCGCGTTGGAGGCGAGGTCGATGGACTCAGCCCGGAATCCCTGGATGATATCCGGGCCCGCGCTCAGGTTCGGCCATTCGGAAACGGTGAAGGCGAGATCCTTCTTAAGCCCGGAGGGTTCGAGCTGGAGCCGGGTCTGGCGTACGGCGATGGTCAGTTTCGTCCCCGGCGGCGGGGCGGCCGAGGGGAGTTTTCCGGCGGGCTCGGCACTCGCGGTCGTCTTCACCTGCGGGGAGCAGGCGGCAAGGCCGAGAACCGTTCCGGTGGCGAGGGCGAGAAACGATCTGCGGCCCACGGTTCGCGCGGTGACGGAAAGGCCGTCGGTCTGGTGAGGAGGCATGAAAGGTATTCCTGTGTTCAGAGGGATCAGAGGGAGTGGTAGGTGCCGTTGTGGAAGAGCAGCGGGCCGCGGCCCTCGTCGAGCCAGGAGTCGGTGACCCGGGCGATGACGATGCGGTGGTCCCCGGCGGGCACGATCTGTTCGGTCTCCAGCCGCAGCCAGCCGGCCACCCCGTCGAGCACCGGTTCGCCCTCGGGCAGCCGCCGCCAGGAGGTCGGGGCGGCGAACCGGTCGATGCCGCTGGTGGCGAAGGTCCGGGCCAGGGCTTCCTGGTCGGCGCCGAGGAAGTTGACGACGGTGGAGGCGGCCCGCTCGACGTGCGGCCAGGAGGAGGTGGACGTCCCGATGCCGAAGGAGACCAGCGGCGGGTCGAGGGAGAGCGAGGTGAGCGAGGTGGCGGTGAATCCGACGGGCCCGCGGCCGGAGTCGGCGGTGACGACGACCACGCCCGCCGGATAGCGGCGGAACACCTGCTTGAAACGGTCCGGGGCGTACCCGGCGGCATACGGGGAAACGGTGACGGTCAACATCTCTCCTGGAGGGGAAAGGCGGAAAAGGGCGCGCGGCGGTAGAGCGATGGCACGGCTGGGGAAAGCGAGCGGGAGAAGTCACGCGACCGGTGACGGCAGGCCGCGGAGAATTCCCGTACGCCGACAGGGTGTTATCGGGGTCCCGGACAGGGGCGACAACGGAAGGGCCGGGAGAATTCCCTCACCGGCGCAGCCGTGCGACAGCGGCATGCCGTGCGGGGCATGCTCTGCTGAATACGCGGGCGGCTGTTCATGGATCCATCTTCCCGTTCGGCCGGCGGGCCGGTCAACAATGCAACTTTCTGAATTAAGTCGGATTCCGCGCCGGCCGCACGGGAGGCCTGACGGGGAGGTACGAGAGGTCTTACGGGGAAGTGCGGAGTGGCCGACGGGGAAGTTCCGGGGGGGCCGACGGGAGGTACGCGGACGGCCGACGGAAGGTACGGGGACGGCCGACGGGAGGTCAGGACACCGCGGGCAGCGCGGGCCAGGGGCCCAGCGGGTCGGTGTAGAGCGCGCCGAGCGCGACCGCGCCGCCCGCCGTGGCCAGCACCGATCCGGTGAAGCTGCTGGGCACCACGGCCCGTTCGGGGTCCTCGCAGACCCAGGACCGCTCGGCCACCTCCGCCCGCAGGTCGGCCAGACACTCCGGGATCCGCCCGGTGCCCGGCTCGACCACCACGAGGACCTCGGGGTCGAACATGTCCAGCAGCAGCGCGGCCCCCCGGCCCACCAGCCTGGCCCGGCGCCGGAACAGCGCGAGGGCCCGGGCCTCACCGGCCAGCGCCTGGTCCAGCAGTTCGGTGAACGAGCCGACGACCAGGCCCTGTTCGGCGGCCCGGCGGACCATGGCCCGCTCGGACACCTCGGACTGGAGGCACCCGGCCCGGCCGCAGGAGCACGGTTCGGCGGAGCCCGATCCGCCGGAGCCCAGGGGCAGATGGGCCACACTGCCCGCCCCGGAGCGGGGGCCCAGATGCATGGCCCCGGAGCTCGCGAACGCGGCGTCCACCACCGCGCCGACGAAGAGCAGCACCGTGCTGGCCCGGGTCGACGCCTCGCCGAACAGCTGCTCGGCGCGGGCCAGCGCCCGGGAGTGGCTGTCCACATGGACGGGCAGCCCGGTGGCGGATTCGAGGATGTCGCGCACCGGGACGTCCCGCCAGCCCAGGTGCGGGTGGTCGACGACCACTCCGGCGGCGGGGTCCACCCGGTGTCCGGTGGCGAAGCCGAGGGCGAGGACGGTCCGGCCCGCCCCGTGCGCGTCGATCAGCCGGGGCAGCCGCTCGGCGAGGTCGCGGAGCAGGGCGGGCCCGGTGGAGAGCCCGCGCGGGGAGCGGCCGGGGACGGTGGCGTACGGGCCGTTGGCGCCGATCGCGTGCGGCTGCCGGTCCTCGGCGACGATCCGGCCGCGCAGGTCCATGAGCGAGACGGTGGAGTGCGCGACGGCCACGTGGGCCCCGGCGACCAGATAGCGGCCGGTGTCGATCTCGACGGGGATGTGGGGGCGGCCGAGTCCCTTGGGCCCGACGGTCTCCGCGCTCTCCCGGACCAGTCCACGGGCGAGCAGGCTGCCGACGTGGCCGGTGACCGCGGCCGGGGAGAGCCCGGTGAGGCGGGCCACGGTGGAGCGGGCGACCGGCCCGTGGTCGAGGATCGCGCTCAGCACGGAGCCGGTGCCGGAGACCCGGCGGGCGGGCCCTGCGGGGATGTCGGAGCGGCGCAGCGGGGCGGGACGGCGGGCGGGCGCGGTCAGACGCTTCACGGTGTCTTCCAGGTCCTCGGTGACAGCGGGCCGTGCGGGGAGGCTCCTGGACGGAGCCTCGGACCTCGACCTGCCGGTGCGGCCGGGGGTCGGGGTTTCTCCCGTGGAACGGTTGCCCGGCGTGCGCACGCCGGTCGGGCTCCGGCTGCGGTCGCTCAGGGGCTCGGTGCGTTCAGACCCGGTGACACGCCGCGGAGCACACGCGCTTCAGGTCGACATGACCCCGCGTCGTCAGGTGTGCGGATCGCTGCATGGCGCGCAACGTAGCCGGAACGGCCTAACCCGGTCAAACCGTTGACCGGATGGTGGACGGCCGTCTCACGGCGGCGTGTTGCCCGCTTATTGCCGCATGTGACAGGCGTGTGGCGGGCTCCGGCGGCGGCCCGCGCGGGGTGCGGTGGCCCGTTCTCCACCCGGACGATGCCGGGAATTAACCGGTGATGCCTTGTCATGCCCTGTTCTACGCGCATAGTTTTCTGTGTCTCACTACCAAGTTGGGGGCACCTCCTCGTGCAGATATCCAGATCCGGTTCCGTCCTGCTGACCGGCGCCGTCGCCGTCGCGCTCGCGGTGACCGCCCTGCCCGCCGCCCAGGCGGCCCCGTCCGCCACCGCCGTGATCTCCGAGGTGTACGGCGGTGGGGGCAACTCCGGCGCCACGCTGACCCGGGACTTCGTCGAGCTGGCCAACGCCGGCTCCGTACCCTTCGAGGTCGGCGGCCTCACCGTGCAGTACCTGCCGGGCGCTCCGTCGGCCGGTTCGCAGTGGCAGGTCTCCGCGCTCACCGGGACGATCGCCCCCGGCGGCCGCTACCTCGTCGCCCAGGCCGCCGGGACCGGCGGCACCGTCGCCCTGCCCACCCCGGACGCCACCGGCACCATCGCGATGGCCGCCGGGAGCGGCACCGTGGCGCTGGTCTCCGGCACCACCCCGCTCACCTGCAAGACGGCGGCGGACTGTGCGGCCGAGCCCCGGATCGTGGACCTGGTCGGCTACGGCTCCGCCGTCGTACGGGAGGGCAGCGGCCCGGCCCCCACCGCCTCGGCCACCGCCTCCGTCTCCCGGGCCGCCTCGCTCGCCGACACCGACGACAACGCGGCCGACTTCTCCGCCGGTCCCCCGACCCCCGTCAACGCGGCGGGCGAGACCTCGGGCGGCGGCCAGGAGCCGGAGGAGCCCGGTCCGACCGAGCCCGGCCCCGTACGCATCCACGACATCCAGGGCACCACCCGGGTCTCCCCGCTCGACGGCACGGCGGTCACCGGGGTGCCGGGCGTCGTCACCGGCGTACGGGCCACGGGCTCGCGCGGCTTCTGGATCCAGGAGACCTCGCCCGACAAGGACCCGCGCACCAGCGAGGGCCTCTTCGTCTACACCGGCTCCGCCGCACCGGCCGTGCGGGTCGGGGACTCCGTCCTGGTGAGCGGGAAGGTGGCCGAGTACTACCCGGGCACCGCCACCCAGTCGGTCACCCAGATCACCGCGCCCCGCACCACCGTCCTCTCCTCCGGCAACGCGCTGCCCGCGCCGGTCGTCCTCGACGCCCGTTCGGTGCCCGGCCGTTATGTGCCCTCGGCGGGCGGCGGTTCGATCGACGCGCTGACCCTGGACCCCAAGCGGTACGCCCTGGACCTGTACGAGTCGCTGGAGGGCGTCCGGGTCCGGATCGCCGACACCCGGGTGACCGGGGCGACGACGGCGTACGACGAGATCTGGGTGACCGTCAAGCCGAAGGAGAACCCGACCCGGCGTGGCGGCACGCGCTACGCCTCGTACACGGACCAGAACACCGGCCGGCTCAAGGTGATGTCGCTGGACCCGGCGAAGCCGATCCCCACGGCGAACGTGGGTGACGTGCTGAAGGGCCGCACGACCGGCGTCCTGGACTACGCCTCGTACGGCGGCTACAACCTCCAGGCCACCGAGCTGGGCACGCACGTCGACAAGAAACTGCGGCGCGAGGTGACCCGCAAGCAGAAGAAGGACGAGCTCGCGGTCGCCACGTACAACGTGGAGAACCTGGACGCGCTCGACCCGCAGGCCAAGTTCGACAGGCTGGCCGAGGGCATCGCGAAGAACCTCTCCTCCCCCGACATCGTCTCGCTGGAGGAGATCCAGGACGACAACGGGCCGGTCAACGACGGCACGGTGGGCTCCGAGGCGACGCTGAAGCGGTTCACGGACGCGATCGTCGCCCAGGGCGGCCCGCGTTACGCCTGGCGCTACATCGCCCCCGAGAACAACAAGGACGGCGGCGAGCCGGGCGGCAACATCCGCAACGTCCTCCTCCACAACCCCCAGCGGGTCTCCTTCACCGACCGGCCGGGCGGCGACGCCACCACCCCGGTCCAGGCGGTCAGGACGCGCAAGGGCGTCGAGCTCTCCGCCTCACCCGGCCGGATCAACCCGGCGAGCCCGGCCTGGGAGTCCAGCCGCAAGCCGCTGGTGGGCGAGTACTCCTTCCGGGGCAAGCCGGTCTTCGTCATCGGCAACCACTTCGGCTCCAAGGGCGGTGACCAGCCGCTGCACGGCCGCTTCCAGGAGCCGAACCGCTCCTCGGAGACGAAGCGGATCCAGCAGGCCGCCGAGGTGAACACCTTCGTCACCTCGCTGCTGAAGGCGGACAAGTCGGCGCGGGTGGTGGCGCTCGGGGACTTCAACGACTTCGAGTTCTCCCCGACGTTCACGGCGCTGACCAAGGGCAAGGTGCTCAAGCCGCTGATCACGACGCTGCCCGCGTCGGAGCGGTACAGCTATGTCTTCGACGGCAACTCGCAGACCCTCGACCACATCCTGACGAGCCCGGGGATCCGGCGCTTCGACTACGACGTGGTGCACATCAACGCGGAGTTCGCCGACCAGGCGAGCGACCACGACCCGCAGGTGGTGCGGGTGAAGACCGGCTGATCCCGGAGCCCTGCGGGCCGGACTCCCTCAGCTCCGGCCCGCAGGGGCGCCCGCCTGGCGCGGCAGACTGACGGGGGCACTCGCGGGCGCCCCCTCGGTGAAGAACCGAGCCACCAACTCCGCCACTTCGACGGCCCGTTCCAGGACCACCCAGTGGTCGGACTCGTCGATCGTCAGGAAGCGGCTGCCCTCGATCGTCGCCGCGAACTCCCGCTGCCGCTCCGGCGCGGTCACCGTGTCGTGCTCCCCGGCGAAGACCAGCGCGGGAACACCGCTCAGCCCGCCGGAGAAGTCCGGCCGGTCGGCCAGCGCCCGGTGGAGCGAGTCCGCCGCGTGCGGCGAGTGGGCGAGCGCGTGCAGGAACGAGCGGCGCACATAACGGCGGGCCAACTCCCTGCGGTGTACGGGACGTTCGGGGTCCAGGCACATCAGCGCGTCGGCGGCCAGCGCCGCGAACCCCTCCCGGTCCCCGCCCGCCAGCAGCTCCCGGCCCCGCTCCCACCGCTCCACCTGCGCCGCGCCGATATGGACCGGTACGCCACCGAGCGCGAGCCGCGCCACCCGCTCGGGGTGCCGCTGCGCGAAGCCGAAGGCGATGGCGGTGCCGTACGAGAAGCCGAAGAGGTTCATCCGGGAGGCGCCCAGGTCGTCGGCGATCCGGAGGACGGCCCGGCGCAGCAGGTCGGCGCTGGGGCCGGGCGGCAGCGGGTCGGCGGAGCCCATACCGGGCAGGTCGGCGGTGACCACGTCGGTGGCCGGGCCCAGGTGGTCGTCCATCTGGGGCCAGCCGTACATGCCCTGGAGGGCGCCGCCGAGGACGAGCGCCGGTTCGGTGGCGGGGGTGCCGCCGGAGGCGTGCGGCAGGACGCGGTAGCTGTACCGCACTCCGTCGACCGACAGCGTCCGGATGATCTCCTCGGGCATGTTCATCGACTCCCTTACCCTCAGGCCCTGGTGAGGACGAGCGCCGCGTTGTGGCCGCCGAAGCCGAGCGAGGTCTTGACCGCGCAGTCGAAGGAGGCGGCGCGGGCCTCCTTGGCGACGATCTCCATCGGGATCTGCGGGTCGGGGGCGTCCAGGTTGACCGTGGGCGGGACCAGTTGGTGCTGGAGGGCGAGCACGGTCAGCGCGGCCTCGATGCCGCCCGCCGCGCCGAGGGTGTGTCCGGTCATCGCCTTGGTGGAGGTGACGAGGGGGCTCTCGCCGAGGACGCGGCGGAGCATGGCCGCCTCGATGAGGTCGTTGGAGAGCGTCGAGGTGCCGTGCGCGTTGACGTGTCCGACGTCGGCCGGGGAGAGCCCGGCATCCGCGAGGGCGGTGCGCAGGGCGCGTTCGATACCGAGCCCGTCGGGGTCGGGGGCGACGGCGGAGTGGGCGTCGCTGGAGGCTCCGTAACCGCTGACGTGGGCGCGGACGGTGGCGCCCCGGGCCCGGGCGTGGTCCGGGTGCTCCAGGACGAGGAGGCCCGCGCCCTCGCCGACGACGAAGCCGTCGCGGTGGGTGTCGAAGGGTCGGCAGGCGGCCTCGGGGTCCTCGCGGCGGGTGGAGACGGCCTTGAGGCTGCACGCGCTGGCGATCAGGAGCCGGGTGCAGGTGGATTCGGCGCCGCCCGCGATGACGATGTCGCAGGCTCCGGAGCGGAGCATCTGGTGGGCGGTGCCGATGGCGACGGTGCCGGAGGAGCAGGCGGTCGAGACGGCCTGGCTGGGGCCCCGCACACCGAGGTCCAGACTGACGCTGCTGGCCGCGCCGTTGACGACGCTGAGGGGGGCGAGCTTCGGGGAGACCCGGCGGGCGCCGCGCCCGGCGAGGACGGCGTGCTGCTCGTCGTAGAAGGGAAGCCCGCCGTGGGCCGAGCCGATGACGATGCCGACCCGGCCGCTGTCCCAGACCGCCGGGTCGAGCCCGGCGTCCGCGACGGCCTCACGGGCGGCGATGACGGCGAGCTGGGCGAAACGGTCCATCAGCCGCTGGGTGGCCACCCCGAGCACCTCGCGCGGGTCGCAGTCGGTGACGGAGTAGAAGAAGTCGCAGGGCAGACCGTCGAGTTCGGGCCGGGGGCCGACGGAGGGGGCGAGCCCTTCGGTGACACCGTGCCAGGCGGCCCGTACGCCCGTACCGGCCGCGGTGACCAGGCCGACCCCGGTGACGGCGGCGGCGAACGGGGCGAGCGGGGTACGGCGGTAGGCCCCGGTCGCGGGGGCTGCCGGGGCGCTCATGCGGTGGCCTTGACGTGGACGACCTCGATCAGCCGCCCGAGGGTGTCGCGCGAGGTGAGCGCGACATCCTCCAGGTCGACGTCCAGCCGGTCCTCGATGAGCAGCCGCAGCTCCTCCAGGGCGAGGGAGTCCAGCCGCAGCCGGTGCAGCGGAACGTCGGGGCGCAGCGCCTCGGGGTCGGTTCCGAACTTCGCTACCAGCAGGGCGCTGATCTCTTCCGAGGTGCTCATTGGCGCTCCTGGGCTCAGTGACGCGGTGACGCCGGCCGCGCGTTGGGGGTGAGGTGGGATGGGGCCATCGGGGGACGCCGGCTGCTCCGGAAGGACCCTTTATACGCCTTCACGGAGGGGTTCCCGGCCTGCGTTCCCCCGTGCGGTGGGAGGGCTGTCCAGGTGTACGAATCCCCCGGTGCGGCCGTACGGGGTGCAGGATGGACCGGACGGGACCGTACGAGGAGAATGGAGAGGCCCATGGCGGCGGAAGCGGACGGCGCGGCGGAGGTCGAGGTCAGCCCCACCGACTGGGTGGCCCGGCAGGCGGAGCTGTACGAGTCGTCGGGCGGCACGAAGGGCACGACCCAGCTCGGGGTCCCCTGTCTGCTGCTGGACTACGTGGGGCGGCGCAGCGGGACCGTACGGCGCACGGTGCTGATGTACGGCCGGGACGGCGAGGACTACCTGATCGTGGCCTCCAACGGCGGCTCGGACCGGCCGCCGCTCTGGTACCTGAATCTGCAGGCCGACCCGGAGGTCGAGCTCCGGGTGGAGACCGAGCGCTTCCCGGCCGTCGCGGCGACGCTCCCGGCCGAGGAGAAGGCCCGGGTCTGGCCGGGCCTGGTGGAGCTGTTCCCGCGCTATGCGCAGTACCAGGCGGGCACGGAACGCGATATCCCGGTGGTCCGGCTGACCCGGCGCTGAGCGACGACCGGGAAAGCGTCTTTACCGATGCGTTGTGGCTGATGTGTCGTGACCAATGTGCCCTGTGACCGATGTGTTCTGGCTGATGCGTCGTGACCGATGTGCGCTGTGACCGATGTGTTGTGGCCAATGTGTTGTGACTGGTGTGCTGTAGCCGATGTGCTGTACGAGAGGAGCCGTTCATGAGCACGGCGAGAGACCTGTTCATCATCTCCATGGACCAGCGGTCGGAGCCCGCCGTGGGGCAGGGCGACCTGTCGCTCGCGCTCGCGGGAGCCGAGCTGATCGATCTCATCGGCGCGGGCGCCGTCACCGTGGACGACGACCGCATCGTGCCGGGCGGGCCGGCGGCCTCCGAGGACCGGATCCTCGGCGAGGCCGCGGCGCTGCTCACCCGGCAGCCGCCCCATGAGCGGATCGAGGACTGGCTGTGGCGCCGGGGCCGGGACCTCGCGGCCGCCTACCAGGACGCGTTGGAGCAGGACGGTGAGCTGATCCGGAAGCGGAGCGGCCGCCTGTCCCTCGGCTCGAAGCACGTGGAGCCGGTCGATACGCCCGCCCGGCGCGGGGCCGCCTCCCGCTGGGAGGAGAAGGAACCCGTTCTGACCGCCCTCGCCTCGGTCGTGGGCATGGGCGACGGCGAACCTTCCGATTCCGACGAGGACCCCGGCCTCGACGACGACGCCGTGACCACCGTGGTGGCCGCCGTCCACGATGCCGTGATGGAACTGGAGGCCGTACGGCAGAGGCGGACCGTCGAGAACTCGGCCTTCGCCAACCTCTGGCGCGGCGTGTGAGAGGAAGGCGCCTCCGGCATATGACGGACGGTCCGTCACCACCCCTTATGGCGCGGTGATCCGGTCCGTAAACTCCGTGATCATGACCATCGAAACGGTTCAGGCCGACCCGTCCGCCCCCGGCGGCCCCGCTCTCTTCGACACCATGTCCACCATGCGCGCCATGCGCCGCCTCAAGCCGGACGCCGTGCCGGACGAGACGATCGACCAGCTCATACAGGCCGCCGTCTGGGGACCCAGCGGCGGCAACATGCAGTGTTACGAGTACGTCGTGGTGACCGACCGTGAGGTGATGGCGCGGCTCGCCCCGCTGTGGAAGCGGTGCGTGGACTCCTACCTGGCGACCACCGGGAAGTACGCGCCGAAGGGCATGGACGAGGCGGCGTACGGCCGGATGGTGGCCGCGATCGAGTACCAGCGCGACCACTTCGCCGACACCCCGGCGCTGATCGTGCCGTGCTACCGCTTCCCGGAGCCGCGCCTGGACGAGGAGGGCCTGATCGCCTCCGCGCAGGCGCTCGGCCCGGCCGCGACCGAGCGGATGATGACCTCGCAGGCGCGGTTCCAGGCGCTGGCGGAGGGCTCCTGCGTCTACCCGGGCGTCCAGAACCTGCTGCTCGCCGCACGGGGGCTCGGGCTGGCGGCGAACATCACCATCTGGCACCTGTTCCTGGAGCAGGAATGGAAGCAGGAGCTCGGCATCCCGGAGGACATGGCGACGTTCGCCGCCATTCCGGTGGGGTGGCCCCAGGGCAACTTCGGGCCGGTGCGGCGCCGCCCGGTGGCGGACGTCATCCACCGGAACCGCTGGTAGCGAGAGGCGGGGCCCATCGCCCCGACCACTGACGGCGAGGGCGGGGCCGATCGGCCCATCGCCCACCCTGTCGGGTGATACGCCCCGTCACCCGACAGGCCCTAATTGCCCGTCAACTCCCTTACTGCACACACCAATTGACCGACACGCCGCCATCCGGCGTTCATTGTCATGCCCTTCTCACCTCGTTAGCCTGAATGCGCTCGCAGCCCTCGGTCTTCACCCGGGCCGAGGGCTCTCCCCTCCCGTCCCCCTCCCGCGGATTCCCCGCAGGTCCCCACAGGTCCCCACAGAGCAGGAGCACCCATGCCCCCAAGCCCCGTCGCCCGCACCCGGGCCCGCGCCTCCATCCTGGCCGCGCTCACGGTCACGGCCCTCGTCGCCACCGGCCACCCGGCCGCCGCCGCCCCGGCCCCGGCCGCCGCCGATCCGCTGAACCGCGCCTTTGACCGGGCCGCGCAGGAGTACGGCGTACCGCGCGATCTGCTGGCCGCCGTCGGCTACGGCGAGAGCCGGTTCGACGGCCACGCGGGGCTGCCCAGCCAGGCGAACGGCTACGGCGTGATGCACCTGGCCAGCAACCCCGAGAACCGCTCCCTGGAGAAGGCCGCCGCGCTGACCGGCGAGCCGGCCGACCGGCTGCGCCGGAACACCGCGGCGAACATCCTCGGCGGCGCCGCCGTCCTGCGCGACCACGCCGACCGCCTCGGCCTGGACCGCGCGGAGCGGCGCGATGTGAACGCCTGGTACCCGGCGGTCGCCCGGTACAGCGAGACCGAGGGACCGGCCGCCGCGCTCTACGCGGACACGGTGTTCACGTTCCTCGCCGAGGGGCTGAACGCGACGGCGCCCGGCGGCGAGCAGGTACGGGTGCCCTCCCGCCCGGTCGCCCCGGACAAGGACGAGGTCCCCGCGGCCGGGGTCTCCGCGCAGAGCCCCGACTACCCCTCGGCGCGCTGGGTCCCCGCCTCCTCCCAGAACTACGCCACCGGCCGGACCGCGACCATCAACAAGGTGGTCGTCCATGTCACACAGGGCTCGTACGCCGGTGCCATCAGCTGGTTCCAGAACCCCGCGTCCCAGGTCAGCGCCCACTACGTGATCCGGTCCTCGGACGGTGAGATCACCCAGACGGTCCGCGACTCCAACACCGCCTGGCACGCCCGCAGCGCCAACGCCTCGTCCATCGGCCTGGAGCACGAGGGGTACGTCAACAACCCGGCCTGGTTCACCGACGCGATGTACCGCTCCTCCGCCGCGCTGACCGCCCACCTCAGCGCGCGCTACAACATCCCGAAGAACCGGACGCACATCGTCGGGCACAGCGAGGTCCCGGGCAACGACCACACCGACCCCGGGGTGCACTGGGACTGGAACTACTACATGCAGCTGGTCGGGGGCGGCTCCGGCACCCCGGGCGACAGCCTGACCTTCCCCTCGTACGCCCTCCAGCAGTCGGGTTCCTCGGGCCCGCAGGTGAAGGCGGTGCAGCTCCTGCTCAACGCCCAGGGGTACGCGGCGGGCACCGCCGACGGCATCTTCGGCCCGGCCACCAAGAGCGCCACCCAGGCGTTCCAGCGGGCCCGGGGCCTCACCGCCGACGGCGCGGTCGGCCCGAAGACCTGGACGGCCCTGCTCTCGGCCGGCACGACCCCCGCCCTCGCACGCGGCAGCTCCGGCGACGCGGTGAAGCGCCTCCAGCGCTCCCTGACGGCGGCGCTCGGCACCACGGTGGGCGCCGACGGCAGCTTCGGCCCGACGACGGAGACGGCGGTCCGCAACTACCAGTCCAGCCGCGGCCTGAGCGTCGACGGCAAGGTGGGCCCGGCCACGTGGGGGGCGCTCCAGGCGGGGCGCTGAGCGAGGAGGACCTGACCGTGTGCCGGTGCGACCGGGGGCAGGCCCCCACGCACCGGCACCGGCACCGGCACCGTCACCGGCCCCCGGGTCACTCCGGGGCGCTGCCGACCGGGTACCCGATCTCCTTGATGTCCTCGGCCAGCTCCGCCATCACCCGCTCCGGGTTCAGCGCGGCGACGACCTCGTCCGTCAGCGGGCGCAGTGCGTGGACATGGCGTACGGCTTCGAGGTCGACCGGGACCTCGAAGTACTCCTCCGCCCACTCCTGGTAGGACTCCGGGGTGCCCGTGACGAGCAGTTGGAAGAGCCAGTCCGCACCGTCGGAGTCCTCGCCGTCCTCCGGGAACTCGATGTTCCCCGCCCGCCAGCGGTCGTCGGCGGTCTCGCGCCAGAGGCAGGCGGTCACCACCGGCACGCCGGACTCGTCGGTGAACGCGGGCTCGTCCACGTAGGCGCGGAAGACCGCCGGGACCTCGTCCAGCACACCGGGCCAGGGGGCGTCGTCCACGTACGGGCTCATGGGCGACTCGTGGTCGAAGCCGCGGGCGTACGCCCCGGCGGCGGAGAAGACCACGGAGTACTCGCCGCCCGACCCGTCCCGCATCGAGGCCATCGTCTCCGTGGGCGACCAGTGCGCGTCGAAGCTGTGCCAGCGCTCGTCCCATTCGGGGCAGAGGATCGCATCCAGCATCGCCAGGGAGCGGCAGAGGTCGTTGAGGGGGGATATGCCCGGCAGCCGGCGGGCAACGTCGTGAACGCTCATATGCTCATCCAACCGCACCCGTCGGCCCCGGTATTCACGTGCACCCCCGGGCAGCGTCCGGGCAGACTGACGCGATGAACGCCGACCACCCACCCGGTCCGGCCCGCAGACGGGCGCTGGAGCATGTCGCCTCACTGTCCTCGGGCGCCCCGCTGGACGCCGGGCTGCGCGTGACGCTGAACTTCCATCCCGACCGTACGGTGGCGGGGCGGCCGGTCCTCGAACGGCTGGGCGAGGACGGTGTGTACGTCTCCCAGTTCGTCACCGGCACCAGCAACGGCGGGCTCACCGCGCACCCCGGCGGTGACCGGTGGCGGTGGGAGAGCCGGATGTTCGGCGGCGCTTACGACCGGGCCGAACCGGGCGAGCGGCCCGTCTACGGGGCGCTGGACGTCCGGCGCGCCCCCTTCGGCGCGGCGCCCCGGTTCGGGTCCGCGCACTTCCGGCTGACGGCCGACGTGCTCGCCTCGGCCACGTTCTGCTATCCGGACAGCGCCACGGAGCCGGTGCGCTTCGGGGTGGCGGCCCGGATGTCGGGGCTCGTCGAGCTGGCGGCGGCGGACCGCCGTGACGCCCTGGACGACTACATCGAGGCGCAGCTCCACGCCCCCGTCCGGCTGGAGAGGGACGTGGAGGCGCTGGTGCTCGATCCGGCTTACCGGGGGACGGCGGTGGAGACCGCGGCCCGTCGGCTGCCGTGTCCGGTGGAGTGGCACGGAGGGTTCCGGCTCGGCGTGGCGGAGCTGCGCCGCCGTCCCGGCTACCGGGGTGCCGCGTACGTCGGGCTCGGAGCGGCCCTCGCCGTCGACGGTTACCTGGACGCCCGGATCATCGGTGACGCGGCGCGCGCCGGACGCCATGCGGAGCAGGACCTGAAGAAGGTGTGGCATCTGCTGGCCCGGTTCGGGCGGGCGTCGGCCGCTCTTCCGGGTGACGTTCCCGCCGTCGTTCCGGGTGGCTTTCCCGCCGGGGGCTGACGAGGGCGGGCCCCACCCGCCGCCGGAAGGGCCCCGGCCCGGAGCAGGCGTCTCAGGCCACCGACGCGAGCGGCTGGCCGCTGCTGTCGTGGTGGATGGGGGTGTGCGCCCCGGTGAGCGGTACGCCGCTGCCGCCGCGCCGGACCGCGACGATCTCGGCGGCGATGGACAGGGCCGTCTCCTCCGGCGTACGGGCTCCGAGGTCGAGGCCGATCGGCGAGTGCAGCAGGGCCAGTTCGCGGTCGGTGAGACCGGCCTCGCGCAGCCGGTCGTCGCGCTCCAGGTGGGTGCGGCGCGAGCCCATCGCGCCGACGTAGGCGACCGGGAGACGCAGGGCGGCCTCCAGCAGCGGGATGTCGAACTTGGCGTCGTGGGTGAGGACGCAGAGCACCGTACGGGCGTCGGTTTCGGTGCCCTCCAGATAGCGGTGGGGCCAGTCGACGACGATCTCGTCGGCCTCGGGGAAGCGGGCGGCGGTGGCGAAGACCGGCCGGGCGTCGCAGACGGTGACCCGGTAGCCGAGGAACTTCCCGGCCCGGACGAGCGCGGCGGCGAAGTCGATGGCGCCGAAGACGATCATGCGGGGCGGCGGGACGCTGGACTCGACCAGGAGCTGGATCGGCCGGCCGCAGCGGGAGCCCTGCTCACCGATGGCGAGCGGACCGGTCCGGCCCGCGTCCAGCAGCGCGCGGGTCTCGGCGGCGGCGGTCCGGTCCAGCGCCGGGTGGCCGCCGAGCCCGCCCTCGTAACTCCCGTCGGGCCGGACCAGCAGCGGGAGTCCGAGCAGTTCCTCGGGGCCCTCCGTGACGCGGGCCAGGGCGGCCGCCGCCCCCTCCGCGGCGGCCGCGAGCGCTGCGGCGAACACCGGGCGGGCGGGGTCGTCCGCCCGTACCGGGGTGACCAGGATGTCGATGACGCCTCCGCAGGTCAGGCCGACCGCGAAGGCGTCCTCGTCGCTGTAGCCGAAGCGCTCGCGGACGGACTTCCCGTCCTCCAGGGCCTGTTGGCACAGCTCGTACACCGCGCCCTCCACACATCCGCCGGAGACCGAGCCGATGGCCGTTCCTTCGCGGTCGACGGCGAGGGCGGCACCCGGCTGCCGGGGCGCGCTGCCGCCGACCGCCACCACGGTGGCGACGGCGAACTCGCGTCCCTGCGAGACCCACCGGTCGAGCTCTTCGGCGATGTCCAGCATGGCGTGTCTCCTCAAAGGGAAAGTGGGGATGGGCGGCAAGGGGAGGCGGGAATGGGCGGCGCGCCTCAGTGGACGCCGAGCCAGCTCTCGATCGGGTTGAGGGCGAAGAAGACGATGAAGATCACCGTCAGCCCCCACATGAAGGCCCCGACCTCGCGGGCCCGGCCCTGGGCGAGCTTGATGGCGGAGTACGCGATGACACCCGCGGCGACACCGGTGGTGATGGTGTACGTGAAGGGCATCAGGACCACGGTCAGGAAGACCGGGATGGCGACGGAACGGTCGCTCCAGTCCACGTGCCGGGCGTTCTGCATCATCATCGCGCCGATGACGACGAGGGCGGCGGAGGCCACCTCGGTCGGCACGATCGCGGTGAGCGGGGTGAAGAAGAGGCAGGCCGCGAAGAAGAGGCCGGTGACGACGGAGGCGAGCCCGGTCCGGGCCCCCTCGCCGACGCCGGTGGCCGACTCCACGAAGACCGTCTGGCCGGAGCCCGAGGCGACACCGCCGATGACACCGCCGGCGCCGTCGACGAACAGCGCCTTGGACAGGCCCGGCATGCGGCCCTTCTCGTCGGCGAGCTTGGCCTCGGTGCCGACGCCGATGATGGTGGCCATCGCGTCGAAGAAACCGGCCAGCACCAGGGTGAAGACGATCATGCTGACGGTGATCACACCGACATCGCCCCAGCCGCCGAACTCGACGTTGCCGAAGAGCGAGAAGTCGGGGGCGGAGACCGCGCTGCCCTCCAGGGCGGGCGGGCCGCTGCTCCACGCCTTGGAGTCGATGTCGACGATGGCGTTGATGACCATGGCCACCAGCGTGCCCACGATGATGCCGATCAGGATCGCGCCGGGGATGTTGCGCGCCTGGAGCATGAAGATCAGGAGCAGGGTCACACAGAAGATCAGTACGGGCCAGCCGGCGAGTTCACCGGCCGGGCCGAGGGAGACGGGGGTCGCCGTGCCCTGGTGGACGAATCCGGCCTTGTAGAGGCCGATGAGGGCGATGAAGAGCCCGATGCCCATGGTGATGCCGTGTTTGAGCGCGAGCGGGATCGCGTTCATGATCATCTCGCGGAGGCCGGTGACCACCAGGAGACAGATCACCACACCGTAGATCACACACATGCCCATGGCCTGCGGCCAGGTCATGTTGGGCGCGACCTGCGAGGCGAGCACACCGGAGACGCTGAGTCCGGCGGCGAGCGCCAGGGGCACCTTGCCGACGAAGCCCATGAGGAGGGTCGTGGCGGCCGCCGCGAAGGCGGTCGCGGTGATCAGGCCGGACTGGCTGAGGAGGTTCTCGTCGACGTCCTTGCCGCCGAGGATCAGCGGGTTGAGCAGAAGGATGTACGCCATGGCCATGAAGGTCGTGACGCCGCCGCGCACCTCGCGCGCGACCGTGGAGCCTCGTTCGGATATGTGGAAGTAACGGTCGAGCCATGATCTGCCGGCGGGGACGCGCGAGCCGGGGCCCGCGGCCTCCGCGCTGGTCTTCGGTTCCACTGACTGCTGGGTCATGATGCCTGACTCCCAAGGTTCACAGGGGCACCCGCTTGGAGATTCCTGAATGCGGGATTTGGGATGACTGCGACGGCTGCACGACCCGGGGACGGCCGGGACGAACTGTTGAGGCAGATACGGATGTGCCGGTGGCACGTGTCGATCCGTGAGGCGCTGCCGTACGCCGGCGTGCGCGGGCGTACGGCGAAGAACCGCGAGCGGTGCGGTACTTGGTGTCTCCGGGCGGTGCGGGATGCGGAAAAGTGTGACGTTCTCGGCTCAGCGCACCGCCCGGAGAGTCGGGGGGGGGGGGGGACCGCTCGGAGGCTGCCGGGTGACGACCGGTGGGGATCACCCGGCAGGTCTTCGGGTCACCCGGCAGGCCTTCAGGTACTGGTGCCGGTGAGGTGTTCGGGCCGTACCGGTGTCCTGTTGAGCTCAAGACCGGTCGCGTTCCGGATCGCCGCGAGGACGGCCGGGGTGGACGACAGGGTGGGGGCCTCGCCGATGCCGCGCAGCCCGTACGGGGCGTGCTCGTCGGCGAGTTCGAGCACGTCGACCGGGATGGTCGGCGTGTCGAGGATGGTGGGGAGGAGGTAGTCCGTGAAGGAGGGGTTGCGCACCTTCGCGGTCTTCGGGTCGACGATGATCTCCTCCATCACCGCGACGCCCATGCCCTGGAGGGTGCCGCCCTGGATCTGGCCGAGGACGGAGAGCGGGTTGAGCGCCTTGCCGACGTCCTGGGCGCAGGCCAGTTCGATGACCTTGACCAGGCCGAGCTCGGTGTCGACCTCGACGACCGCGCGGTGCGCGGCGAAGGAGTACTGGACGTGGCCGTTGCCCTGTCCCGTACGCAGGTCGAACGCCTCGGTGGGCCGGTGGCGCCACTCCAGCTCGATGTCGATCGCCTCGTCCTCCAGCACATCGGCCACGTCGGCGAGCACTTCGCCGCCGTCGGTGACGACCTTGCCGCCCTCCAGGAGGAGTTCGGCGGTGGCCCAGGCCGGGTGGTAGGTGCCGAACTTGGCGCGGCCGAGCTCCAGGACCTTCTCCCGTACGGCTTCGCAGGAGTTCTTGACCGCGCCGCCGGTGACGTACGTCTGACGGGAGGCGGAGGTCGATCCGGCGGAGCCGACCCGGGTGTCGGCGGGGTGGATGGTGACCTGGTTGACCCCGAGTTCGGTACGGGCGATCTGGGCGTGCACGGTGACGCCGCCCTGTCCGACCTCGGCCATCGCGGTGTGCACGGTGGCGACCGGCTCGCCGTTGATGACCTCCATCCGCACGCGGGCGGTGGAGTAGTCGTCGAAGCCCTCGGAGAAGCCGACGTTCTTCAGGCCGACCGCGTAGCCCACACCTCGTACGACGCCTTCGCCGTGGGTGGTGTTGGAGAGCCCGCCGGGCAGCGCCCGGACGTCGACGGAGGTGCCTTCGCTGCCCGCCGTCAGCCACTCCTGCTCGGGCGGCAGCGGCCGGGACTTGACCCGGCGCAGCAGCTCGGCGACCGGGGCAGGCGAGTCGCAGGGCTGGCCGGTGGGCAGCAGGGTGCCCTGTTCCATGGCGTTGAGCTGCCGGAACTCCACCGGGTCCATGCCGAGCTTCGCGGCCAGCTTGTCCATCTGCGCCTCGTAGGCGAAGCAGGCCTGGACCGCGCCGAAGCCGCGCATGGCGCCGCAGGGCGGGTTGTTGGTGTAGAGGGCGACCGCCTCGATGTCGACGTCCTCGATCTTGTACGGACCGACCGAGAGCGAGGAGGCGTTGCCGACGACCGCCGGGGAGGCGGAGGCGTAGGCGCCGCCGTCCAGGACGATGCGGCACTTCATGTGCGTGAGCTTGCCGTCCTTGGTGGCGCCGTGCTCGTAGGTGAGCTTCGCCGGGTGCCGGTGGACGTGCCCGAAGAAGGACTCGAACCGGTTGTAGACGATCTTGACGGGCTTGCCGGTGCGGAGGGCCAGCAGGCAGGCGTGGATCTGCATCGAGATGTCCTCGCGGCCGCCGAAGGCCCCGCCGACGCCGGAGAGCGTCATACGGACCTTGTCCTCGGGCAGGCCGAGGACGGGGGCGATCTGGCCGAGGTCCGAGTGCAGCCACTGGGTGGCCACGTACAGTTCGACCCCGCCGTCCTCGGAGGGCACGGCGAGACCGGACTCGGGGCCGAGGAACGCCTGGTCCTGCATCCCGAAGACGTACTCGCCCTTGACGATGACATCGGCGCGCTTGGCGGCCTCGTCGGCGTCGCCCCGGATGATCGGCTGGCGGTGCACGATGTTGGGGTGCGGGACATGGCCGATGTGGTGGTCGTCGCGGCCCTCGTGCACGAGTACGGCGTCGGGGGCGGTCGCCGATGCCTCATCGGTGATGAGGGGCAGCTCCCGGTACTCGATCCTGATCTTGGCTGCGGCGCGGCGGGCGGTCTCCGGGTGGTCGGCGGCCACGATGGCGACCGGCTCGCCGTGGTGGCGGACCTTGCCGTGGGCGAGGACCGGGGTGTCCTGGATCTCCAGGCCGTAGTTCTTCATGGCGGCCGGGAGGTCGTCGTAGGTCAGCACGGCGTAGACGCCGGAGGTGGCCAGGGCCTCGGAGGTGTCGATGGAGACGATCTCGGCGTGCGCGACGGTGGAGCGCAGCGTCTGGCCCCACAGCATGTCCTCGTGCCACATGTCGGAGGAGTACGCGAACTCCCCGGTGACCTTGAGGGTGCCGTCGGGGCGGAGCGTGGACTCGCCGATGCCGCCCTTGGTGGGCGAACCCTGGGTGATCTTGGTGGGGGTTCCGGCCGGTACGGTCTGGGCCCTGGGTGCGGTGGTTCCGGGGCGGGCCGTGGCTTCGGGGTGCGTCGTCATGACTGGACCGCCTCTTCCTGGCGGGCGGCCGCGAGGCGGACCGCGTCGAGGATCTTCTCGTACCCCGTGCAGCGGCACAGGTTGCCGGAGAGCGCCTCGCGGATGTCCTGGTCGGACGGGGAGGGGCTGTTCTCCAGCAGCTCGTCGGCCGCGACCAGCAGGCCGGGGGTGCAGAAGCCGCACTGGACGGCCCCGGCGTCGATGAAGGCCTGCTGGATCGGGGAGAGCTCGACGGCCTCGCCGGTCTGGCCGTCGGTGGGCTTGGACTGCCAGCGCTTGGCCGCGTCCAGGGTGGTGCCGCAGGAGCCGGTGGCACAGCCGCTGCCGGGGTGGGCGTCGGTGCGGTGCTTGGCGTAGTCGGCCAGGCCCTCGACGGTGACGACCTCGCGGTCCTGGACCTGCCCGGCGGCGACCAGGCAGGCACAGACCGGGACGCCGTCCAGGCGGACCGTGCAGGACCCGCACTCGCCCTGTTCGCAGGCGTTCTTGGAACCGGGCAGCCCCATACGCTCACGCAGCACGTAAAGAAGGGACTCGCCCTCCCACACGTCGTCGGCTTCCTGCGGACGGCCGTTGACCGTGAAATTGACTCGCATGGTTACGCAGCTCCTTCCAGCGTGCGGCCCGCGCCGCGGTACTGCTCCCAGGTCCAGCCGAGCGTGCGGCGGGCCATGATGCCGACCGCGTGCCTGCGGTACTTCGCCGTGCCCCGTACGTCGTCGATCGGGTTGCAGGCGCCCGAGGCGAGCGCGGCGAACTGCTTGGCGATCGCGGGGGTGATGATCCTGCCGCTCTCCCAGAACCCGCCCTCCTCCAGCGCGGCGTTCAGGAACTCCTCGGCCTCCTTGGCCCGGATGGGCGTGGGGGCGGCGGAGCCGATGCCGGTGCGGACCGTACGGGTCTCGGGG
This sequence comes from Streptomyces sp. NPDC059452, assembly GCF_042750035.1. Classification (NCBI taxonomy): domain Bacteria; kingdom Bacillati; phylum Actinomycetota; class Actinomycetes; order Kitasatosporales; family Streptomycetaceae; genus Streptomyces; species Streptomyces sp. NPDC059452. The sequence goes on from NZ_JBHYVE010000005.1 coordinate 131,088, forward strand.
TGCAGGGCGAGGCCGAAGGCGCAGACGGCGATGACCATCGCGTTGCGGGTGCCGACCTTGGAGTACTGCTGGGGCCCGTCGGCCTTCCTGATGTGCACGGCGCGGATCAGCTCGTCCGGGGCCAGGGCGTTGCGCTTGACGCCTGTGTAGAAAGCGTCGATGGGAATCAGCCGTGTTCCGCGTACGGATTCGGCCTCCACCTCGGCCCCCGCGGCGAGCAGCGCCGGGTGGGCGTCACCGGCGGGCGACGCGGTGCCGAGGTTGCCCCCGACCCCGCCGCGGTTGCGGATCTGGGGCGAGGCGACGGTGTGCGAGGCGAGCGCCAGACCGGGCAGCTCGGTGCGCAGGTGCTCCATGATGGCGCTGTACGGCACGGAGGCGCCGAGCCGTACGCTCTCCTGGCCCACCTCCCACTCGGACAGCTCACCGATGCGGTTCAGGTCCAAAAGGTATTCGGGCCGCCGGTGGTCGAAGTTGATCTCGACCATCACATCCGTGCCGCCCGCGATGGGCACAGCCGTGGGGTGCTCGGCCTTGGCGGCGAGCGCCTCCTCCCAGCTGGCGGGGCGAAGGAAGTCCATGAGTGGCTCTCTTCTTCTCAATCGGTCGTTCACCGGGGCTGGGGACGGCCTGCCCTCGACTGGCTCGTGTGGCTCGTTCATGTGGTGTTCACGTGGTGTGTGGCCCAGTACACAAGCCAGGGAGCGGTGGGTGCAGTCACCGAAACACTGAAGGAGTTGGCTGGTCTCCGTCCTCGTCTTGTAGATTCGAACGAATGGCGGGGAACAGTAACCTCGCCGCAATTAACAGGTACCCGTTCACCCCCGTGGTCCCCCACCCCACGTACCCCTTCACCCACTTTCCCCCTCCCCTACGGACAAAGATCGGCGGCGACGAGATGCGGCTCCGCGCACTGCTGGAGACCGACGCGCTGGGCCTGCGGCTGCTCGGCGGCGACGACGAGCTGGACCGCACGGTCCGGGGTGTCATGACGACCGACCTGCGCGACCCCAGCCGCTACCTCTCCGGCGGCGAGCTGGTGCTGACGGGGCTGGCCTGGCGCCGGGACGCGAGCGACTCCGAGCCGTTCGTCCGGATCCTGGCGGGCGCCGGGGTGGCCGGGCTCGCGGCGGGCGAGGCGGAGCTCGGGGACATCCCCGCCGATCTGGTCGAGGCGTGCTCCCAGCACCGCCTCCCGCTCTTCGCGGTGCACGAGACCGTGGCGTTCGCGACGATCACCGAGCACGTGGTGCGTCAGGTCTCCGGCGAGCGGGCGGGCGATCTGGCCGCCGTGGTGGACCGGCACCGCCGGCTGATGACCTCGGGCCCGGCGGGCGGCGGCCCCGAGGTGGTCCTGGACCTCCTCACCTCCGACCTGGACCTGCGGGCCTGGGTCCTCTCCCCGACCGGCCGCCAGATCGCGGGGGCGGGCGCCCCGCTGCCCGGGCCGCTGGGCGCCACGCTGGCCGGGCACCACCTGGCAGCCACCCGCACCGGGCGCCGGGGTCCGCACCGGGCGGCGGTCGCCGGTACGACGTACTCGCTCTTCCCGATCCGGAACACCGGCCGGGGCGCGGTCCCGGCCGCCCGGGACGTCCGGGAGTCGGTGCTCTCCGACTGGCTGCTCGCCGTGGAGGCGGACGCCTCGGACTGGCCCGCCGCCCGGCTCGACCTGCTCCAGGGCGTCACGCAGCTGATCGCGGTGGAGCGGGACCGCCGTGACGCGGCCCGTACGGTACGCCGACGGCTCGCCCAGGAGGTCCTGGAGCTGGTCCAGGCGGGCGCCGCCCCGGCCGAGATCGCCGCCCGGCTCCGGGTCGCCGCCCCCGTCCTGCTGCCGGGCCTGGGCGTGGCCCCGCAGTGGCAGGTCGTGGTGGCCCGGGTCGACTGGACCGCCACGAACCTGTCCGGCCCGGCGGGCGTCCCGGGCGACATCGCGGGCGGGCCGGTGGCGCAGGCGCTGCTGGAGGAGATCCTTGTCGACCCGGCGGTCAGCGGCCCCGACTCCGCCGACCGGATCGCCGTCGCCCACACGGGCGAGGAGGCCATCGCCCTCGTACCGCTGCCGGCCGTGCCCGCCCCCCTCCATGAGACGGTAGGCGGCCCCACTGACACCGCGGGCACCACTGGCGCTCCCGCCGCCCCCGCCGCGCCGGAGGCCGGGGAAGCCGCGGGGGCCGGGGCGGCACCCGCGGCGCAGGACCCCGCGCTGCACGCCGACGCGCTGCTCGCCGCCGTACGCGAACCGCTCTCGGCGGGGCTGGCCGACGACGGGCGGCTGACACTGGGTGTCAGCGCGGCCGTGCATTCGGCCGAGGGGCTGCGCGGCGCGCTGGAGGAGGCCCGGCACGCCCGCCGGGTGGCGGCGGCCCGGCCGGGCCGGGTCTGCGCGGCGGGCCACCACGAGCTGGCCTCGCACGTGCTGCTCCTGCCGTTCGTCCCCGACGACGTCCGCCGCGCCTTCACCGCCCGGCTGCTGGACCCGCTGCGCGACTACGACCGGCGCCACCGGGCGGAGCTGATCGAGACCCTGGAAGCCTTCCTGGACTGCGACGGCTCCTGGACGCGCTGCGCGGCCCGGCTGCACCTCCACGTCAACACACTGCGCTACCGCGTCGGCCGGATCGAGCAGTTGACGGGCCGTGACCTTTCGCGTCTTGAGGACAAGCTCGACTTCTTCCTCGCCCTGCGCATGAGCTGACCCGTGCGCCCCGCCGAGCGCCGGTGAGCTCCCACCGTTTGTGAATTCCTTCACCTGACATCGGTCGGACCCCTTGGCCCGGCGTGCCAATCCGTGCTGAGATTCGGCGGTACTCAACAGCACAATGGCGCGCTCGGGGAGGGCAATGTGGCGGATACCGCCATGTCTGGTTCCGGAACGACAGCAGATGACGATCCGCCGCTCCAGACAGCGGTATGGCGGCTGCGGTCCCGCGCCTGCTGGACGGACGCGGCCGCCCTGCTGGAGCCGCACGCGGCGAGCGACCCGGCGGCGGCGCTCCAGCGCACCGCCCTGCTGACCGAGCGGTGTCTCTACACCGGCGAGGGCTGGACCGACGCCGAGGACGCGCTGCGGAGCGCGGAGGCGCTGGCCCGCACCGACGACGAGCGCGGCGGGGCCGCCTGCGAGCGCGGCCATCTCGCCTATGCCTCGACCCTGCTGGGCGTACGGGACCGGGCCGACGAGGCGAGCGTCGCGCTGAGCCGGGCGGCGGCGCTGCTGGCCCCCGCCGCACCGGGGCGGCCGCTGCTGGACTTCCGGCGCGGGCTGATCGCGCAGAACATCGCGGACTCCCCGCAGTCCGCCCGCGCCGCCTACCGCCGGGCGCACGCCGGGGCGGCCGCGCAGGGCGACGAGCTGCTGCTCTCCTTCACCTGGCGCCACCTCGCCGCCCTCGCACTGCGCGAGGGGGAGCTGGCCGAGGCCCGGCACGGCTTCTCGGAGTCGCTGCGCATCCGGGAGGAGCTGGGCTACCTGGTCGGTACGGCCCCGGCGCTGATCTCCCTCGCGGAGGCGGAGCCCGAGCCGGAGGCGGCCCGGCTGCGTGCGGAGGCGGGGCGGCTGTTCCGGCTGCTGGGCGGGGTGCCGACGTGGCTGGCGCCGCACATCGGGGTCCCGGGGCCCCGGGACGCGGCGGCGAGCTGAGGGCCGCCGCGCAGGGCGTGCGCCTCGTCCGCCGGGGCGCACGCCGGAGCGGTCAGCCGTGAACGTACGCAGTGCAGGACGTACGCAGTGCAGGACGTACGCGCGCGCCCGCGCACCCCCGTCAGCCGTCCGCGCCCGTGAAGTGCTCCCGTACGAGGGCCTGGACGACGGCCAGGTCCTGGGCGATCAGGGCGTCCAGGAGTGCGGTGTGTTCGGCGGCGTCCGCCAGCAGGTCGGCCCGGCGGGTGGCGGGGCCGGCGACCAGCGGCCACTGCGAGCGGCGGTGCAGCTCGTCCGCGACGGCCACGAGCTGGTCGTTGCCGCCCAGCGCGAGGACCGCGCGGTGGAAGGCCCGGTCGCACTCGGCGTAGCTCGCCCGGTCCCCGACCGCCGCCGCCGCGACCGTGGCGTCGGCCAGCGGCCGCAGCGCCCCCCACCGCTCCGCCGGAACGGTGCGGGCCAGCCGCAGCATCACCGGCACCTCGATCAGGGCACGTACCTCGGCCAGCTCCGCCAGCTCGCGGGGCCCGCGCTCGCTGACCCGGAAGCCGCGGTTCGGCACGACCTCCACGGCCCCCTCGACGGCCAGCTGCTGCATCGCCTCGCGCACCGGGGTGGCGGAGACCCCGAAGCGGGCGCCGAGCGCCGGGGCGGAGTAGACCTGGCCGGGAATCAGCTCACCGTCGACGAGGGCGGCGCGCAGGGCCTCCAGGATCTGGCCCCGCACGGAGTGACGGACCACACGCGGGACGGGCGGCTCGCTGTGGGTGTGCTCACCCCGTGCCGCCCCCATGCCACGCGGCCGGTCGCCGCTGTCACGCGGACGGTCGCCGCGCACTTGTCCGGGCACCCGGCCGGTCACCGGGGTGCCCGAGTGCGCGCCGGGCGCGTACGACGGCCATACGCCCTCACGCGCGCTCTGCTCCACCACCCGGTCCTCCTCGGCCATCCGTGCGGGCCGGCTCGCGCGTGCCCGGCCCCCCGTGCACGATAGAGGGAGGAGGCTGCAGTTCAAACATCGATCGCGTCGGGTAAGGTAAGCCTTACCTGCAAACGATCCCGATTCGGTGGTCCCTGCATGACCCTCACTCCGCTGCTCACGAGCGCCGCGACGTCCCCCGTGACGGCCGCGTACGCCCGCCTGACCGAGGTCTTCCCCGGGCTGCGCGCCGAGGTGCTCGGCGCGGGCGCGAGCGCCCCGTCCGGCGCGGGCTGGGTCGGGGCCGCCGAGCTGGCCGCGGGCGGCCCGGCCGTGGACACCTTCCTGGCCTGGGACAACGCCCAGGTGCTGCGGGACTACGGACAGCAGGCCCGCCCCGACGTGGTGGCCAGCTTCGGCCTCCACCGGTACGCCTGGCCCGCCTGTCTGCTGGTCACCGTGCCCTGGTTCCTGCACCGCCGGGTGCCGCGCGTCCCGGTCGAGGACGTCGCCTTCCAGCGGGCCCTGGGCCATATGACCGTACGGGTCCGGGAGTTCGCCTGCCTGCCGGACGACCCGGCCGCTCACCTGCCCGGCGCGCGGGTGGTCCCGGACGAGACGGCGCTGCGGGCCGAGGTGCTGGCCTCCCTCACCGAGCACCTGGAGCCGGTGCTGGCGGGGTTCGGACCGCGCATGCGGCGCGGAAAGCGGGCGCTGTGGGGGATGGCGACCGACGAGATCGTCGAGGGCCTCTGGTACATCGCCCATCTGCTCGGCGAGGAGCGCCGCGCGATGGCCGAGCTGGAGCTGCTGCTGCCGGGGACGACGAAGCCGTACGTCGGCAGCGCGGGCTTCCGTGAGCTGACCGGGCCCGAGGGGCAGTCGCTGCCGACCCGGGACCGGGCGAGCTGCTGCCTCTTCTACACCCTGCGCCCCGAGGACACCTGTGTGACCTGCCCGCGCACCTGCGACGCGGACCGGGTGCGGAAGCTCGCCACCGCTTCCTGATCCGCACCGCATCCACACCGCCCGTCCGGATGACGTGGAATCGAACGCAACTCGGTTGAACCGCGCGGCCGTTCGAGAAGATTCCACCCATCGATAGCCTCTCCCACCCCCATGGCGTGCTCTTGTCCCGAAACCCGCGGAGCGGGACGGGAATTCCGTCACGATGGCGCACGAAACGCCCTACGTGACGCAAGGGACCGCGCATGAGACTGACCGACATATCGCTTGACTGGCTGCTTCCGGGCGCCGTGCTGCTCGTGGGAGTCATGGCGGCGGTGACGGTGGTCGCACGCGGCAAGCGTGCTGCCGGCAAGGCCGCGGCCGACGACAACTGGGAACGCAGCGAGGAACGGCGTCGGCGCAAGGAAGCGCTGTACGCCACCGCCTCCTACGTCCTGCTGTTCTGCTGCGCGGCCGTCGCCGCCGCGCTCTCCTTCCACGGGCTCGTCGGCTTCGGCCGGCAGAACCTGAACCTCAGCGGGGGCTGGGAGTACCTGGTCCCCTTCGGACTGGACGGCGCCGCCATGTTCTGTTCCGTGCTGGCCGTACGGGAGGCGAGCCACGGAGACGCGGCACTCGGCTCCCGGCTGCTGGTGTGGACGTTCGCCGGGGCCGCCGCCTGGTTCAACTGGGTGCACGCCCCGCGCGGCATCGACCACGCGGGCGCTCCGCACTTCTTCGCGGGGATGTCCCTCTCGGCCGCGGTGCTCTTCGACCGCGCGCTGAAGCAGACCCGCCGGGCCGCGCTGCGCGAACAGGGCCTGGTGCCCCGTCCGTTGCCGCAGATCCGGATCGTCCGCTGGCTGCGGGCACCCCGGGAGACCTTCGGCGCCTGGTCGCTGATGCTCCTGGAGGGCGTCCGCACGCTGGACGAGGCGGTGGACGAGGTGCGGGAGGACCGCAGGGAGCGGGAGCAGGACCGGCTCCGCCGACGCGACCAGGAGAAGCTGGACCGGGCCCGCATCAAGGCCCTGAACCGGCAGAACCGGGCCTGGGGACGCGGGCGGGGCGGCCACCAGGTGGACGTCCAGGCCCTCGCCCCGGCGTCGGGCTCCACGGCGCCGCCCGCCGTGGAGCCCGCCATAGCAGAGCCGGGTCAGCTGCCTCTGCGCCCCCGGCCATCCCTGCAAGCCGTCGGCCCGACCCAGTCGGCGGACGGTTCGAGCTCGAAGAGCCTCGGCCCTTCGAAACCGGGAAGTGACGCACGGACGGTCGACCTCACCGCCGAGGACGACACCCAGACACTCCCCCGGCTCGACTCGCTGGAACAGAAACTCAAGGATCTGGAGCAGCAGTTCGGCTGAGCGCGCGGGCCGGTGACCCGCACGCGTCGCGGCGGAGGCCTCGGTCAGGGGCCTTCGCCGCGCAGCTCGAACCAGACCACCTTGCCCAGGGCCCGCGCCTCGACCCCCCAGGCGTCGGCCAGACTCCGCACCAGGATCAGCCCCCGGCCGTGCGTACCGTCGTCGGCGTTCGGTACGTACGGCGCGGGCAGGTCCGCCTCGAAGTCCTGGACCTCCACCCGTAACGCCGCGGGCGTCGCCGTCGCCGTGACCACGGCCCCGTGCCGGGTGTGGATGAGCGCGTTGGTCACCAGCTCGCTCAACAGCAGCTCCGCCGCCTCGATCTGTTCGGTGCCGGAGCGATGTCGCAGGAACTCCCGCAGTTCGCGCCGGACTTCACCCACCTCCGACCGCTCCGTATGGCCGACCCTGCGCCGCATCCGGGCCGGCTGCTGCTGCGCCTCGCCCGGTCTCCGCCCCCGGGGGCCTCGCCCCTCGACGGCCTGGACCCTGTTCTGACGCTTCACCATGTCCCCCGCCCGCACAGCGATCCGACCTCCCCTGTTCCGGCCGTCCGTCGAACGGCCTCACGGGATGCATGCCCCTGTACGCACACGGTCACGCTTGTCGGTCCGGCGAGAAGAGTTCGGGCAGAGGCAGCGGGGGGCGCACGGGGAGACGCCGTCCCGTACTCGCCTTCAGCGGCGCTCAGGCCAGCGCCCGGGGGCGCACCGCCTCAAGGCCGGGGCACGTCAAGGAGGTTGGAGTCAAGGGCGGGGCACGTTACGGAGGTTGGAGCGGGCCATCTGCAACATCCGGCCCACCCCGCCGTCCAGCACGACCTTGCTCGCCGAGAGCGCGAAGCCGGTGACCATGTCCGCCTTGATCTTCGGCGGGATGGAGAGCGCGTTGGGGTCGGTCACCACATCGACCAGCGCCGGGCCCTTGTGCCTGAACGCGTCCTTCAGCGCGCCCTGCAACTGCTTGGGCTTCTCGACCCGCACCCCGTACGCCCCGCAGGCGCGGGCCACGGCGGCGAAGTCCGGGTTCTTGTTGGTGGTGCCGTAGGCGGGCAGTCCGCCGACCATCATCTCCAACTCCACCATGCCCAGCGAGGAGTTGTTGAACAGCACCACCTTCACCGGCAGGTCGTACTGGACCAGGGTCAGGAAGTCGCCCATCAGCATGGCGAACCCGCCGTCGCCCGACATCGCCACGACCTGCCGCCCCCGGTCCACGAACTGGGCGCCGATCGCCTGCGGCAGCGCGTTGGCCATCGAGCCGTGACTGAACGAACCGATCACCCGCCGCCTGCCGTTGGGCGTCAGATAGCGGGCGGCCCACACGTTGTTCATCCCGGTGTCGACGGTGAACACCGCGTCCTCGTCGGCCATGTCGTCCAGGACGGAGGCCACGTACTCGGGGTGGATCGGAGTGTGCTTCTCGACCTTGCGGGTGTACGCCTTGACGACACCCTCCAGCGCGTCGGCGTGCTTCTTCAGCATCCGGTCGAGGAACTTGCGGTCGCTCTTCGGCTTCACCCGGGGCGTCAGACAGCGCAGCGTCTCGCGTACGTCACCCCAGACCGCGAGGTCCAGCTTGGAGCGGCGGCCCAGGCGCTCGGGGCGCACATCGACCTGGACGATCTTCACATCGTCCGGGAGGAACGCGTTGTACGGGAAGTCCGTGCCGAGCAGGATCAGCAGGTCGCACTCGTGGGTGGCCTCGTAGGCGGCGCCGTAGCCGAGCAGGCCGCTCATACCGACGTCGTACGGGTTGTCGTACTGGATCCACTCCTTGCCGCGCAGCGCGTGCCCGACCGGGGACTTCACCTTCTCGGCGAACTCCATCACCTCGGCGTGCGCCCCCGCCGTGCCGCTGCCGCAGAACAGCGTCACCCGCTTGGCCTCGTCCACCATCCGGCAGAGCTTGTCGATCTCGTCGTCCCCGGGGCGTACGGTCGGCCGCGAGGTGACGAGGGCGTGCTCGACGGTCTTCTCGGGTGCGGTCTTGGAGGCGATGTCGCCCGGCATGGTCACGACGCTGACGCCACCGCGCCCGATGGCGTGCTGGATGGCCGTCTGGAGGAGGCGCGGCATCTGCTCCGGGTTGGAGATCATCTCGTTGTAGTGGCTGCACTCCTGGAAGAGCAGCTCCGGATGGGTCTCCTGGAAGTAGCCGAGCCCGATCTCGCCGGAGGGGATGTGCGAGGCGAGGGCGAGGACCGGGGCCATCGAGCGGTGCGCGTCGTACAGGCCGTTGATCAGGTGCAGGTTGCCCGGCCCGCAGGAGCCCGCGCAGGCCGCCAGGGACCCGGTGATCTGGGCCTCGGCCCCGGCGGCGAACGCGGCGGTCTCCTCGTGCCGGACGTGGATCCAGTCGATGGACGGGTTACGCCGGATGGCGTCCACGACGGGGTTCAGGCTGTCGCCGACGACACCGTACAGACGCTTGACGCCCGCCCTGGTGAGGATGTCGACGAACTGCTCCGCCACGTTCTGCTTGGCCATGGGTGCGCGCCCTTCCCTTGCCCGTGCTCCGTGCACTGTCGGTTGTCCGGACTCCGGAGGCCGAAACGTCGGCCGGACGTACGGCCTCCGGAATCCATCAACCCATGGCGTGCGCGGTTACGCCTCCCAGACGGCCGCGCAGGTGCGGTCGTCGGCGTACCCCTTGATCCGGAGCTGGGTGTCGGCGAGGAAGGCGGGCAGTCCGGGCGGACCGGGCGGTCCCCAGCGCTCGGCGAGCTCGGCGGGGAGCTCCGGTTCGCCGCGCATGGGCTCGGCGAGCCCGTTGCTGCACAGGAGCAGTGTGTCGCCCGGCCGGGCCACGGAGGCCCGGAAGCGGAACAGCTCGGCGGGCGGCGGGGGCGGGCCTTCGCCGTACGGGGACGGGGGCGTGGTGATCTGGAGGTCCATGGTCAGCCGGTCGCCGTCCGGGCTCTCCTCGCCCGCGCCGCCACCGCCTCCGGAGGAGGACTGCTGCTCCGGAATCACCGGCTCCAGGTCCTGCCAGAGCCCGTCGCGGAGCCGGAAGAGACCGCCGCTGCCGACGCCGAAGAAGACCCGGGTGCGGCAGTCGGGGTCGGCGGAGAGCAGCAGGCACCGCAGGCTCGTGGTGTACTCCCCCGGTTCCACGCCCAGTTCGGCGGCTCGGGCGCGCAGTTTGCCGTACGTACGGTCGGTGAGCCGGTGGAGTCCCGCCTTCAGGTCGCCCCGGCGGCCCGCCCTTATGTCCTCGGAGAGCCGGGCGTGGCTGCGGGCGACGGCGCCCCCGATCCAGCGGCAGGCGTCGGCCGCGGCGAGGTGCGCCCCCTCGCTGCCCCGTGCGCCCCCCGCCACGGCGACGAGGACGAGGGCGCTCTCCGCCGCGCCGAACCGGGCGGTGAGCAGCGCGTCGCGCCGCGGTTCGCCCCGGAACCGGGCGGAGTCGCCCCGGACGGAGGCGGCGCGCAGGGTGTACGTCCCGTACCGGGCGCCGTCCAGCACGGTGTCCGGGACCAGGGCGTCCAGATTCTCCGAGGTGGCGGCGGGCAGGGCGGCGGGCTCGGCGTCATAGGTGGGCGGCCGGTCCCCGAGGTGACCGACGAGGGGCCGGGACCCACCGGCACCGTCGGCCGGGGCGTCGCTCGCGGCCCAGTCCGGGGGGAGCGCGTGCAGGGCGCTGGGGTCGGGGACGGTGACCGTGTCGACCGGGGCGGGCGGCTCGGGCTCGGGCGGTTTCGGCACGGCGAAGGTACGCGGCACGGGCGGCCCGGAGGGCGCTTCCCAGGGGGCCGGAAAGGCGGTGTTACGGGGGCCGGGGAGGGCGGCTGCGGAGGCGGGGGCCGCGTACGGCTCCGGCTCGGTCACCTCGTAGGTCTCGGGCTCCCGCGACGGCTGCTCCCGCTCCGGAACGTCGTACGGCGTCCGCTCCGGGTACGGGTCCCAGGCCGTCCGCGGGTCAGGTTTCGGTTCCTCCTCCGGCTGCGGCCCGTCCGCCTCCGGCCCCGGTCTCCGCTCCGGCTCCGGCTCCGGCTCCGGCTCCGGGTAAGCCTCCTGGACCGTCTCCCGAACGATCTCCCGGTCGGCAGCGTCCCGAGCGGCAGCATCCCGAGCGGCGGCGTCCCGGGATGCCGCCGTCCGGGATGCGGGCTCCCGCTGGTGGCCCACCGCGCTGCTCACCGTGTCCGACACGGAGTCGAAGCGGTCGTCGAGGCTGTCGGGCGCGCTGCTCGGACCCGTGTCCGGCGCGGTCTCGTCGTACAGCTTCCGCCACCAGTCGTCCTCATGGGCGGCGGGCTTCTCCCCCTGCTGACTCATGCCCTTATTGTCCACCGCGGAGCCCGCCCGAAAACGGGGCGACCCGAAAAAGTGGCCCGTAAATGAGGGTCCGCCGGGCGGCCCACCCCCACAGGAAGGACGCCCGGCGGACCGGTCGGTGCGATCAGCGGATGACCGTCTCAGCCGCTCATCGGATCAGCAGTTCATCGGTTGCCGGGTTCAGCGCACGGCATAGGCGTCGTGCACGGTCTGCACGACGGAGCCGCCCTTGGCGTCCGTCAGCTCCGTCCTCAGCGTGACCGTCCGGCCCGCCGCGCCCGCGTGGTCCACGGTCGCCGTCCACCGCCCGCCCTGCTGGGCCGTGGCCGCCGCGTGCCAGGTCCCGCCCCCGTCGTACGAGAAGGAGACCGAGGCCCCGGTGAGCCTGCCGGGGGCGTACCCCGCGTGCCCGGTGGCGGTGAGGCCGATCCGGAGGCCGTCCCGCGCGGGGACGGTCTTCATCCCGTCCGACGGCACGTCGTAGCGCGGGAAGAGCAGCGGGAGCCCCTGCGACGCCACATCCGGCTTCCGCTCGGAACGGAAGCTCCAGGTGGTCTCCGTCTGTGTGGACCGCTTCCAGACGGCGGCGGGCGAGCCGATCTTCGTGGTCATCAGGGTGAGTTCGTACGCGGCGTCCTCGGCCGGGACGGTGAAGACGCCGAACGGGTAGCCGCTGCTCCCGACGAGTTCGCCGTTCCGGCTGAGCTGTACGTTGCCGATGTCCCCGAACGAGCCCTGCTGACCGATGTGTTCGGTGTCGGTCATGAACGCGGGGGCGACGCCGATCAGATTGTCCTGCCGCTCCCCCGCGAGCAGTTCCCTGCCCGAGGCGTCACGCGGGGCGCCGGGGACGATCAGGCCCCGGTACCACGTCTCGGTGGTGGCCCGACCGGCCTGGTACGTAAGGGGGTTGCCCGTCATCAGCTCGCCCCAGGGGAAGCTGGAGGAGAGCATCTTCTGCCAGACGGTGTCGCCCGCCGTGTAGTACTCGGTGCGCTTGCCGGGGGCGGCGACCAGGTCGAGGGAGGAGGCGCCGAAGGTCCCGCCGTAGGGCCGGGAGACGAGCAGCGTGTCGATGAAGTCGGCGGTCACGCCCATGGATTCATGGGTGGAGACGACCGAACCGAGCTTCCTGTCACGGACCTTGTAGGTGCGGTCCGAGGTGATCTGCCCCTTCTCCGGGAACGACAGGTTGTAGACGAACGGGCTGACGGCCGTGGCCCGCCAGGAGACCTCGGCCTTCCCCTTGCCGAGCGCCTCGGCCAGTACGGCGGCCTCGTCGGCCCGCAGGCCGAGGACCGGCAGGGGCGCGGCCCCGTAGCCGAGACCGGGCTTCCAGTCACCGGCCGAGGGGCGGTGCACCAGCAGCGCCGTGGCTCCGGCCTCCTCGGCGGCCCGCGCCTGGGCGAGGACGCTGGGCGCCCCGTCCGCCACCTTCACCAGGGCGACCTTGTCCCGCACCCCGGCGGCCGCCAGCTCGTCCGGGCTCCCCGCACCGGCATCGACGACCTCGGCGCGCCCCGTACCGTCCAGGTTGACCGAGCCGGTGGTGGCGGGCCTGGGGTGCAGGTCGGCGCCGCCGACGAGGGAGAACTTCTGGATCTGCGGGGCGTAGGCGCGCCAGAAGGAGGCGAACTCGAACTCCCCGTCATCTGCCCGGCCCTGGACGTCCGCCACGTACTCCTGCACGGTCCCGGGGCCCGAGATGGACCCGGAGTGCAGCCAGGTGTCGTCCCAACTGCGCCCGAACGACAGGGTCGTGCCGCGCGTCTCACTCACCCGGTCCTCGGTGGTCACGCGCAGGCGGTGCGCCTTGCGGGCGTCCAGGACGAGGGTGGTGTCCTTGGTCAGGTTGAGCTGAGGGCGGGCCAGATAGCCGACGGAGGCGACGAGTTGGCCGGTCGGGTCCGTGGTGTCGGGGGTCGCGATGAAGCTGGAGACGAAGTAGGCGCCGGGGCGGACCCGGTACGTCTGGTCGGTGGCGCCCTCGTTGAAGCGGCGTTCGCCGGAGGCCGTGTCGGTGCCGATGAGGTCGAGCGAGGAGACGCCGTCCGCCGGCTTTCCGGTGCGGTCGATGAGCTTGACCCGCAGGGTGACGGTCTCGGGGGCCACGTACAGGGAGAACGGGGTGGAGACCGTCACTCCCCCGGATGCGGTGGCCAGAACCCGCCCGGTGACGTCCCCGTACTGGGCGGCGGTCAGCCGTGCGGTGGGGTCGAGGGCGAGCGGGACCTCGACGCTCGCCCCGGCGGGCACGGTGACGGACGTCCGGCCGAGGGCGGCGACCTTGGAGCGGACCGGCGAGCCGTCGTTGCCGGTGACGCCCGCGACCTTCAGCGAGAGCTGCACCGCCTTGGCTCCGGTGTTGGTGTACGGCACCGAAACCGTCGTGCGATCGCTGCTGTCCTGCGGCCAGTTGAAGGTGCCGCCCTGGACGGCCGGGGCGCCGAGCACCCGCGTACGGAGGGCGCGGTCGACATCGAGGCGGCCGCCGCCCGTCTCGCGTACGTCACCGGGGACCGCGCTCTTCGCGGAGGAGACGAGGGCCGCCTTGACCTGCTGGGCGCTCCACTGAGGGTGGCGCTGCTTCACGATGGCGGCGGCCCCGGCGACGTGCGGGGTCGCCATCGACGTACCGGACAGGGCGCGGTACGCCTGGGAGCCGCGCCCGCCCGCCGCCGCTGCCGAGATGGCCACGCCGGGAGCGGCGATCTCCGGCTTGAGCGTGTGCGAGACGGTCGTGGGCCCCCGGCTGGAGAAGTACGCCGTGGAGTCGTCGCGGTCGACCGCTCCCACCGTGAGGACGCCGGGCGCGCAGCCGGGCGAGGAGACGGTGTTCAGGGACGGGCCGAGGTTTCCGGCGGCGACCACGAACAGGGTGTCCTTGTTCTTGCCGAGCTCCTCGGCGGCCAGGCTCATCGGGTCGGTGCAGTCGGTGGGTTCGGCGCTGCCCAGGCTCATGGAGACGACATCGGCCTTCTGGTCGACGGCCCACTGCATGCCCGCGATGATCCAGGAGGCGGCGCCCGAGCCGCTGTCGTTGAGGACCTTGCCCACCATGAGCTCGGCGCCGGGCGCGACGCCCTTGTTCTTCCCGCCGCTCGCCGCGCCGGAGCCGCCGACGGTGGAGGCGACATGGGTGCCGTGGCCCTGGCGGTCGTCGGTGGTGGCGGAGTCGGTGAAGTTCTCGGCTGCGGTGATCCGGCCCTGGAGATCGGGGTGCTGGGCGTCGGCCCCGGTGTCCAGGACGGCGACCCTGGTGCCCGTGCCGTCGTGTCCGGCGGCCCAGGCACGGTCGGCGCCGACCTGCTTCGTCGACTTGCCGAGAGTGGCCTGGACCTTGCGGTCGAGCCAGAGCTTTCTGAGGCCGGAGCCCGCCCGGGAGCGGGGGGCGGTGATGTCGGCCCAGAAGGCGGCGGCGTGCTTCTTGTCGGCCGTCAGCGCGAGGCCGTCGATCACGTCGAGGGCCTGGCCGCGCTCGGCCCCGCGCGGGGTGGCGGGGGCGCTGCGGGCGGTGTCGCCCGTGTAGGTGGCGATCAGCGGGACGGAGCCGGTGCTGCGGTCGTCGTAGCCCTGGCGGATCAGTCCGGTGACGTTGAAGAGTTCCTCGTCGACGGCGCCCCGGGCGAGCGCGGCGACGGCGGTGTCGGGGTAGACGTACAGGTCACGGCCGGACTGCCGGGTCTGGACGAGCGGGAGGCTGCCGTCCGGGCGCGGCAGGGCCGTGGCGGCGAAGGCGCCCGAGGGGTCGGTGGTCACCAGCACCCTGTCACCGGTCACGAGGGTCAGGGTGACGGGCTGTGCGTCGGCGGCGGCCGCGCTGCCGGTGAGCGGCCGTTCGGTGTCCCGCCCGTCCGGTGGCGCCGCCATGGACGGTGCGGTCACCGTGACGGCGAGGACGGCGGCGGTCGCCGCCCCCAGTGCCGTACGCGATATCGGGCGCATCGCTCTCCCCAGGTCGTTCCGGAACGAAGCAGCCGAAGTGGCCCCATTCCGGAGGTTGTTGGTGCTGCGGTGGCGCCACAGTGGCAGAGGGGCCAGGGGTACGGGGGATGATGTGCGCGGCGGGTTTACGCCGTGGCCCTTTTCCGCCACGGCCGACCGGCCGGAACGGGCGCTGCGACGCGTGATCACGACACCCGGGGAGGGTCGGGGAATGCTGGGGGCCATAGGTCTCGACGAGAGGCAGGAAGCCGCGTACCGCACGCTGGTCGGGGCGGGGGCGGCGGAGCTCTCCCATCTCGCGCACCGGCTGTGCCTCGCGGAGGCGGAGACCGAGCGGGTGCTGCGGCGGCTGGAACAGCAGGGGCTCGCCGCCCAGTCCTCGTCCCGCCCGGGGCGCTGGGTGGCGGCGCCGCCCGGTGTGGCGCTGGGCGCGCTGCTGATCCAGCAGCGGCACGAGCTGGAGCAGGCGGAGCTGGCGTCCGCGCTGCTGGCCGAGGAGTACCGGGCGGAGGCGAGCGAGCCCGAGGTGCACGATCTGGTGGAGGTGGTGACGGGAGCGGCCGCGGTCACCCAGCGCTTCCACCAGTTGCAACTGGGCGCCGCCTCCGAGGTGTGCGCCCTGGTCACCGGGAAGCCGGTCGCGGTGACCGGGATGGAGAACGAGTCCGAGGAGCGGGCCGCCGCGCGCGGGGTCGCCTACCGGGTGGTCGTGGAGCGCGAGGTGCTGTCGCTGCCGTCGGGGATCCTGGAGCTGTCGGCCGCGCTGGGCCGGGACGAGCAGTGCCGGGTGGTGGACCGGGTCCCCACGAAGCTGGTGATCGCCGACGCGACCCTGGCGATGGTGCCGCTGACCGGGCGGGACGCGGAGCCCGCCGCCCTGGTCGTGCACGCGAGCGGGCTGCTGGAGTCGCTGATGGGCCTCTTCGAGGCGGTGTGGCGGGAGGCCATGCCGCTGCGGCTGGGCGAGGGCGGCAGCGCGGTCCGCGAGGAGTGCGTGGGGCCCGATGCGACGGACCTGGAGATCCTGTCGCTGCTGCTGGCCGGACTGACGGACGCGAGTGTGGCCAAACAGCTGGAGCTGGGGCTGCGGACCGTGCAGCGCCGGGTCAAGGGGCTGATGGAGCTGACCGGGGTCTCCACCCGGCTCCAGCTCGGCTGGCATGCGTACGAGCGCGGCTGGGTGGCCCGTACCGGACCCTCCTGAGAGGCCATCGGCGCAGGTCGCCGGGGTCTGCTGACGGGCGGAGCCGGGCACTCTCCGGCACGCTGGTCGGATGAGTGTGTGGCAGCTCGTCGCCGTGGGCCTGGTCATGCTGCTGGGGCTGGTCGGGGTGCTGGTGCCGGGTGTGCCGGGGCAGGCGATCGTCTGGGCGGCGGTGCTGTGGTGGGCGCTGACGGACATGACCCCGGCGGCCTGGGGTGTCCTGATCGGCGCAACCGCGCTGATGCTGCTGAACCAGGCCCTCAAGCCGGTGCTGCCGCCGCGCCGCCCGGCCGAGTCGGGTGCGCCCCGCCGGACGGTGATGATCGGCGGGGTCGCGGGGATCGTGGGGTTCTTCGTGGTGCCCGTGGTGGGCGGGATCGCCGGTTTCGTGGGGGCGATCTACGGGGCGGAGCGGCTGCGGCTGGGCAGTCGCGGGGCGGGCTGGACGTCGGTGCGCTCGGTGATGCGGGCGACGGGGTACGCGGTGCTGGTGGAGCTGTTCGCCTGTCTGCTGGTGGCGGGCGCGTGGCTGGGCGCGCTGCTCTGGGGGTGAGGGCGCTCAGCCCGGGGCGACGGTCCTCGCCCGGGGCCCGGCGGCGGTCTCCAGGTTCGGTACGGCGTACGAGAGATGCTGTACGGCGTACGAGCGCCATGGCCGCCACCGCTCGGCGCCGGGTGTCCCGTACGGGTCCACGTCCGGGTCCCCGAGCGCCCGCATCCGGATCAGCGCGGCGGTCCGCCGGTCCACCCCGGGCAGCGCCGCGAGCGTGCGCTCCGCCTCCTCCCGGTCGGCCCCCGCGTCCAGCCGCAGCTCCCCGTCGGCGAGCGCGGCGGTCAGGGCCCGCAGGGCGGGTTCGGTGACGGCACCGGCCAGGACGCCCGGCTCGGGGAACACATGAGTGAGCGCGCCGCACGGCACGTCCAGCACCTTCCCGTACCGCTCGACCAGCTCCCGCGCCCGCTCCCGCCCCACCAGCGCCCGTACGGCCTCCTCCTCCGGGTCCGCCGCCCCCGGCGAGCGCAGCCCGGGGCGGGCGGCGACCAGCGGGGCGAGCCGGGGGTCGGCTGCCAGGGCCTCGTCGACGGCGTACGGGTCCGCGTCCAGGTCGAACAGGCGCCGCAGCCGCTGTACGGCGGTGGTCAGGTCGCGCAGATCGGTGAGGTGGATCCGGGCCTCCAGCCACGGTCCGGGGGACGCCTCGTCGACGGCGGCGATCCCGGTCCCGTACGGCAGCCGCAGCGTACGCCGGTAGGTGCGGCGCCCCGGCTCCCCGGCCAGCTCCTCGACCCGGGCCACGGCCCGCTCGCCCAGCAGGTCGAACAGGGCGCCGGTGGCGTACGGGCCCCGATGGGCGAGCCGCAGCGGGATCCCGGCCCGCAGCCCTTCGCCCCGGCCCCCGCCGAGCCCGGTCCCGGCCTCCGCGCGCAGGGCGCTGGGGGTGCGGGCGTAGATCCGGCGGATGGTGTCGTTGAACTGGCGCACGCTGGCGAACCCGGCGGCGAAGGCGATCTCGGTGACCGGCAGGCCGGTGGTCTGGAGGAGCACCCGGGCGGTGTGGGAGCGCTGGGCGCGGGCGAGCGCGACGGGCCCCGCGCCCAGCTCGGCGTTGAGCTGGCGCTGGACCTGCCGGGCGCTGTACCCGAGCCGCCCGGCCAGCCCGGGGACTCCCTCGCGGTCCACCACGCCGTCGCCGATGAGCCGCATGGCCCGGCCGACGACATCGGCGCGGACGTTCCACTCGGCCGAGCCCGGCACGGCGTCCGGGCGGCACCGCCGACAGGCCCGGAAACCGTCTGCCTGCGCGGCCGCCGCCGTCGGGTAGAAGCGCACATTAACGCGTCTGGGGGTGACGGCGGGGCAGCTCGGCCGGCAGTAGATGCCGGTGGTCACGACGGCGAAGAAGAACGCGCCGTCGAACCGCGCGTCACGGCTGCTCACCGCCTCGTACCTGCTCCGGTCGTCCATCACACCGTCCAGTGTGCGACAGCCGCCGCTGCCGCACTCGCGGTTTTCGGACGTCGAACCGTACGGCGTCGAACCGCACGACGTCAGGGCCGTACGGCGTCAGGGCCGTACGGCGGTGAACCGTACGGCCCCGGCGGCTACCGCACCCGGCCGCCGCGCTTGGCCTGCCCGGCCGCGCGCCCCTCGGCGCCCTTGCGCTTCCAGTCCTTCAGGATCTCCGAGCGCACCCGGGCGTCGGTCTTGGCGACGATCCGCTGGTTCTCGCGCAGCAGCTTGCGGTAGCTCTCCAGCCGCCGGTCGGGCAGCGAACCGTCCTCCAGCGCACCGAGCACGGCACACCCCGGCTCGCTCCGGTGGGCGCAGTCGTGGAACCGGCAGCGGGCTGCCAGCTCCTCGATCTCCGAGAACAGCTCGCCGACCCCGGTCCCGGCGTCGAAGAGGCCCACGCCGCGCAGCCCGGGGGTGTCGATGAGGACGCCCCCCTGCGGCAGGACGAGGAGGTTGCGGGTCGTGGTGGTGTGGCGGCCCTTGCCGTCGACCTCGCGGGCCTCCTGCACCTCCATCGCGTCCCTGCCGAGGAGGGTGTTGGCAAGGGTGGACTTCCCGGCGCCGGAGATGCCGAGCAGCACGCTCGTACCGCTGGAGACGACGGCCCCGAACACGTCGAGCCCCTCCCCCGTGGTGGAGCTGACGGGCAGCACCTGGACCCCGGGGGCGATGGCTTCGACGTCCTGGACGAGGTGGGAGAGGGTGACCGCGTCGGGGACCAGGTCGGCCTTGGTGAGGAGGACGAGCGGCTCGGGCCGGTGCCCCCCGGTGCCGTGGCCGTCGCCCAGCAGCGCGGCGCCGCTGGAGCTGGACAGGGCGAGCGCGAGGAAGCGTTCGATCCGCCCGAGGTCGAGCTCGACGGCGAGCGAGACACAGATGGCGATGTGGTCGATGTTGGTGGCGAGCACCTGCCCCTCGGACCGCTGCGAGGAGGTCGAGCGGACGAAGGCGGTACGGCGCGGCAGCAGCGTACGGACGAACAGCGGGTCGCCGTCCGCGTCGAGCGCCACCCAGTCGCCGGTGCAGACGATCCGCATCGGGTCGCGCGGCACCACGAAAGCGGTGTCGGCCCGGACCGGGCCGTCGGGGGTGATCACGTCGCACTGACCGCGGTCCACCCGCACCACACGCCCCGGTACGAGGCCCTGCGCGGCGTAGGGGGAGAAGGCTGCCGCCCACTCCTCGTCCCAGCCGTACGGAGTCAGCGGGTGCGAGAAGGACGGAACCGGAAGAGAGGGAAAAGAGGGAAGAGAGGAGGAAGCCGGAAGAAACGAGAAAGACAAGGGAAACCCTTCACAGGGTGGCCCCGGCACCGCGCGCTCGGCGCGGGAGGTACGTGACGTACGTGAAGTGGGTCAGCCGGTGGCCACGGGGGTGAGAACGATGCTCTTCTGGTTGTGGGCAGTGCCCATCACAACGACAGTCATCAATGTCCTCACCTCCTGGTTCCTGATCCCTGATTTCTCGGGTTCTTACGCGGCCGAGCTTAGCCCCGCCGCTCCCGGCGGCGTCAACAGGTTTTCCGGCGACCGTGCCGGAGTTACCCCGTGATCTCACCGATCTCCCACGATCGGGTGATACGCATGCATAGCGACCGGTCCGTGGCCGTTAGGGTGCCGGTCATGACCACACCTCAGACCTCCGCCGTCACCTTCACACCGGCCCAGTTGGGCACCCAGATCCTGATCGGCTGGAGCGGCCGGCAGACCGGCGCCGACGAGGACACCGCCTACCTCCTCTCCTACTCGCTGGGGGACGGGCAGGACGGCCCGGTGGTCGGCCGGGAAGCGCTGCGCAACGCGCTGGAGCGGGCGGGCCTCCAGGTCGGCGGCCCGATCCAGGACGCGGCCGAGGCCCCGGGCATCCAGGTGAAGCTGCTCGTCCAGGCGGGCCAGGCCGTCCTGACGATGCCTCACCTCAAGGCCCAGTACCCGGCCCCCGACGAGTGGGTCGCCGCCGCTCTGGCACAGGGCCAGGTGTACGGCATGTTCGCCACCGCCCCGTGGCCGGAGGCCGTTCCTGGGCAGCCGGTCAGCGAGGACCAGTTGCGGGCCTTCGCGGCGAACGAAGAGGTCGTCCGCACCGCCGCCCACTGTCTGCTCCCGGTCCGCTCCCTCGGCTGACCCCGGCCCCCGAATCCGCACACGCGATCCGCGCACGGCGATGCCCACCACCCCCCGTGGAGTGGTGGGCATCGCCGTGTCGCGGTGGCGTGACGGGCGCGGTGCGGCGCGGTGCGGTGCGGTGCCTTGCCGTGCCGTGCCGTGCCGTGCCGTGACAACGAGGGCGGGCGGCCCGGAGGTGACCTCCGGACCGCCCGCGCTCGGAACGTCAGGCTGTGGTGCGTCAGTTGTTGCCGACGCCGTTGCCCGAGAGGACCGGGATGTCGTCCAGGATGTGCGACAGCGGCTCGTCGCCCTTGGCCTGGGTCGAGTTGTCCGTGCACTGCTGGTTCTGCGGGTTGGACAGGACGTTGATGTCCTGAACCGTGACCGGCACGAGGCCGACGAGCGAACCGACGTTGACCTTGGCGGGCAGGCCGACGCAGAGCTTGTTCAGGGTGCCCTGGACGAGCTGGTTCTGCGGGCTCCAGTCGCCCTTGGTCTCGGCGTTGCCGATCTCCGACTCGGCACCGTTGCCGTTGACGGTGGTGGTGCCACCGTCGTTGCCGATCGCCATGGCCGTGGGAGCCGCGACTGCGGACAGACCGAGCAGGGACACCGCCACTGCAGCGCCGGCCATCATCTTCTTCATCAAGCTTCACCTTTCGGAGCGTCCCGTTGTGGAACGTACTGATCAACTGCCGGTGGCCCTGATCGGTTGCGCAGTACCACTCAAATGGGTTTGTTCTGGCGCAAGGTAGACGCCACTCCCCCATTTCGCCATTCCGTCATTCCGCCGCTTCCCCGTTCATTCCGCCGGGCCTCCGTTGCCGGGAAGGGCTCACTCCGAAGAACGTGCCGCCGGGACGAATCCGCCGCTGTGGCGGGGCGCGGGCTCCTGGGGCGGTGCGGACAGCGGGTGGTCGTGCCCGGCCGCCTGCCACTCGGCGACGAGCCGGTCGTAGATCGGTGTGCCGCCCGGCGCGGGCCACGGCTCTCTGCTCTGCGAGGTCTGACTGTCGTACGGATCCATGCAGAGGCCCTACCCGGCCCGGACCGGACCGTCAGCCGGGGCTACGGCATCCGGCCCAACCGGGTACCACGGCCGGAGGCGCCTGCACACGGCGAAGGGCCGGCCCGTCCGGTCCGGCGAAGAACGGTCGCCGGGCGGATGGACCGGCCCCACGCGGGTCACGCGGTGCGGACCGGAGCTGTCCGGTCTCAGTTGTTGCCGACGCCGTTGCCCGAGAGGATCGGGATGTCGTTCAGCAGGTGCGACAGGGCCTCGTCACCCTTGGCCTGGGTGGAGTTCTCGGTGCACTGCTGGTTCTGCGGGGAGGACAGGACGTTGATGTCCTGGACAGAGATCGGCACAAGGCCCACGAGCGAACCGAGGTTCGCCTTCGCCGGCAGGGCGATGCAGGGCTTGTTCAGCGAACCCTGGATGAGCGCGAACTGCGGGCTCCAGTCGCCGTAGGTGGCGGAGTTGCCGTACGACTGCGAAGCACCGTTGCCGTTGACCGTCGTGGTGCCGCCGTCGTTGGCGATCGCCATGGCGGACGGGGCGGCCGCGGCGGAGACGCCGACGACCGAGACGGCAACCGCTGCCGAGGCCATGATCTTCTTGAACATGGAAGAGCCCTTCTGGGAAGTGATGCGGATCGGGTGAAGGAACCAGGGGAACCGTCGTACGCGGCGCTCAGCCGCCGAGCGGAACTCCGCCGAGCAGCGGGGCGGCGCCCGCGGCCGCACCGGTCGCCTGGCCCGCCAGCTTGCCGACCGCGCCGTCCTTGGAGACCGTCTCGGCGGTCTCGGCGACCGTGCCCACCAGCGGGTCGACAACCTGCGGGGCACTGGCCATCACCTGGTTGAGGCCACTGTCGAGGCTGAAGCTGGGAGCCGTGGGGGTAGTAACGGCGAAGGCGGGGGCGGCCGTTCCGAGGGCAGCCACGGAACCGACAACGAGCGCGGCGGTCTTCGCGTACTTCACTTTTCTGGTCCCTTCTGCGCGGCGTCTGCTTCGGCACGTTTCCGTACCGCACACAGGCTTTCTTTACCTGTGACTTCTGCCGCTTTCCTCAGGGATAACGATCAGGCCGCACGGGGGAAACTGCGCCCGTGCGACTTTCTCCCGGCCGGGGAAGCCGGGGAAGCCGGGGAAGCCAGAGAAATCCGGAGAGGGCCGGAGCGGGCCGGAGCGGAGGAGAAAACTCGCACGAGAACGCAGAAGCCCCGGGCGGCCGATGCCGTCCGGGGCCCGACCGGTCCGGACCCGAGGGCCCGGTCCGGTCGATTTGTCAGGCGTTGACGCAGGTGTTGCCGAAGGCCGGGTTCAGCAGGCCGATCACGTTGACGGTGTTGCCGCAGATGTTGACCGGAATGTGGACCGGAACCTGCACGATGTTGCCGGACAGCACGCCCGGGGAGCCCGCGGCAATGGCCTCGGCACCCGAGTCGGCCATGGCCGGCGCGGCGACGCCCATCGCCATGAGCGTTCCGGCGGCGACTGCGGCAACCTTGGTGTACTTCACTTTTCTTGTCCCTTTCCTCGGCGGAGTCCGGTGCGGTCACGACTGTCGTGCCCGCCCGAGCCAGGTCCTGATCGCTCGTGACTCCGGCGCTGTCCTACGTAACGATGAACGTCCGGGTTCGAAACTGTTCCACGGGCGGATTCCCGGATATCCGCCCTAATGCCGCAATGCCCGTCGGGCCGGGCGGCAAGGAATGCGGGCGGAGAATCCGTGACCGCGTTCCGGGAAGGCGACGGGCCCGGGCCGCTCGGTGGAGGAACGCCGATGGCCCGGGCCCGAGTAGGGCGGCTGCGGGTCAGCGGTTGCCGGTGCCGTTGCCCGAGAGGATCGGGATGTCGTTGAGGATGTGCGACAGGGCCTCGTCGCCCTTGGCCTGGGTGGAGTTCTCGGTGCACTGCTGGTTCTGCGGGGAGGACAGGACGTTGATGTCCTGGACCGTGATCGGCACGAGACCCACGAGCGAACCGAGGTTCGCCTTCGCCGGCAGAGCGATGCAGGGCTTGTTCAGCGAACCCTGGATGAGCGCGAACTGCGGGCTCCAGTCGCCGTGGGTCTCGGAGTTGCCGTACGACTGCGAAGCGCCGTTGCCGTTGACCGTCGTGGTGCCGCCGTCGTTGGCGATCGCCATGGCCTGCGTCGAGCCGAGCCCGAGGATGGAGGCGGCGACAGCGCCCGTGGCCAGAACCTTCTTGATCACGATTAACCCTTCTCGTACCGGTCGCCCCGTAGCGGGGCGACCTGATCAACTCGGCGCCGGGTGTTTGGTTCCGTGAATTCACCCGAATGCCGGGCACGGGGGCGCACGACGCGGGAGTGAGACGGGCCCGCGCCCGCACACTCCTACACCTTCTCTGTTCGCACGACCATCTGTTCGTGAAGGAATTGCGGACGCGGCGTCCGGCGTGTTCGCCCGAACGGGTCGTCGCACACAGAACTCCCTCTCGCCGCGCACCCACGACCGCACCGCTCCCGCGAAGGTCAACGCCGTTACCCGAAGGGAAAGTTGGGGCTGAATCGTTTCCCTTCAACGGCGACCAGGTCAGGGCGCGGTTCACTTAATCCATCCGTTCGGGTGATTACACAACTTCCACGCTTCTCCGAGTTTCCCGCACCGCCTTCGATCGTTATGGCAATCGTCCAGCGCGCATGTGTAACGACTTTCACCATGGCTTCCCGCGGGATGACACGGGGGTCCGCCACAGCAGCGGCACCGCCCGGCGGCTCCGCGCGCGAAGCACCCACGCGATGTCCTCGCGAATGTCCTAAGGAAGGGCAAGTAATGCGACAGGCCTTGAATAAGAGCATGATCGTCATGGCGGCCACGTCGGGCCTCCTGGCCGTGGCGGGCGGTTCCGCGCACGCCGACGCCTCGGCCGAGGGCGCTGCCGTCGGCTCGCCGGGGGTCGGCTCGGGCAACGCCGTGCAGGTGCCGGTCCATGTCCCGGTCAACGCCTGCGGCAACACCGTGAACGTGATCGCCCTGCTCAACCCCGCGTTCGGCAACGCGTGCGCGAACGTGAGCTCCAGCGGCCAGGACGACGGTTACGGATACGGCGACGGCGGGGGCGGCACGGGCGGTTCCAGCGCCGAGGGCGCGGCGGTCGGCTCCCCCGGGGTGCTTTCCGGCAACCTTGTCCAGGCCCCGGTCCACGTCCCGGTGAACGTGTGCGGCAACACCGTCAATGTCGTCGGTGCGCTCAACCCGGTCTTCGGCAACCAGTGCGAGAACGTGAGCGGCCCGAAGGACAACTACCCGCCCACCGAGCCGCCGGTGGAGGAGCCTCCGGTCGAGGAGCCGCCCGTTGAGGAACCCCCGGTCGAAGAGCCCCCGGTGGAGGAGCCCCCGACCGAAGAGCCCCCGGTCGAGGAGCCGCCCACGGAGGAGCCGCCTACCGAGGAGCCGCCGGTCGACGAGCCTCCGACCGAGGAGCCGCCCGTGGACGAGCCGCCTACCGAGGAGCCCCCCGTCGACGAGCCGCCCACCGAGCAGCCCCCGGTCGACGAGCCCCCGACCAGCCAGCCGCCCACCGAGCAGCCGCCCACCGACGTGCCCCCGAACACCCCCGGCACCCACACCCCCGGCAGCGACGCTCCGGGCTCCGACACCCCGGGCCTGGCCGACACCGGAGCGGCCGGGCTGGGTCTGGCGGCCGGCGCGAGCGCCGCGCTGCTGCTGGGCGGGGCGGTGCTGATGCGCCGTACCCGTGACGCGCGGGACTGATCACCCACCCGCCGCGGAACGAGGTCCGGCCGGACAGCGGGGACTGTCCGGCCGGACCTTTCGCACGCCCGGAACCGGGCGGCACCCGGCGGGAGCCGGGCCCCAGGCGTCATGGTTCTTACGGGACTTCGGGGAACGGAACTCCGGAAAGGGGTCGGAACATGGGAGCGGCGTTACGTATCGGAGTGATCGGCGGCAGCATCGCCGGGTGCGCGGCCGCCGTCGCGGGGCGCCGCGTGGGCGCGGACGTCACCGTGTACGAGCGGAGCGGCGCCGAGCTCCAGGACCGGGGCTTCGGCATCGTGATCCCGCCGCCGCTCCACCGGGAGCTGGTCGGCTCCGGGTATCTGGACGCGGGGATGGAGACGGCTCCGGTGGCGACCCGGGTCTGGCTGACCCGGGAGCCGGGCGGGCGCTCGACGCGGGAGCTGGCCCGTCAGCCCTCCCCCGTGACGCCGTGCAACTGGGGCCTGTTGTGGCGGTCGTTGCGCGCGAGCGCCGGTTCCGTACGGTATCTGCGGGGCGAGCCCGTCACCTCGGTCGGCACGGCGGCGGACGGGCGGGCGGTGATCACCACCGAGCGGAGCGAGGAGCGTTACGACGTCGTCGTGGGGGCCGACGGACACGCCTCGCGCACCCGGCAGTCGCTCGCTCCGGGGCTGCGTCCGGAGCCGGCCGGCTACCTGGTCTGGCGCGGGGCGATTCCGCTGAGCGCGCTGGAGGGGCACTCCCGGGAGCTGGAACTGCTGCGCGGTGCGTGGGTGACGCTGGGCTTCCCGGGCGGGCACGGCATCTTCTATCTGATCCCGGGCGGTTCACGGGATACGGCCGGGCGGACCGGAAAGGGCGGGCGGCTGCTCGCGTACGCCATTTACGGCAGGCCGCCCGCAGACCCGGACGCCGATCCGGGGCCGTACGTACGCGAGTTGGCCGAGGAGCACTTCCCGGCGGCGTGGGCGGAGATCGTCGCGCACGGCACGCACCGGACGACAGCCTGCCATCCGGTCGCCGACGTCCAGGTCCCCCGGGCCGCCCGGGCGCCGCTGCTGCTGGCCGGGGACGCGGCCGGGGTGACCAGGCCCCACACGGCGAGCGGTGCCGTCAAGGCGTTGCAGGACGCGCTCTGTCTGGAGCGGGTGCTGCGCGAGGGACCGGTGGTCGCCGAGGCGCTGGAGCGGTACGCGGACGAACGTACGGCAGCGGGCGCCCACTTGGTGGAGCTGGGCCGGCGGCTGGGGCGGGCCCAGGTGGAGGAGACCCCCGACTGGGCGGCCATGGGGCAGGACGAGGTGGATGCCTGGTTCCGTGGCGTGCTGGCCGGGACACGGCACTATCTGTACGCGCAGGACACTCCTAGCGTGCGGTGACGCGTTCGAAGACGGCGGCGAGCGCCTGGCCGCCGCCGATGCACATCGTCTCCAGGCCGAACCGGCCCTCCCGGCGGGCCAGTTCGCGGGTGAGCGTGGCGAGGATGCGGGCGCCGGTGGCGCCGACCGGGTGGCCGAGCGAGATGCCCGATCCGTTGACGTTGATCCGCTGTTCGTGGTCCTTCTCCCCGAGGCCCAACTCCCGCGTACAGGCGAGGACCTGGGCGGCGAACGCCTCGTTCAGCTCGATCAGGTCGAGGTCGGCGAGGGTGAGTCCGGCACGGTCCAGGGCGGTCCGCGTGGCGGCGACCGGGGCGATGCCCATCGTGGCGGCGGGGACGCCCGCGCGGGCGCAGGAGACCAGGCGGGCGAGCGGGGTGAGACCGAGGCGTTCGGCGGTTTCGGCGCTGGTGACGAGGCAGGCGGCGGCCGCGTCGTTCTGCCCGCTGGCGTTGCCCGCCGTGACGGTGGCCTCCGGGTCGGATTTCGCCATCACCGGGCGGAGGGCGGCCAGTTGCTCGGCCGTGGTGTCGGGGCGGGGGTGTTCGTCTGCGGTGACGACGTGCTCGCCCTTGCGGGTGCGTACGGTGACGGGGACGGTCTCCGCCGCGTACCGCCCCTCGGCGGTGGCGGTGGCCGCCCGCTGCTGCGAGCGCAGGGCCAGGGCGTCCTGGTCGGCGCGGCTGATCCCGTACTCCCGGCGCAGGTTCTCCGCCGTCTCGATCATGCCGCCGGGGACCGGGTGGTGGATGCCTCCGGCGGTGACCCGGCCCCGGGCGAGGGAGTCGTGGAGCTGGAGGCCGGGGCCCTTGATGCCCCAGCGGCCGTCGTGGGTGTAGTAGGGCGCGGCGCTCATGACGTCGACCCCGCCCGCGATCACGACCTCGCTGAAGCCGGTCCTGATCTGCATCGCCGCGTCCAGGACCGCCTGGAGTCCGGAGCCGCAGCGGCGGTCGATCTGGGTACCGGTGACGGTGGCGGGGAGCCCCGCGTCGAGGGCGGCGACCCGGCCGATCGCGGGGGCCTCGCTGGTCGGGTAGGCGTGGCCGAGGATCACCTCGTCGACCCGGTCCGGGTCGATCCCCGTACGCGCGACGACCTCGGCGATGACGTGCGCGGCGAGCGAGGCCGGTGTCTGCTGGGCGAACGCTCCGCCGAAGCGGCCGATGGGGGTGCGCAGCGGTTCGCAGATGACGACTTCGAGCGGCACGGCGGGCCTTTCCTGAGGGCGTTACGCGTGGGTGTGGGCGGGCGCATGCGGTGGAGTGTGATGTGTGCAGTGACCTTCGCATTCCGTCACTGAGTCGGTCCAATATCGAATGCGCACCGGACTGAGAGGCTGTGCGTCTCAATCCGGGGTGCGTACGGGGGTCGGCAGCGCCTCCTCCGCCACGGCGAGCACCGCGCGCAGGGCGGCGGAGGGGTTGTCGGCGCGCCAGGCCAGGGCCGCCCGGAGGCGGATGGGAGGTCCGGCCAGGGGGCGGTAGACCAGGCCGTTCTGCTGGATGTGCTGCACGGAGGTGACCGTGAGGGTGCTGCCGACCCCGGCGGCGACCAGGGCGAGGATCGTGTACGAGTCGGGGGCCTCCTGGACGACGCGCGGGGTGAACCCGGCGCTCTCGCAGGCCTCGGTCATGGCGTCGCGGACGGTGGAGCCGGAGTTGGCGGGGAAGGAGACGAACGGTTCGTCGGTGAGTGCGTCGAGCGGTACGGTCGCGCGCCGGGCCAGCGGGTGGTCGGAGGACAGGGCGCAGACCAGCTCCTCCTCGTCGATCACCCGGTGGGCGACGCCGGGGCGGGTGACCGGCAGCCGGACGAAGCCGAGGTCGAGCGAGCCGTCCGCGACCCGGGACAGGGCGGTGTTGGCGTACGTCTGGCCGGTCATGACGAGTTCGAGCCCGGGGTGGGCGGCGCGCACGGCCCGGGTCAGCCGGGGCAGCGTCTCGTGGGTGGAGGCCCCGGCGAAGCCGATGGTGACCCGGCCGTACTCGCCCTTCCCCGCCGATCTGGCGGCCCGGACAGCGGTGTCCAGGTCGTCCAGGACGGCCCGTACGGGTTCGAGGAAGGACTCCCCCGCGCTGGTGAGCCGGACCGAGCGGGTGTTGCGCCGGAAGAGCTGGACGCCGAGCTCCCGCTCCAGCTGCCGGATCCGCTGACTCAGCGGTGGCTGGGCCATCTGGAGCCGTTTGGCGGCCCGGCCGAAGTGCAGCTCCTCGGCCACGGCGAGGAACGCGTTGAGGTGGCGCAGTTCCATGAGGACACCCCCGCGTGTCATTGATACTCCCGGCGTCTTGATCCGACCTTAATTCGGTATTGGACAGTCATCAATGGACCCTGACACCGTGGAGCGGATTTGCCGTGCTGATCATGCCGAAGGGGCCCACCGCCATGCGTATCAGGATCGTCGGAGCCGGGGCCATGGGCCGGGGTATCGCCCAGTGGGCGGCGAGCGCGGGACACACCGTGGAGCTGACGGACGTCCGGGCCGAGGCGGTGGCGGACGCGGTGGAGTTCGTCGTCTCGATGCTGGACCGGGCGGTGGCCAAGGGCCGGATGTCGGCCGCCGACCGGGACGCGTCCGTGGCGCGGCTGGTGCCGCTCGGCGACCCGTGGGCCGCCGGGCCGGACGTGGAGCTGGTCATCGAGGCCGTACGGGAGGACCTGGAGACCAAGGCCGAGGTGTTCGGGAAGCTGGAGCGGGCGCTGCCGTCCTCCGCCGTCTTCGCGACCAACACCTCTTCCCTCTCGGTGACCCGGATCGCGGCGACCCTCCAGGACCCCTCACGCCTGGCCGGGCTGCACTTCTTCAACCCGGTGCCGCTGATGCGGATCGTGGAGGTGGTGCCCGGGGCGGCGACCCGTCCGGAGATCCCGGCCGCGCTGACCGAGCTGGTGGAGGGGTGCGGGCACCGGGCGGTGAC
The DNA here is from genome assembly GCF_042750035.1 of Streptomyces sp. NPDC059452. Taxonomy (NCBI): domain Bacteria; kingdom Bacillati; phylum Actinomycetota; class Actinomycetes; order Kitasatosporales; family Streptomycetaceae; genus Streptomyces; species Streptomyces sp. NPDC059452. The sequence goes on from NZ_JBHYVE010000005.1 coordinate 160,550, forward strand.
CGTGGCCGACACCCCCGGCTTCCTGGTCAACCACGCGGGGCGCGGCCTGGTGACGGAGGCGCTCGCACTGGTGGAGGAGTCGGTGGCGGGGCCCGCGGACATCGACCGGATCGCGCGGGACGTGCTGGGGCTGCGGATGGGCCCGTTCGAGCTGATGGACCTGACGGGGCTGGATGTCACCGCCGCGGTGAACGACTCGATCTGGCAGGGCTTCCGGTACGAGGACCGGCTGCGCCCCTCCTACCTCACCCCCAACCGGGTGGTGGCGGGGCTGCACGGCCGCAAAACCGGGCAGGGCTGGTACGCGTACGGCGAGGGCTCCGGCGGACCCGCTCCGGAACCGGCGGTGAACGGGGACGGGGAACGGCCGGTGTTCCTCGCCGCGAACTGGTCCATGGGCACGACGTCGTACGTGGAGGCCCTGACCGGCTCTCTCGAAGCGGCCGGGGTCCGGATCGAGCAGGGCGAGGAGCCTTCGGACCGGGCGCTGGTGCTGGTGCCGGTCTGGGGGACGACGGTGTCCGGTGCGATCGCGGGCGGGCTGCCGCCGGAGCGGACGCTGGGCGTGGAGGTGCTGCCCGCCGCCGGGCGGCGGCGGGTCCTCGCGGTGACGGCCGCCACCGACCCGGGGGCGGCCCGGGACGCGCGGGCGGTGCTGGCACGGGCGGCGGCGGGCGATGAACCGCACGCCGTGACGGTGGTGCGGGACACGGCGGGCTCGGTGGCACAGCGGCTGCTGTCGTCGATCGTCGCGGTGGGTGCCTCGATCGCCGAGCGGTCGCTCGCCACCCCGGCCGATATCGACCGGGCGGTGACGACCGGGCTCGGCTACCCGGCCGGACCGCTGGCCTGGGGCGAACGGATCGGGGCCGAGCGGCTGATGGAGCTCCAGCACGCGCTGCACGCGACGACGGGCGACCCGCGCCACCGGCCGACGCGCTGGGTGGTCGAACGGGCGGAGCTGGGGCTGGCGCTGACGGATGCGGGGACTTCGGTGGGCGACTGCTGGGGGTGATCGCCGGGGGTGACTCCCCCCGGGGGGAGAGCCTCCAGTGGTTGCTGCTGGGGGGGGGAGACCCCGCTCCACGGTGTCGACGCTGGGGCTCGCACGTCGGCGCAGGCGACCGCACGTCCGATTCGTACAAGACCGTGGGGACGCCCCGCGCCTACCGTCGTGCCATGACTCCACGACTCGACGCGATCAGCATCATCACGGCGGACCTGGCCGCCTCGCTCGCCTTCTACCGCAGGCTCGGCCTCGACATCCCCGACGGGGCGGAGTCCGCCCCGCATGTGGAGGTGGTCCTGCCGGGCGGGCAGCGGCTGCTGTGGGACACGGAGGACGTCATCCGCTCGTTCGACCCGGGCTGGGAGCGCCCGGCGGGCGGGGAGCGGCTGGGGCTGGCGTTCGTCTGTGACAGCCCGGAGGAGGTGGACGCCCGGTACGCGGAGCTGACCGGGGCCGGTTACGCCGGGCATCTGAAGCCGTGGGACGCGGTGTGGGGGCAGCGCTATGCGGTGGTGCTGGATCCGGACGGGTGCGGCGTCTCGCTGTTCGCCCCCGCCTCACCCTCCGCGAAGTAGGCACCGAGGGTCGTTCCGGCCAGGTCGCGCATCTCGCGGGACAGGTGCGCCTGGTCGGTGCAGCCCGCCGCGCAGGCCGCTTCGGCGTACGGGAGGCCGGTGCGGATGAGGTCCAGGGCGCGCTGGAGGCGGAGGATCCGGGCCAGGGTCTTGGGGCCGTAACCGAAGGCGGCCAGGGAGCGGCGGTGGAGCTGGCGGGCGCCGAGTCCGACCTCCGCCGCCGTCGCGGCGACGGTCCTGCCCCGGCGCAGCCGCTCGGCGACGGTGACCGTGAGCGGGTCCGGGGGCCCGGTGTCGGCGATCCGGTCCAGGGCGAACCGCTCCAGGGCCCCGGCGGGGTCCGGGGCCCGGTCGATCCGCTCGCCGAGCCTGCGTACGGCTGCCGGGGGCCAGAGGTCGGCGAGGTCGACCCGGTGGTCGCGCAGCTCGTGCGCCGGTACGCCGAGGAGTACGGGTGCGGTGCCGGGGGCGAACCGGATCGCGGCGCAGGAGTCCCGGTTCCGCGGTTCCACCTCGAAGGCGTGGGTGTCAGGCCCTGCGACGACGAGACGGCCGCCGGTCGAGATCAGGTCCATGCAGCCGTCGGGCAGGACGGAGCGGGGATCGTGCGGCGGACGGTCGGAGGCGTCCCAGGTCCAGAGGACGGCACCGGGCAGCCGGGAGGGCCGTTCCTGGTAGTGCGGACGTTCCCGGGGCATGTCTCCACGCTAGCGCGAAGACCTACGCGGATGGCGGCCCGGAGTCCTCGCGGGGCTGGCTGCTCCCCTTGCTCTCCTTCGACCCCTTGGACTCCTTCGGTTCCCTGGGCTCCTTCGGTTCCCTGGGCTCCTTGGGCTCCTTCTCCCAGGTCGACTGGAGCCGGGACTTGACGTCGTCCGGCGGCAGGAAGCGGGACCAGCGCTCCGGGAACTCCGAGGGCATGTAGGCGGAGCCGTCGTCCTCGTCGTCGTCCTCCACCGCCTCGTAGGCGGCCGGGCGGGTGCGGGCGACGAACTCGGCGGCCTGCGCGGCCCGGACGCGTTCGGTGGCCTCGCGGGCGGCGGCGGTGGCGAGCGAGGGCCAGACCCGGTCGATGGCCGCGTTGACCGCGGCACCGACCAACACCGCGAAAGCGGAGATACCTATCCAGAGCAGGACGGCGATCGGGGCCGCCAAGGAGCCGTAGATCGTGGGGCCTTCGACCGTGTTGGTGAGGTAGATCCGCAGCAGGAAGCTGCCGAGCACCCACATCCCGAGCGCCACGAGCGCCCCGGGGACGTCCTCGATCCACGGCGAACGCACGGGGACGGATACGTGGTAGAGCGTCGTGAGGAACGCGATCGTCAGCACGATGACCAGGGGCCAGTAGAGGACGGCGATGACCTCGGTGCCCCAGGGCACGAACTCGACCACCCGGTCGGGGCCGACGACGAGCAGCGGCAGCACCACCGCACCCAGCAGCAGGGCGACCACGTACAGCAGGAAGGCGAGCAGCCGGGTCTTGACAATGCCGCGGTGGCCGTCGAGGCCGTACATGACGGTGATCGTGTCAATGAAGACGTTCACCGCACGGGAGCCGGACCACAGGGCGATGGCGAAGCCGATGGAGATGACATCGGGGCGGGCGCCGGTGGTGACGTCGGCCAGCAGCGGTTTGGCGAAGTCGTTGACCCCGCGTTCGGAGAGCACGGTCTGCGAGGCGGAGAGGATGTTCCGCTCGATGGAGGCGACCGTCTCCGTGGTCGTCCACTCGTCGACGTAACCGAGCAGCCCGATGAGTCCGAGCAGCAGCGGGGGCAGGGAGAGCAGGGTGAAGAACGCCGCCTCGGCCGCCAGTCCGAGGATCCGGTACTCGATGCACGAGTTGACGGTGTCCTTGAGCAACTGCCACGCCATGCGCCGCTTGGAGACGTTGCGGTAGAGCACTCTGGCCCGGTGGAGCCGGCCCGGTGGCCGCTCGGGTGTTTCATTTGCTGCCTGCACCTCCTTACCGTATCGGCATGGCAGCCACCACCCACACAGTGACCAATCAGGTTCCGCCGCTGGTCGGCTATGACGTCTTCGCCGCCGACCGGGCCCTGTCCGAGGCCGTCGAGCGGCACATCCGGCCGGACGTCCTGCCCGAAGCGCGGGACGAACTCAGCACGCTCGGACGGTCGGCGGGTTCGGCCCAGGCCCAGGAGTGGGGTACGCAGGCGAACGAGCATCCGCCCGTTCTGCGCACCCATGACCGGTATGGGAACCGGATCGACGAAGTGGAGTTCCATCCGTCCTGGCACCGGCTCCTGGGGCACGCGGTCGCCGCCGGGCTGACCGACGCCTGGGGGCGGCCGGCCGGTCATGTCCGGCGTGCGGCCGGGTTCCTGGTCTGGACGCAGGCCGAGGCGGGGCACGGCTGCCCGCTCTCGATGACGCACGCGGCGGTGCCCGCGCTGCGGACCGACCCGGCGCTGGCCGCCGAGTGGGAGCCGAAGCTGACCTCGTACGTCTACGAGGAGGGGCTGCGGCCCGCCCCGGAGAAGGCCGGGGTGCTCTTCGGGATGGGCATGACGGAGAAGCAGGGCGGCACCGACGTACGGTCCAACACGACCCGGGCGGAGCCCATCGCCGGGGAGGGCGAGTATCTGCTCACCGGGCACAAGTGGTTCTGTTCGGCGCCGATGTCGGACGGGTTCCTGGTGCTGGCCCAGGCGCCGGGCGGGCTGACCTGCTTCCTGGTACCGCGCGTCCTCCCCGACGGCACGCGCAACGTGTTCGCGATCCAGCGGCTGAAGGACAAGCTGGGCAACAAGTCGAACGCCTCCAGCGAGGTCGAGTTCGACGGGACCTGGGCCCGCCGGGTCGGCGAGGAGGGGCGCGGGGTGCGCACCATCATCGAGATGGTGGCGGCCACCCGGCTGGACTGCGTGGTCGGTTCGGCGGCGCTGATGCGGCAGGCGGTGGCGCAGGCGATCCACCACGCCACCTACCGCAGCGCGTTCGGCGGGCTGCTGATCGACAAGCCGCTGATGCGCAACGTACTGGCCGATCTGGCGCTGGAGTCGGAGGCGGCCACCGTCCTGGCGATGCGGCTGGCCTCGGCGTACGACACGGACACCGAGGAGGAGCGGGCGTTCCTGCGGATCGCGGTGCCCGCCGCGAAGTACTGGGTCACCAAGCGGTGCACCCCGGTCGTCGGCGAGGCGCTGGAGTGCCTGGGCGGCAACGGGTACGTGGAGGAGTCGGGGATGCCCCGGCTGCTGCGTGAGGCGCCGCTCAACTCGATCTGGGAGGGCTCGGGGAACGTACAGGCGCTGGATGTTCTGCGGGCGCTCCAGCGGGAGCCGCGGGCGCTGGACGCGTTCCTGCGGGAGGTCGGGAAGGCGCGGGGGGCCGATCACCGGCTGGACGCGGCCATCAAGGACCTGCTGACCGAGCTGGCGGATCTGGAGGGGATCGAGGCGCGGGCGCGGCGGCTGGTGGAGCGGATGGCGCTGGTGCTCCAGGGGTCGCTGCTGGTGCGGTGGGCGCCGCCGGAGGTCTCCGACGCGTTCTGCGCCTCGCGGCTGGGCGGGGACTGGGGCACGGCGTTCGGGACGCTGCCGCACAGTCTGGATCTGGCCTCGGTGGTGGCGCGGGCCCGGCCGGTGGCCGATTAGGCGGTGAGCGACGGAGGGTGGTGCTGCGCCGACACGGCACCACCCTCCATGCTTGAACCGTGCCGGGCGCCGGGCACGGGCCCGGCGTACGGCACGTTGCCACTCTCGTACGGTCCGGTGGGGTGCCGCCAGAGTTGCAAAGGGTTGCAACCATTGTGTGGACTGCTCGGTGGGTGCGTCCGGGCGGCGGCAGGATGGGGCGTGCGGGCGCGGAGTGTTCCGGGGGCGGGGAAGTTTCGGGAAGTTCCGGGGGACGAAGTTCCAGGGGACAGAGACGTTCCGGGGAACAGGGTCGTTCCTGGTTACGGGGAAGTTCCGGGTTACGGGGAACAGGGGAACAAGGGGGGGACCATGAGTCGGACAGGTTCTGCCGAGGTGGTGCGGGTGATCGGCCAGGAGGCGGACCGCGCGACCCGGCTGCTCCACCGGGCCAGGGAGGCCCGGCTGGCGGGTGAGCGGGCCTCCGTCGCCCCGCGGGCCGAGATCGACGCCTCCTGGAACCGGGTCGTGCGCAGCGGCATCGACCCCGACCAGTCGCCGGAGAGCGAGCTGCTGCGGGCCGAGGAGATCGAGCACCGGCGGCACAGCACGGCGCTCGGCGAGGTGATGCCGGTACTGCGGGCGGGGCTCGCGTCGATCGCCGACGCCGCGCAGCAGATCATGGTGGTCACCGACGCGGAGGGCCGGGTGCTGTGGCGTCAGGGCCACTCCGGGGTGCTGCACCGGGCGCACGACATCTGCCTGGAGGAGGGGGCCGCCTGGGCGGAGGCGGCGACGGGGACGAACGCGATCGGTACGGCGCTGGCCGCCCGTACACCGATCCAGGTCCACTCGGCCGAGCACTTCATCCGGGCCCTGCACAACTGGACCTGCGCGGCAGCCCCGGTCCGCGACCCGCGTGACGGGCGGCTGGTGGGGATCGTCGACATCAGCGGTCCGGCCGCCACGTTCCATCCGGCGACCCTGGCCCTGGTGGACTCGGTGGCGCGGCTCGCGGAGGCCGAGATCCGCACCCGTCACCTGGTGGCGATCGAACGGCTGCGCGCGGTGGCGGCGCCGATCCTGTGCCGGCTGGGGGGCCGGGCGCTGGCGGTGGACACCCATGGGTGGCTGGCGGCGGTGACGGGGATGCCGCCGGTGGACCGGCTGCCGCTGCCGAAGTCGCTGCGGCCGGGCCGGGTGTGGCTGCCCTCGCTCGGGATGTGCCGGGTGGAGCAGTTGCCGGGCGGCTGGCTGGTGCAGGTGTCGGACGGTGCGGCGGAGGGGGCGCCGCACCGGGTGGTGCTCGATCTGAGCCGGCCCCGGGCGCTCGCCGTGCATCTGGTGGGCCCGCTGGGCACCTCGACGCAGCGACTCTCGCCGCGCCACGCGGAGCTGCTGTACGCGCTGGCGGTGCGGCGGGAGGGGCGTACGGCCTCCGAGCTGGCGCAGGACATCTTCGGGGACCCGACCAGGACGGTGACGGTACGGGCGGAGATCTCCCGGCTCCGGCGCCATCTGGCGGAGGTGCTGGCCCACCGCCCGTACCGCTTCGGGGACGGGGTGGCGGTGGAGGTGGTCCACCCGGAGCACCCGGCCGATCTGCTGCCGCACTCGAAGGCGCCGGTGGTGACGGGGGCGCGGCGGGGGGCGACACCGCCCTGACAGGCGCCGATGGCGGGCCCGGGTGACCGGCCGCTGGGTGGGCCCGGTGTTCGCGGGCGGGCGGCGGCATGGTTTTCTGGCCGCCATGAGCAACCCCGCGCAGCCCTCCGCACCGGCCACCGAGGCGACCTCCGAGGCTCCCGAGGCGACGGCCGAGACGACCGCCGCGACCACCGCGACCGCCGAGGTGACCGTCTGGTCGCTGGAGCAGACCTCGCCCGACGATCTGCGGCCCGTCGCCGCGCCGGAGGGCGATCTGCGGATCGTCCGGTCCGAGGTGCCGCTGCCGGAGTTCAGCCGCTTCCTCTACTCCGCCGTGGGCGGCGACATCCACTGGACCGACCGGCTCGGGATGACGTACGCCGAGTGGCAGGAGCTCCTGGAGCGGCCCGGGGCGGAGACCTGGGTGGCGTACGTGAACGGGACGCCGGCCGGGTACGTCCAGCTGGACGCGCAGGACGACGGCGTGGTCGAGATCATGTACTTCGGGCTGATCGCGGCCTTCCGGGGGCGGCGGATCGGCGGCCACCTCCTCTCGTACGGGGTGGCGCGCGCCTGGGACCTTGCGGAGCGCTGGCCGGAGCGGCCGCGGACGAAGCGGGTGTGGCTGCACACGTGCTCCAAGGACGGCCCGCACGCGATGGACAACTACCTGCGGCGCGGCTTCCGGCTCTTCGACACGAAGACCGAGGTGGAGCCGGATGTGGAGACCCCGGGGCCGTGGCCAGGTGCGTACGGTTCCTGACCTGCTCCTGATCTCTCCTGCCTCCTCCTGATCCCCCTCCCGACCTTCCCTTCGGGGCCTTCAGCGGCCCCACCCTGGGGCAATTTGTCCCCATTGCCGCCGACGCAGCCTGTGACCGGCGCCACAGTGTCTCACTGTACGAGACCTTGTCGTCCACATCGTGGATAGTGGTGGACTGCCCCGAGATCCGCGTGACACGCTTCCGTCATGTCTGGAACTGGGATTGCCTTGGTGAGTCGACGCCACGTCGACCTCTGCCGCATGTCCAGCGCCATCTGTCCGGCGGGCTGAGAGTCCCAGCACCCCCGCCCGCCCCTCTCACCTCTGAACCGCCCCTGCGCACCGCCGCGCCTCAGCGCGAGTGTGCCGTTCAGAGCCGCCCTCCCGCAGTCCCGAAGGACGTACTGTCATGGCCGCCACCCCGGAACAGCCTGCGACCACCACGCCCCGCCGCAAGGCCGGACGCCACCGTGGCGAGGGTCAGTGGGCCGTGGGCCACCACACCCCTCTGAACGGGAACGAGCAGTTCAAGAAGGACGACGACGGTCTCAACGTACGGACACGTATTGAGACGATCTACTCCAAGCGCGGCTTTGACTCCATCGACCCCAACGACCTTCGTGGGCGCATGCGTTGGTGGGGGCTGTACACCCAGCGCAAGCCCGGCATCGACGGCGGCAAGACCGCCGTGCTGGAGCCGGAGGAGCTGGACGACAAGTACTTCATGCTGCGCGTCCGGATCGACGGCGGACGGCTGACCACCCAGCAGCTGCGGGTGATCGGGGAGATCTCCCAGGAGTTCGCGCGCGGCACCGCCGACCTCACCGACCGGCAGAACGTGCAGTACCACTGGATCCGCATCGAGGACGTGCCGGAGATCTGGCGGCGGCTCGAAGAGGTAGGCCTCTCCACCACCGAGGCCTGCGGTGACACGCCCCGCGTGATCCTCGGCTCCCCCGTCGCGGGCATCGCCGAGAACGAGATCATTGACGGCACCCCCGCGATCGACGAGATCCACCGCCGGTTCATCGGGAACCCCGACTTCTCCAACCTGCCCCGCAAGTTCAAGTCGGCGGTCTCCGGCTCCCCGCAGCTCGATGTGGCGCACGAGATCAACGACATCGCCTTCGTCGGGGTGAACCACCCCGAGCACGGCCCCGGCTTCGACCTCTGGGTCGGCGGCGGCCTCTCCACCAACCCCAAGCTCGGGGTCCGGCTCGGCGCCTGGGTGCCGCTGGACGAGGTGGCCGATGTGTACGGCGGGGTCATCGGGATCTTCCGCGACTACGGCTACCGGCGGCTGCGCACCCGCGCCCGGCTGAAGTTCCTCGTCGCGGACTGGGGCGCGGAGAAGTTCCGGCAGGTCCTGGAGGACGACTACCTCCAGCGCAAGCTGATCGACGGCCCCGCGCCCGAGCAGCCCGCGCAGACCTGGCGCGACCACCTGGGCGTGCACCGGCAGAAGGACGGCCGCTTCTACGTCGGCTTCGCCGCGCGGGTGGGCCGGGTCGACGGCACCACGCTCACCAAGATCGCCGAGGTGGCCGAGGCGCACGGCTCGGGCCGGGTGCGGACCACCGCCGAGCAGAAGATGATCGTGCTGGATGTGGCCGAGGAGCAGGTGGAGTCCCTGGTCGCCGGTCTGGAGGCGCTCGACCTCAAGGTCACGCCCTCCCCGTTCCGGCGCGGCACGATGGCCTGCACCGGTATCGAGTTCTGCAAGCTGGCCATCGTCGAGACGAAGGCACGCGGCGCCTCCCTCATCGACGAACTGGAGCGCCGCATCCCGGAGTTCGACCACCCCATCACCATCAACATCAACGGCTGCCCGAACGCCTGCGCCCGTATCCAGGTCGCGGACATCGGCCTCAAGGGCCAGCTGATGCTGGACGAGAACGGCGAGCAGGTCGAGGGGTACCAGGTGCACCTCGGCGGGGCGCTCGGCCTGGAGGCCGGGTTCGGCCGCAAGGTCCGTGGCCTGAAGGTCACTTCGGCCGAACTGCCGGACTACGTCGAGCGGGTGCTCGGCAAGTTCCAGGAGGAGCGCGAGGACGGCGAGCGCTTCGCCACCTGGGCGGCGCGGGCCAGTGCGGAGTCGCTGTCATGAGCGAGCGAGCCGCCCCGTTCTACTGCCCGTACTGCGGCGACGAGGACCTGCGCCCCAACGAGACGGGGCACGGCGCCTGGGAATGTGCCTCCTGCAACCGTGCGTTCCAGCTGAAGTTCCTGGGTCTGCTGACCCGGGGCGTCCAGCGCAACGACGGTCAAGGGGACGGGATATGACGGACACTCTGATCAGCGAGGAGCTCACCGACCACCAGCTCCGGGAACTGGCCGAACAGGCCGGGCGGGAGCTGGAGGACGCCTCCGCCACCGAGATCCTGAAGTGGGCCACCGACACCTTCGGACCGCGCTTCTGCGTCACCTCCTCCATGGAGGACGCCGTGGTCGCGCACCTGGCATCCCGGGTGCTGCCGGGCGTGGACGTGGTCTTCCTGGACACCGGCTACCACTTCCCGGAGACCATCGGCACCCGGGACGCGGTGGACGCGGTGATGGACGTCAACGTCATCACGATCACCCCCCGGCAGACGGTGGCCGAGCAGGACGCGGAGCACGGCGAGAAGCTGCACGACCGCGACCCCGACCTGTGCTGCGCGCTGCGCAAGGTCAAGCCGTTGGAGGACGGCCTGACCGCGTACGCCGCGTGGGCAACGGGGCTGCGCCGCGACGAGTCCCCGACCCGGGCGAACACCCCGGTGGTGGGCTGGGACGCCAAGCGCCGCAAGGTGAAGGTCTCCCCGATCGCCCGCTGGACCCAGGACGACGTGGACGCCTACGTGCTGGAGCACGGAGTGCTCACCAACCCGCTGCTGATGGACGGTTACACCTCCGTCGGCTGCGCGCCCTGCACCCGCCGGGTGCTGGAGGGCGAGGACGCACGGGCCGGCCGCTGGGCCGGACGGGGCAAGACCGAATGCGGGCTGCACGGCTGATGACGACTGATCAGGAGAGTTCGATGAGCGTGACGGAGACGGGAGCCACGATCTGGCTCACCGGTCTGCCGAGCGCGGGCAAGACCACCATCGCGTACGAGCTGGCGGGCCGGCTGCGGACCGAGGGCCACAAGGTGGAGGTGCTCGACGGCGACGAGATCCGGGAGTTCCTCTCCGCGGGGCTCGGCTTCTCCCGCGAGGACCGGCACACCAACGTGGCCCGGATCGGCTTCGTCGCCGAACTGCTCGCCGCCAACGGCGTGAAGGTGCTGGTCCCCGTCATCGCCCCGTTCGCCGACAGCCGCGAGGCGGTCCGCAAGCGGCACGCCGCCGAGTCCACCACCTACCTGGAGGTGCACGTGGCGACGCCCGTCGAGGTGTGCTCCGTACGGGATGTGAAGGGGCTGTACGCCAAGCAGGCGGCGGGCGAGATCAGCGGGCTCACCGGGGTCGACGACCCCTACGAGGCGCCCGAATCGCCCGACCTGCGCATCGAGTCGCACCAGCAGACCGTGCAGGAGTCCGCGGCGGCGCTGCACGCGCTGCTCACCGAGAGGGGCCTGGCGTGAGCACCGTCACCACCGTGCCGGAGGGCACTGTCAACCCGTACGCGCTCAGCCACCTGGACTCCCTGGAGTCGGAGGCGGTCCACATCTTCCGTGAGGTGGCGGGGGAGTTCGAGCGGCCGGTGATCCTCTTCTCCGGCGGCAAGGACTCCATCGTGATGCTGCACCTGGCGCTCAAGGCGTTCGCGCCCGCGCCGGTGCCGTTCACGCTGCTGCACGTGGACACCGGGCACAACTTCCCCGAGGTCCTGGAGTACCGCGACCGTACGGTGAAGAAGCACGGGCTGCGGCTCCATGTCGCCTCCGTGCAGGAGTACATCGACGCCGGGAAGCTCCGTGAGCGCCCCGACGGCACCCGCAACCCGCTCCAGACCGTCCCGCTCACCGAGGCGATCCAGCAGCACCGCTTCGACGCGGTCTTCGGCGGCGGGCGGCGCGACGAGGAGAAGGCGCGCGCCAAGGAGCGGGTGTTCTCGCTGCGTGACGAGTTCTCGCAGTGGGACCCGCGCCGGCAGCGCCCCGAGCTGTGGCAGCTCTACAACGGCCGCCACGCCCCCGGTGAGCACGTCCGGGTCTTCCCGATCTCCAACTGGACCGAGCTGGACGTCTGGCAGTACATCGAGCGCGAGGGCATCGAGCTGCCGGAGATCTACTTCGCCCATGAGCGCGAGGTCTTCTCCCGCAACGGCATGTGGCTGACGGCCGGCGGCTGGGGCGGGCCCAAGGAGCACGAGGCCACCGAGACCCGTCTGGTGCGCTACCGCACGGTCGGTGACATGTCCTGCACGGGTGCCGTCGACTCCGACGCCACCACGCTGGACGCCGTGATCACCGAGATCGCCGCCTCCCGGCTCACCGAGCGGGGCGCGACCCGCGCCGACGACAAGATGTCCGAGGCCGCGATGGAAGACCGCAAGCGCGAGGGGTACTTCTAACCATGACCACACCCATCCTCTCGGCCGAGCAGCTGTCGGCCACCACCCTGCTGCGCTTCGCCACCGCCGGATCCGTCGACGACGGCAAGTCCACCCTCGTGGGACGGCTGCTGCACGACTCCAAGTCGGTCCTCACCGACCAGCTGGAGGCCGTCGAGCAGGTGTCGCTGAGCCGGGGCCAGGAGGCACCGGACCTGGCGCTGCTGACCGACGGGCTGCGGGCCGAGCGTGAGCAGGGCATCACCATCGATGTCGCCTACCGCTACTTCGCCACCGCCCGCCGCCGGTTCATCCTCGCCGACACCCCGGGCCATGTGCAGTACACCCGCAACATGGTGACCGGCGCCTCCACCGCCGAGCTGGCCGTGGTCCTGGTCGACGCCCGCAACGGGGTCGTCGAGCAGACCCGCCGCCACGCCGCCGTCGCCGCCCTGCTGCGCGTCCCGCACGTGGTGCTGGCCGTCAACAAGATGGACCTCGTCGACTACGCGGAGCCCGTATTCGCCGCCATAGCCGAGGAGTTCACCGCGTACGCCGCTTCCCTCGGCGTCCCGGAGATCACCGCGATCCCCATCTCGGCGCTGGCCGGGGACAACGTGGTGGAGCCCTCCGCACACATGGACTGGTACGGCGGGCCGACCGTCCTGGAGCACCTGGAGACGGTCCCGGTCAGCCATGACCTCACCGCCTGCCACGCGCGCTTCCCCGTGCAGTACGTGATCCGCCCGCAGACCGCCGAGCACCCCGACTACCGGGGGTACGCCGGTCAGATCGCGGCCGGGGTCTTCCGGGTCGGCGAGGCCGTCTCCGTACTCCCCTCGGGGCGTACGACGACGATCACGGGCATCGACGCGCTCGGCGAGAGCGTGGACATCGCCTGGGCGCCGCAGTCGGTGACGCTCCGGCTGGCCGACGACATCGACATCTCGCGCGGCGACCTGATCGCCCCGGCCGCCGATGTGCCGCCGGTGACCCAGGACGTGGAAGCGACCGTCTGCCACGTGGCGGACCAGCCGCTCTCGGTGGGCCAGCGGGTGCTGCTGAAGCACACCACCCGTACGGTCAAGGCGATCGTCAAGGACATCCCGTCCCGGCTCACCCTGGACGACCTCTCCCAGCACCCGGCCCCCGGGCAGCTGGTGGCCAACGACATCGGCCGGGTCGTCGTGCGGACGGCCGAACCGCTCGCGCTCGACGCGTACGCCGACTCCCGGCGTACCGGATCGTTCCTGCTGATCGACCCGGCGGACGGGACGACGCTCAGCGCGGGCATGACGGGCACCGCGTTCGCCGCGGCCACGGAGCCGGTCGTGGCCGACGACGACGCCGAATGGGACTTCTGATGAGCGAGGACTTCTTCTCCACCTTCGCGAAGGAGGGCGGCCGGGTGGGCAGCGGCGTCCTCGGCAGCGGCCAGGGAGGCGTGGGGCGATGTGCGTGATGACGTACGCGCACCGCTCGCGCGCCCTGAACCCCCCGCATCCGTACCGCCGAAGACCTGCCGATCTCCCGGCCGCGCCCCCCTGACCAACAGCAGGGCGTGAGTACCGGGCCAACGAGAGGAAAGCCTCCCGTGCCTGCCCCCCGTTCCACCGTTCGCCGCTCCATCGCCGCCGTCGCGGCCCTGCCGCTGCTCGCCCTGGCCGCAACCGCCTGCGGCTACGGCTCCGCCGCCAAGGAGGACGACGCGAAGGCGAACGTCTCCAGTGGAGAGAAGAAGCTCTCCACGGACACCGTGAAGATCGGCTACTTCCCGAACCTCACGCACGCCACCGCCCTGGTCGGTATCCAGGAAGGCACCATTCAGAAGGAACTGGGCGGCACCAAGGTCGAGTCCACGACCTTCAACGCCGGACCCACCGAGATCGAGGCCCTCAACGCCGGTTCGATCGACATCGGCTTCATCGGCCCCTCCCCCGCCATCAACGCCTACGTCAAGTCCCAGGGCAAGGGGCTGCGGATCGTGGCCGGTTCGGCCTCCGGCGGGGTGAAGCTGGTCGTCAACCCGAAGAAGATCAAGACCCTGGACGACCTCAAGGGCAAGCGGATCGCGACCCCGCAGATCGGCAACACCCAGGACGTGGCGTTCCTCAACTGGATCTCCGAGAAGGGCTGGAAGGTCGACCCGCAGAGCGGCAAGGGCGATGTCTCCCTGGTCCGTTCGGAGAACAAGGTGACGCCGGACGCCTACCAGTCCGGTTCGCTGGACGGGGCCTGGGTCCCGGAGCCGACCGCCTCCAAGCTGGTCTCCCTGGGCGCCGAGGTGCTGCTCGACGAGGCGACGCTGTGGCCGGACAACAAGTTCGTGATCACGCACATCATCGTGTCGCAGAAGTTCCTCAAGGAGCACCCGGACGTCGTGGAGGCGGTGGTCCGCGGCTCGGTGAAGACGAACAAGTGGATCAACGACAACCCCGAGGACGCCAAGGCCTCCGCCAACAAGGCCCTGGAGAAGCTGACGGGCAAGCCGCTGCCCCAGGAGATCCTGGACCCGGCCTGGGAGTCCATCGAGATCACCGACGACCCGCTGGCCTCCACGCTGGAGACGCAGGCCGGGTACGCGGTCAAGGCCGGTCTGCTCAAGGACCCGGACCTCAAGGGCATCTACGACCTGGGCCCGCTGAACACGATCCTCAAGGCCGAGGGCCAGTCCGAGGTCGCCGACGCCGGTCTCGGCGTCAAGTAGTCCTCCCACCCGACCATCCGCACCGGAACCCATCGGATTCCCAGGATCTCCCAGGAGGTGACGACCATGGCGACCACCACCCTCACCAAGGCCGAGGACCGTACGACGGTCGAGCACACCGCCCGTCTCTCGCACGTCTCGAAGTCCTTCGCCGGACCCACGGGGCAGCAGCTCGTCCTGGACGACATCACGCTCGATGTCGCTCCGGGTGAGTTCGTCACCCTCCTGGGAGCCTCCGGGTGCGGCAAGTCGACGCTGCTCAATCTGGTGGCCGGACTCGACCGCCCGTCCGCGGGGTCCATCGAGACCCCCGGCGGGCGGCCGGCCCTGATGTTCCAGGAGCACGCCCTCTTCCCGTGGCTGACCGCGGGCAAGAACATCGAACTGGCCCTGCGGCTGCGCGGGGTACCGAAGTCGGAGCGCCGCACCGAGGCCGAGCGGCTGCTCGAACTCGTCCGCCTCGGCGGCGCGTACGGCAAGCGGGTGCACGAGCTCTCCGGCGGTATGCGGCAGCGCGTCGCGATGGCGCGGGCGCTCGCCCAGGACAGCCAACTGCTGCTGATGGACGAGCCGTTCGCGGCGCTGGACGCCATCACCCGCGATGTGCTGCACGACGAGCTGACCCGGATCTGGCGGGAGACGAACGCCTCGGTCCTCTTCGTCACGCACAACGTGCGCGAGGCCGTACGGCTCGCGC
Source organism: Streptomyces sp. NPDC059452 (assembly GCF_042750035.1). Taxonomy (NCBI): domain Bacteria; kingdom Bacillati; phylum Actinomycetota; class Actinomycetes; order Kitasatosporales; family Streptomycetaceae; genus Streptomyces; species Streptomyces sp. NPDC059452. The sequence continues at coordinate 176,020 of NZ_JBHYVE010000005.1, forward strand.
AGCGCGTCATCCTGCTCTCGTCCCGGCCGGGCCGGATAGCCCGGGAGTGGACGGTCGACATCGAGCAGCCGCGCCGCATCGAGGACACCGCCGTGGCGGAGCTGTCCGTCGAGATCACCGAAGAACTGCGTGGGGAGATCCGCCGACATGGCCAGCACTGACATCACCTCCGACCGGAAGCGGCCGGAGGGGCCGGGCGGCCCTGTCGACGCCAAGCCCGACGACCTGGCCGGTCTGGAGGCCGGACTCGACGCCCTGGACGCGGTGCAGATCAACCGCACCCCGGTGCGCCAGGTCCTGCTGAACAAGGTGCTCCCGCCCATCGTGGCGGTGGCGCTGGTCCTGACGGTCTGGGAGCTGCTGGTCCGGGCCGAGGTGACCGAGGTCTACAAGCTGCCGCCGCCGTCCGCCGTCTGGGACAGCGCGGTCGAGATGTGGCTGAAGGGCACGCTGCTGGAGGTCGTCTGGACCAGCGTCTCGCGCGGTCTGCTCGGCTTCCTCCTCGCGGTGGCCATCGGTACGCCGCTGGGGCTGCTGGTGGCCCGGGTGAAGCTGGTCCGGGCCGCGATCGGCCCGATCCTGGCCGGGCTCCAGTCGCTGCCCTCGGTCGCCTGGGTGGCCCCGGCCGTGATCTGGCTCGGGCTGAACGACAGCATGATGTTCGCCGTGATCCTGCTGGGTGCGGTGCCCTCGATCGCCAACGGGCTGATCTCGGGCGTCGACCAGGTGCCGCCGCTGTTCCTGCGGGCGGGCCACACCCTGGGCGCGACCGGGATACGCGGGACATGGCACATCGTGCTCCCGGCCGCGCTGCCCGGCTATCTGTCGGGGCTCAAGCAGGGCTGGGCGTTCTCCTGGCGTTCGCTGATGGCCGCCGAGATCATCGCATCCTCCCCCGAACTGGGTCTGGGGCTCGGGCAGTTGCTGGAGAACAGCCGCAGCACCTTCGACATGCCCGGGATCTTCCTCTCGATCCTGCTCATCCTGTTCGTCGGCATCGCGATCGACCAGCTGATCTTCAGTCCGCTGGAGCGGTGGGTGCTGCGCAGCCGCGGTCTCCTCGTCAAGAACTGAGCTCTCCCATGACAACTCCCGTTCTCCTCGTCATCGCCCACGGCAGCCGCGACCCGCGACACGCCGCGACCGTGCACGCCCTCACCGAACGGGTGCGGGCGGCACGGCCGGGACTGCGCGTGGAGACGGGGTTCCTGGAGTTCAACGCCCCTTCCGTGCCCCGGGTGCTGGAGCGCCTGGCCGCGGAGGGGGCGGACGAGGCCATCGCCCTGCCCCTCCTCCTCACCCGGGCGTTCCACGCCAAGACCGACATCCCCTCGGTCCTGCGCGAGGCCCGCGCCCGGCTGCCCCGCCTGCACATCCGCCCGGCCGATGTCCTCGGCCCGTCCCCGCTGCTCAACGCCACCCTGGGGCGTCGGCTGCGGGAGGCCGGGGTCCGCCCCGGCGACCTCCCCCGGACCGGGCTCGTCCTGGCCTCGGCGGGATCCACAGACCCGGAGGCGATCGCAGTGATCGCTGAAATCGCGCGGGAGCTGCGGCACACCGGTTGGTGCGCCGTGCGGCCTGCGTTCGCCTCCGCCGCTCTTCCCCGTACCGAGGACGCGGTACGGGCCCTGCGTGCCGACGGTGTACGCCATGTGGCGGTCGCGCCGTACGTCATCGCCCCCGGCCGGCTCCCCGACCGCATCGCGGCGGGCGCCGAGGCGGCCGGGGCGGACATCCTGGCCGATGTCCTCGGCCCCGCACCGGAGTTGGCACGGTTGCTGCTGGACCGGTACGACGAGGCACGGGTGCCGGTGGGGGCGTCGCTGTCGGCTTGAGGCTTGGCCGGTCACTCGTAGGACAGGCCGCCCGAGCGGGTGCGTTTCAGTTCGAAGAAGCCCGGGTGGTTGGCCAGGACCCGGAAGCTGTCGAAGAGTTGGGCCGCCTCCTCGCCGCGCGGGATCGCGTTGAGGACCGGGCCGAACCACACCGTGCCGTCGACGTGGATCGTCGGCGTGCCCACGTAGGCGTCCTGTTCCGGGTCCTTGCCCGCGTCGTGGCTGCGGGCGACCTCCTCGTCGTACGCCGTCGAGTGCGCGGCCTCCGCCAGGGCGGCGGGCAGGCCGAGTTCGGCGAGGGAGGCGGCGGTCACCGCGTCGAAGTCCTCCTCCTTCCGCTGGTGGATACGGGTGCCGAGCGCGGTGTACAGGTCCCGCAGGATTACGTCTCCGTGGGCGGCGGACGCGGCGACGGCGACCCGGACCGGGCCGATCGACTTGTCGACCAACTCGCGGTACCAGGCGGGCAGTTCGTTGCCCTGGTTGTGCAGGTACAGGCTCATCGGGCGGAACCGGAGCTCGATGTCGCGGTGCTGCTCCACCTCCAGCATCCAGCGGGAGGCGATCCAGGCGAACGGGCAGGCGGGGTCGAAGAAGAAGTCGACGGCCGTGCGGTCGTGAGTGCTCATGGTGCTGAGCCTAGGCAGCGATTGGCATGGGCTCCCGGGCCAATCGCGTCCCGGTACGGTGGGCCATTCGGGGTGATCCACGGGATGCGCGGCTCCGGGCGCAAGTGGCTCGTGCGGCACTCCGGGAACGGCCGATCAGGCGCCGTTGACGGGCAACGGGCTCCGTGCCAGCGTCACTTCGCGCAAGTATCCGTACGCAGCCCCGCCGACACGGCGGGCGATCGCGAAGGGACGACCATGAGAAGACGTAAGGCCGCGATGATCCCGGCGTTGGCGCTCACGCTGTCCGGAGCACTCCTCGCCGTCGGCGCGGCCGTGCCGGCCCAGGCGGCGGGGAACGGGACCGCCGCCGCTCCGGCGGCCGCCGAGCTCCGGATCCAGGCCTCCCCGACGCCCCAGGAGCAGGAGTACCTGAGGGAGATCGCGGGCGTGATCTGGACACCCCAGCTGGCCGCGGGCTGGAACATGAACGCCGAGGTCGCCGACGTGCTCTCGCAGGCCACCGGGGCCATCCTGCGGTGTTCCGAGGCCTTCAGCCTGGTGCCCCGGCCCGCGGGCTTCATCCCCGGCCTCGGCTATCTGGTCCAGTACTGGAAGAACCTGCGGGACTACTTCCTGGCAGTGAAGGAGAACCGCACCTACCGCGCGTGCGTGGTGACGACGGCCGCCTCCTACCGCTCGGCCATCGAGATGGCGTCGGCGGGCATCTGAGCCGGGGACGGGCTGCCGCCGCAGGGACGGGAGGTGCGGCGGCGGCCCGTCAGGCACTGCCTCCGGTCGGGGTCGGGCGGGGTGTGGTGGGCGGCGCGGTTCGTCCCGCCCGAACCAGGCGGTCCACGGTGTACGGGAGGCTCAGCGGGGTGACGAAGGAGATGGCGCTGCCGAAGCGGCTGCTCTCCTTCAGACGTGCGGTGCGGCGCGTTCAGACGTGCAGTACGGCGCGTTCAAACGTGCGGTACGGCGCGGCTGCCGGACCAGGCGCGCCAGAGCACCGCGTACGGGCCTTCGGCGGCGCGCAGTTCGTCGTGGGTGCCGCTCTCGACGACCCGGCCCGCCTCCAGGACCACGATCCGGTCGGCGGCGACGGCCTGGGTGAGGCGGTGGGCGACGATCAGGGCGGTGCGGCCGGAGAGGGCGGCCTCGGCGGAGCGCTCCAGGGTCCGGGCGCCCGCGCTGCCCGCCTCGGCGGTCGCCTCGTCGAGGACGGCGACCGGGGGGTCGGCCAGGACGAGCCGGGCGAGGGCGAGTTGCTGGGCGCGGGCCGGGTCGAGGCGGTGGCCGCCCTCTCCTACGACGGTGGCGAGCCCCTCGGGCAGGGCCTCGGCCCACTCCAGCGCGTGCACGGTGGCCAGGGCGGTACGGAGGTCGGCGTCGGTGGCGTCGGGGCGGGCGAGACGGAGGTCCTCGGCGAGGGTCCCGGTGAAGACGTGGACCTCCTGCGTGACCAGGACGACCGAGGGACCCGCCGTGCTCGACGCGCTCCGCGCGACGCGAACCGTGCCGCCGGTGGGCCGCTGGACGCCCGCGACGAGCCGGGCCAGGGTGGATTTCCCGGCTCCGCTGGTCCCGACGAGGGCCACGTGTTCGCCCGCGCGGAGGGTGAGGGAGACCTCGTGGAGGACGGTACGGCCGGGCCCGTAGGCGTGGCTGACGGCGTCGACGGTGACGGCGGTCGCGGGATCGGTCGGGGCCTTGGCCGCGGGCTCACGCTCGGTCCGCTTCCGCTGGTGCGGCAGCCGTACCGCGCTCTCCTCGACGTCGGTCACCCCGACCAGCCGCGCCAGACCGGCCGCGGCCGACTGGGCGTCGTCCAGCAGGACGAGGGCGGCGTTGACGGGTCCGAAGAGGCTGTGGAAGTAGAGGGCGGCGGCCGTCGCCGTACCGATGGAGACGGAGCCGTCGCGGACCAGGAAGAACCCGGTGACCAGTACGGCGGCCAGGCCGATGTACTCCGCGATGTGCAGGCGCGCGTAGAAGCCGAGCACGAGATGGACGCTGCGCATGGTCAGCTCGACGGCCCTGCGCGAGCGCGCCGCGCTCTTCTCGGTGTGCTGCTCCTCCAGCCGGTGGCCGCGTACGGTGACCGCTCCCCCGATGGTCTCCAGGAGCTGTTGCTGCTGGGCCCCGTTGGCGACCCGCTGGTCGGCGTAGACGGTGACGGCCCGGCGTACGTACCAGCGGGCGGTGAGCGCCTGGACGGGTACGGCGAGGAGCGCGGCGAGGAGGAACCGTACGTCCAGCAGGGCCAGCGCGCCGAGGGTGAGCACGATCGCGAGGACCGAGCGGGCCATCTCGGGGAGGGCGGAGCGGACGGCTTCGGCGACCCGGGCGACGTCTCCGGTGACCCGGGCGGTGAGGTCTCCGGCCCCGGCGCGTTCGAGTCGGTCGGCGGGGAGCTGGAGGGCGCGTTCGACGAACTGCTCGCGCAGCCGGGCGAGTACGGTCTCGCCGAGCCGGGCGACCTGGGTCAGCCCGAGCGTGGTGGTGACGCCCTGGACGACGGCGACCACGAGGAGGAGGACGACGGGGAGGGTGAGGGCGTCGGCGGGGCGGCCGTCGGCGACGATGTCGACGATCCGGCCGAGCAGCGGCTGGACGAGCAGCCCTACGGCGGTGGCGCCGACCAGCACGCCGAGGCCGAGGATCGCGCGGCCCCGGTCGGGGCGGATCAGGGTGCGCAGGGCGGCCCGGGTGCGGGCGCCGGTGGCGACGGGCAGGAGTTCGGCCGGGGTGGTGGTCATGTGAGCACCGCCGTGCGGTAGACGGGATGGTCGCGTACGAGGTCCTCGTGCGGGGCCTCGGCGGTGACGGTGCCGCCGTCGATGAGGACGACCCGGTCGGTGGCGGCGAGCAGCGCGGGGCTGCTGGTGACCAGGATCGTGGTGCGGCCGGTGCGGGCGCGGCGGATACCGGCGGCGATACGGGCCTCGGTGGCGGCGTCGACGGCGGTGGTCGGGTCGTGCACGACGAGGACGGAACGGTCGGCGGCGAGCGCGCGGGCCAGGGCGACGCGCTGGCGCTGGCCGCCGGAGAGGGAGCTGCCGCGCTCGCCGATCCGCCCGGCGGTGCCGCCCGGCAGGGCGGCGGCGACCTCGTCGACGGCGGCGGCGTCCATGGCGGGCCGCGGGTCGGCTCCGGCGGGGGCGGCGGCCGTGACGTTGTCGAGGAGGGTGCCGTCGAAGAGCTGGGCGTCGTGCTCGGCGACCAGCAGCACGGAGCGCAGGGCGGCGGGGGCGAGTTCGGTGACGGGGACGCCGTCGAGCTCGATGCGCCCCCGGTCCGGGTCGCAGCGGCGGGCCAGGCAGCGCAGCAGGGTGGCGGCGTCTGCGGTGTCGGTGACAACGATGCCGAGGTGCTCACCGGGCCGGACGGTGAGGTCGACCCCGTGGAGCCCGGCGTGCCCGAGACCGTGCAGGCGGAGCTCGCCGGAGGCGGAGGCGGATGTGGGGGCGGAGGCGGAGGTGGGATCGGCGGAGGCGGGCGCGGCGGAGGCGGGCGCGGGAGCCGAGGCAGGCGCGGAAGCCGAGCGGGCAGCGGGAGCGGAGCCGGAGGCGGCGGAGGCCGAGCGGCCAGCGGCAGCGGGAGCGGCGGTGGAGGCGGGAGCCGAGGCGGAGGCAGGAGCGGCAGCCGAGCCGGAAGCGGTGGTGGAAACCGAGCCGGGCGCAGAAGCAGAAGCGGCAGCCGAGGCGGAAGCGGGAGCCGAGCCGGAAGCGGAGGTGGAGGCGGGAGCCGAGCCGGAAGCGGAGGTGGAGGCGGGAGCCGAGCCGGAAGCGGAGGTGGAGGCGGGAGCCGAGCCGGAAGCGGGCGCGGGCGCGGAAGCAGAAGCGAAAGCCGAGCCGAGCGCAGAAGCCGAGCGGGCAACGGCAGCCGAAGCGGCAGCCGAGTTGGAAGCGGAGCCGGAAGCGGACGGTTCCGCCGTGCCGCCCGTCGTCTCGCCGGGCGCCGCCAGCACGTCCGCGATGCGGGCGGCGGAGGCGCGGGCCTTGGCGAGTTCGGCGCCTACCCAGGCCAGTACGGCGATCGGGCCGGGGAGGAAGAGGGCGAGGCCCACGGCGGAGACGAGGGCGCCGAGGCCGATGGAGCCGCTGAGCACCAGGCGTCCGCCGACAAGGGCGACCAGGGCGATGAAGGCGCCGGTGAGGGTGAGCATCAGCCCGGTCTGGAGGGCGGCGGCGCGGGCGGCGCGCACGTTGGCCTCGCGGGAGGCCTGGCTGGTGGCGCGGTAGCGGGTGACGGCGGCGCGCTCGGCCCGGAGCCCCTTGAGTACGCGGACCCCGGCGACCAGGTCGGCGGCGACCCCGGAGGCGTGGGCGGCGCGCTCCTGTTCGGTCTGGCTGCGGTGTTCCAGGGGGCGGGCGAGGTAGTGGCCCAGCGCCATCAGGACCGGGGCGCCGATCAGGACGAGGAGCCCGAGGGGGACGGAGGCGCGGAGCAGGAGGACGGCGCCCGCGACGACTCCGACGACGGCGGCGATGCCGAGGGTGAGGGCCATGTTGAGGGCCCCGACCCGGCGGGCGTCCTCGGTGGCCACGTTGACCAGGGCGCCGGGCGGACGACCGGCCTCGGCGCCGCCGTGCGGGGCGAGGACCCGGCGTACGACATCGAGGCGCAGCTCGTGCGCGGCCTGTTCGGCGGCGCGCTCGCCGGCCCGGGCGCCGAAGCGGAAGCCGTAGGAGAGCATGGCGTAGACGACGGCGAGGACGACCAGCCAGGCGGCGAGCGCTCCTCCGTCGGGGCGGACCACGGCCCGGTCGACGATCAGACCGATGAGTACGGGGACGAGCGCTTCGCCGGTCTGGTGGGCGGCGCCCAGCAGCGAGCCGGTGACGACATCCCGGCGCTGCCCTGCGACGGCACGGCGGATGACACCGCGCCCGGACATGTCGGCCCCCACTCACCTCTCCTCACCGTGTACCGGACCGGAGAGAAGGGGCGATTTCCAGCCACGCACCTCCAGCCAAACGAAGGCAAGGCTAACCGGTGTCCGCCACAGTCAGGCCATCCGGTCCCGTATGTACCGTTTTGACCGGTCGGAGACTCGCACCTTCCACGGGAGGAGGCTCACACCTCGGCGGGCGGCTCGTCGGCGAACGGCGTCGCCTGGTGGAAGTAGAGGCGCCACCCCGCCCCGGTCAGCCGCCACAGGGAGCTGCGGTGCGAGCGCAGCCCCTTGGACTCGGTGTCGAAGGTGAGGTGGACCAGGCCGGGCGCGAGCTGGACGCCCCGCATCCGGGACGCGGTCAGCGGGCCGGGGCGCGGGGCGTCGGCGGCGGTGAGCGACTCGATGATCGTCTCCCGGTTCCAGAGCCGGCCGCTGGTGCCGATCTCCCGGAACTCCGGGTGCAGCAGGGCGGCGAGGAGATCCGCGGAGGCGCGTACCACCGGGTCCAGCAGGCGGAGCTCGCCCTCGATGGCCGCTGCGACGGCGGGCGACGGCTCAGACACGGGTCAGCTCCACGAGTTTGGCCACGGTGTTCCAGTTGCGCGTGGTGGCGGTGAGGCCCTCGGTCTGCCGGGGGCGCGCGAGGGCTTCGGCCAGCTTGGAGCGGCCGAGTCCTTCGGGGGCGTACAGGTAGAGACAGCGGTCACCGAGCTCGAAGGCTTCCGGCAGGTGGGCCTGTGCGTCCAGAGCGGCGAAGCGTCCATCCTCCACGGCCCGGTCGAAGTAGGTGACGTGGAGCTGTCTGGGCTCCAGCTCGGCGGCGGGGAAGGGGCAGGCGTCGGCGACGGCGGCGAGATAGGCGCCGCTGCGGACGATGCAGCCGACGGAGAAGCCGAACCGCTCGCACAGGGCCTGCTCCAGACCGGCGGCGAGCGCGCCCTCGTCCGTGCTGTCGCTGCGGAAGACGGCGTTGCCGCTCTGCAGGTGGGTGGCGATGTCGGTGTGCCCCAGTTCGCCGAGGACCGTGCGCAGTTCCGGCATCGGGACCCTCTTGTGGCCGCCGACATTGATCCCGCGCAGCAGCGCCGCGTACTTCGTGGTCATGGCCCCACACACTAGAACGATCTCTCCGGAGCGCGCAGCCGCCGCGCCCCGTGGGGGAGGGCGCGGCGGCGGCTGTGCGCGGGGCGGGCCGGGCGGTGGCGGAGGTGGGGCGCCACCGCCCGGTACCCGGGTACTACTCGACGATCTTGAGGAGCTTGTTCGCCGTGCCCTCGGTCGCGTTGGAGATGGCGTCCGGGGTGGCCCCCTCGGTCAGCGCCGTGGCGACCTGCTCCGGGGTGGCGTCCTGGTTGCCCGCCAGGTAGACGGCGGCCGCGCCGACGACGTGCGGGGTCGCCATGGACGTACCGGAGATGGTGTTGGTGCCGGTGTCGCTGTCGTTCCAGGTCGACGTGATGTCCGAGCCCGGGGCGTAGATGTCCACGATGGAGCCGAAGTTGGAGAACGAGGACTGCTCGTCCGCCTCCGTGGACGAGGCGACCGTGATCGCCTCGGGGACGCGGGCGGGCGAGCCCTGCCCGGCGTCCCGGGACTCGTTGCCGGCGGCCACACCGAAGGTGATTCCGGCGGCGATGGCCTTCTGGACGGCCGCGTCGAGCGCCGGGTCGGCGCCGCCGCCGAGGCTCATGTTGGCGACGGAGGGGCCGGACGCGTTGGCGGCGACCCAGTCGATCCCGGCGATGACCTGCTCGGTGGTGCCCGAACCGTTGTCGTCCAGGACGCGGACGGCCACGATCTTGGCCTTCTTGGCGACGCCGTGCTCGGCCCCGGCGATGGTGCCCGCCACATGGGTGCCGTGCCCGTTGCCGTCGTCGGCGTCGTCGTCGTTGTCCACGGCGTCGAAGCCGGAGGTGGCGCGGCCCTCGAAGTCCTCGTGGGTGACGCGGACCCCGGTGTCGATGACGTACGCGGTGACGCCCTCGCCCGCGGTGTCGGGGTAGGTGTACGCGTTGTCGCCCGCGGTCTCGGTCTGGTCGACGCGGTCCAGACCCCAGGACGGGGGGTTCTCCTGGGTGGCGTTGATGCTGAACTTCTTGTTCTGCACCACCTTGGCGACGGCCGGGTCGGCGGCGAGGCGCTTGGCCTCGGTCTCCGAAAGGCCGCTGGCGGAGAAGCCGTTGATGCTGGAGGAGTAGTTGCGCTGGAGCTTGCCGCCGTACTCCTTGGCGAGCTTGGACTTGTCCGCCTTCTCGCCCAGCAGGACGATGTAGCTGCCGGAGACGGCGGTCTCGGCGTCCGCGCCGTAGACCGTGCCCAGGGGGGCCGGCGAGGCTCCGGCGAACGAGGTTCCGAACAGGGTGACTCCGGCTGCGGCTGCCACGGCGGTGATCGCGGCGGTCAGCTTGGTCCGGCGAGTGACGGTGCGCTGGTGCTTGGCCATGAAGAGGGGTCTCCTCGTCAATCTCTGTGGGGGGATTGACCTCCGGCCGGAAGATCTCCGGGGGTTGGCTCGAAACCCTGACCGATTGACGAGCACAGATCAAGACCTCCTTGCAGCTGTGACTTACTCAACAAGGTTTTGTAATAAGGAATCGGCCACGGCGGGTCACAACGGGCAGCGGGAGTCAACACGCCGGTAACAAAGTCGGACCCGGGGAGCCGCGAAGGGGCTCGTACGCGGGGAAACACCAGCTCACGGCCGCCGCCGGGCCCTTCGCGCCACCGCACACCGCACCCGTTCCGGCCCGGCACCGACGGCGCCGGACCGAGACGGCTATGCGTGAAGACCTGTGAACGTGCGTGAAGAAGTGCGCGGGAGGGGTGAAGTGCCCCGCTGGACATGTGAAGTCACCCGGGAGATGCGTGCAGATGCAACGACCACCGGCACCGCGCAGAAGAACGCCCCGCCCCGCACCAGCGCGCTCGGCGGCGGTGCGGGGCGGGGCGAGAACGTCCGGATACCAGTCCAACCCATCCGCTCAGAGCGACAGTTCGGCCTCGATGAGATCGGCCGCCCCGGCCGTGCCGCCCTCCTGCGCCATCCGCTCGCGGAGCCGGGCGGACCGCTCCGCCACCTCCGGGTCGCCCACCAGGGCGAGTACGGCTTCGCGGAGCGTCGCCGCGTCGGCCTCCTCCATGGGCACATGCCGGGCCACCCCGAGCGCCTGGAGCATGTCGGCGTTGCCGAACTGGTCGACGGCCTGCGGTACGGCCACCATCGGCGTGCCGGTGGCGAGCCCCTCCTGGCTGCCGCCCGCCCCGGCATGGGTGATGAAGGCGTCGGCCTGCTTCAGTACCTCCAACTGCGGCACCCACGGGTGCACTTCCACATTCGCCGGTACGTCACCGAGCTCGGCCGGGTCGACATGCGCGCCGATCTGGAGCACCACGTGCCAGCCGGGCAGGCCGCCGAAGGCCGCGACGCACTCCCGGTAGAAGGCGGGCTGCTTGGTGAACGAGGAGCCGAGCGAGACCAGGAGCACCTTCTCCGCCCCGGTCGGCCGCTCCCACTCCCCCTGGTCGCTCCGGTCGCCCTGACAGGCGCCGACGAAGGTGTACATCTCGCGGTTCACCCGGTCGGCGTTGGGCTGGAGCGCCTCGGGGATCAGGACGAGGCCGCGGCGCGGGCGGGAGACGAAGTCGTCGCTGGAGAGATGGCCGAGGCCGTTGTCGGTGAGCCAGCCGTCGAAGCGGTCGTAGTACGCCTTGCCGCGCTCGGTCTGCTTCAGCTCGGCGGTCATGGGCTCGCCGACCTCCTCCTCGTACCCCTCCCAGGGCACCAGGTTGGGCCAGAGGGAGACGGCGGGGACGCCCCAGCGGTGGGCGAGGACGCGGGCGGGGTAGGAGGTGATGTCGTGCAGGACGAGATCGGGCTCGTCGCCCTCGAAGGCGGTGACGAGCTGCGGGAGGGCCTGGATGGCGTCGTCGAGGAAGGGTTCGAGGTTGTCGATCAGCTCGGTGCCCCAGGCTTCGGGGTCCTCGTCCGTCGGCAGGGTCGAGGTGTAGATCACCGGCTCGGCACCGGTGGCGGCGACCTTGTCGGCGAACGAGGCGGGGATGGCGTAACTGACACGGTGCCCACGGCTGACGAGCTCGCGGATCACGTCCAGGCTCGGGTTCACATGTCCGTGGGCGGCGATGGAGAACATGGCGATGTGGGCGCGCGGTGATTCCGTCATGCCCACCACCGTAGACGAGACGGCACGTCTCGTCTAGTGAATTTCGGGTGCCCCCTTCAGCGCTGGTAGCGGGCCAGGACCCGGTTGCCGTCGTCGACCAGCCGTCTGCGCAGCTCATCGGTGGTGATCGCGCCGCTGTAGTACTCCTGGAGGGCGGGGGTGGCGACCTTGTCCTTCCACTCGGGGTAGCCCCGTACGGTCTGGGCGGGCGCCGGGCGCAGATGCTTCGCGAGCGCCGTCCCGGTGGACCAGCCGTGCTCGGCGGTGTGCAGGGAGGGGTGGGCGAGGGCGGTGGTGCCGGTGGGGAGCATCCAGTCGCCCCGGGCCAGGCGCACCATGTTCGGCGGGCGCAGCAGGAAGTCGATGAAGGCGACGGCCTCTTCCTTGTACGGACTGTCCTCGGCGACGGAGAGGGTCTGCGGGCTCACCCCCTGGGTCAGTCCACCGGGGCCCGCCGGGGCGGGCAGGACCGTCCACGCGAAGCCCTCGGGGGCCTGTTCGACGACCTGCTGGCGGTAGGCGAAGCCGAGCGGGACCATCGCGTACCGGCCGCCGAAGAAGCCGGGCAGGGAGTCCGATCCGCCCATCCCCAGCGCCGTACGGGCCGCGCTGCGGTCGGTGTTGACCTGGTCGCGGATGGTCCCGGTCACCACCCGGTCGCCCTCCTCGAAGCGCAGCTCCGCCTTGCCGTCCGCGGTGCGGTGGAAGAGCTGCCCGCCGCCGGAGAGGCCCAGGTTGAGGGTGACGGAGACGGGTTCCCTGAGCGGCCAGGCGACCCCGTAACGCCCCTTGCCCGTCAGCTCCTTGCAGACACTCCGGAACTCCGCCCAGCTCCAGGGGGCCTCCGGCGTGGGGATCCGCACACCCGACGCCTTCAGGATCCCGGCGTTGGCGATGAGCACCCGGGGTTCCTGGAGGAAGGGGACTCCGTAGATCCCGCCGTCGAAGGTGGTGGTGCGCCAGGACCGTTCCGGGATGTCCGCCTTCAGCCGGTCCGGGAGGAGGGTGCGCAGGTCGGCGAGGTAGCCGCCGTACGCGAAGTCGGCGAGGTCGTCGGAGGCGTCGTGGATGATGTCGGGCGCCTCGCCGCCCTCGAAGGAGGTGAGGAGCTGGTCGTGGACGTTGTCCCAGCTGCCCTGGACGTACTCCACCTGTACGTCGGGGTGGGCGGCGTTCCACTCCTTCACCAGCCGCTTGTTGGCGTCCACGGACTCCTTCTGCCAGGCCAGGGACTGGAACCTGAGCCGGATGGTGCCGTCGGCGTCCCTTCCGTCACCCGTGCCCGAGCAGCCGGTGAGGAGCAGGGCGAGGACGGCCGCGGCGGCTGCGGCCCGCCGGGCCAAGGCGCGCATCAGCCCCTCACCGCCCCGGCCGTCATCCCGCCGGTGATCCGCCGCTGGATGAAGGCGAAGAGGACGAGGGAGGGCAGCGTGGCGAGGAACGCGGCGGCGGCCAGCGGGCCGAGGTCGGCCACGCCCTCCGCGCCGAGGAAGTGGGTGAGGACGACCGGCAAGGTCTGCTTCTCCGGGGTCTTGAGGAGAACGAGCGCGAAGAAGAACTCGTTCCATGCGGTGATGAACGCGAAGAGGGCGGTGGCGACGATCCCGGGGGCGAGCAGCGGGGCGACGACCGAGACGAGGGTTCGTACCCGCCCCGCCCCGTCGACGGCGGCGGCCTCCTCCAGCTCGGCGGGCACGGCGCGCACGTATCCGGCGAGCATCCACAGGGCGAAGGGCAGCGACCAGACGACGTACACCAGGATCAGCCCCCAGAGGGTGTTGATCAGATGCAGGTTCTTCAGGACGAGGAAGAGCGGAATGATCACCAGCACGAACGGGAACGCCTGGCTGACCACGACCCACCCGGTCGCGGCGGTGGCGAGCCGTCCTCGGTGACGGGCCATCACATAGGCCATCGGGGTCGCGATGACGACGGCGATCAGGGCGGCGGAGACGGCGGCGAGCAGCGAGTTGGCCGCCGCCTGGAACAGCGGCTGCTCGTCGAAGGCCTGCCGGAAGTTGTCCAGGGTGGGCTGCTCGGGGATCCAGGTGGGGTGCAGGGAGCCCAGTTCTCGGGCGGGTTTGAAGGCGGTGGAGAGCAGCCAGAGGAACGGGAAGGCGAGGAAGACCAGGTAGGCCAGGAGGGCGAGGTACTGACCGGTCCGCGCGGCCCTGCTGGTGGGCAGGCTCATCGCGCCCCGCCTCTCCTGAAGATGCTCATCGCTCCTCGCCTCCCCTGATCCGGCCGGCCAGGAAGACGGCGAGGATCACGGAGATCACCGCGACCATCACACAGCCCATGGCGGCGGCGTACCCGAACTGTCCGTAGCGGAAGGCTTCTTCGTACGCGAAGAGCATCGGCAGCCGGGTCCGCCCGCCGGGCCCGCCGCTGGTCAGCACATAGACCAGGGCGAAGGAGTTGAAGTTCCAGATGAAGTTGAGCGCGGTGATGGCCAGTGCGATGGGCCTGATCGCGGGCCAGGTGACCGTACGGAACCGGCGCCAGGCGCCCGCGCCGTCCAGGGCCGCCGCCTCGTGGAGTTCGTGCGGGGTGTTCTGGAGTCCGGCGAGCAGGGCGACGGTGGTCTGGGGCATGCCCGCCCAGATGCCGACGAGGATCACGGCGGGCAGCGCGGTGGCGAGGCCGGTGAGCCAGTCGCGGCCGTCGCCGAGGCCGAGGTCGCGGACGGTCTCGTTGAGGATGCCCGCGTCGGGGTGGTAGACCAGGCGCCACATGATGCCGACGACGACTTCGGGCATCGCCCACGGGATGATCGCCAGCGCGCGGGCCAGCCAGCGCAGCCGTAATCGCTGGTTGAGCAGCAGGGCGAGGCCGAGGGCCAGGAGGAACTGCGGGGCGGTGACGCCGACCGCCCAGAGCAGGCCGATCCGGAACGAGTCCCAGAACAGGGTGTCGTGCAGGAGGTCCTGGAAGTTGAGGGTGCCGATCCACTGGGTGGAGCGGGTGCGGCCGGACTGGGCGTCGGTGAAGGCGAGCGCGATGCCGTAGAGGAGGGGGCCGACGCTGAGGATCAGGATGGGGAGGAGGGCGGGCAGAACGAGGAACCAGGCCGCCCGGTTCCGGGCGGCCGCCGCTCCGGCGGGCCGGGGGCGCGCGCCGCCGTCCGTCCCGGACCGCTTCTTCACGCCCGTTAACACCGCAAAAAGCCCCCTCGGAACTCTTCCGTGACTCTTCATCCCGTTCTGGCCGCCCCGGGGGGCCTCCGTCATCGTGCTGACGGGCCGCCGGTTCGTCAAGGTGGCCTGCGCGGATGCGAAAATCGCACCCATGGACGAGATGCGTGCGCGCGAGGTACTGACGGCCGCCGGAATCCCCGGCGTACCGGAGCTGCTCGCGCTGGGTGAGAACGCGGTCTTCGCGGCCGACGGCCTGGTGGTCAAGGTCGGCCGGGACGCCACCGGCCACCCGGAGCTGCGGGAGCGGGCCGAGCGGGAGGTGGCCGTCGCCGAGTGGCTCGCCGCGTCGGACGTCCCGGCCGTACGGGCCGCCGAGCACGGGGTACGGCTGGTGGAGGGTCACCCGGTGACGCTGTGGCACCGGCTGCCCGCCCCCGTACGCCCCACCGAACCGCGCGACCTCGCACCCCTGCTCTCCCGGGTGCACGCCCTGCCCGCCCCGGCGGACTTCACACTGCCGCGCCGTGAACTGCTGGGCGGGGTGGAGCGCTGGCTGACCCTGGCGGGCGACACGATCGACCCGGCCGACGCCGACTACCTCCGCGAACGCCGCGACGGCTTCGCGGCCGCGGCCGCCGCCCTGGTGCCGCACCTGCCCCCGGGCCCGATCCACGGTGACGCGCTCCCCCGCAATGTGCACATCGGCCCCGACGGCCCGGTCCTGGTCGACCTGGAGACCTTCGCCTCGGACCTGCGCGAACACGACCTGGTCGTCCTCGCCCTCTCCCGCGACCGCTACGGCCTGCCCGCCGCGGCCTACGACGCCTTCACCGCGGCGTACGGCTGGGACGTACGGGAGTGGGAGGGCTGCGCGGTCCTGCGCGGGGCCCGGGAGACGGCAAGCTGCGCCTGGGTGGCCCAGCACGCCCCGGCCAACCCGAAGGCGCTCACCGAATTCCGCCGCAGGGTGACGTCACTGCGCGAGGGGGACGCGGAGGTGCGGTGGTATCCGTTCTAGGGCGTCAGCGGAAGGCACGCCCAAGGCCTCAGCCGCAGGCACGTCCAAGGCGTCAACGGGAGGCGCGGGGGCAGAACCGCGGCTGACCGGCAGGCGTCCCTACACTTGGGCGCCTGCCGTGAGCACGTCGGGCGCCTCCGGTGGCAAGGGGGGAGAAGGCTTCCGCCTATGCCTCCGGCACCTTCCTGTCCGGTCCCGTCGAATGGAGCCCGTCATGAACATATTCCGCCCCTCCGCAGCCGCCTGGAGCCTTTCGGCCGTGGCCGCCGCCGCGTTGCTCGTGGGGTGTTCGGGCTCGATCACTGTGGGGAACTCCGAGCCGAAGCTGTCCTCGGACGCGCTGGCCTCCACGGTCTCCAAGAAGCTCGCCGAGTCGACGGGGCAGCCGGAGCCGGACGTCACGTGCCCCGAGGACCTCGTCGGGAAGCTCGACACCACCACCCGCTGCACGCTCACGGCGGGCGACGGCAGCACCGTCGGGGTGACGGTCACCGTCACCTCGGTCGTGGACGACCGGATCAACTTCGACATCAAGGCCGACGACACGGCGACCCCCGCCCCGAACTGACCCTCCCTCTCCGGACGTGTGCCGCCCGCACGGTCACCGCCTGCGCGGGATCACCGGCCAGGCCTGCTCGACCACCGCGGCCGGGTCGGCCGTGCGGCGGAGGTAGGCCTGGAGCGAGGCGGACTGTTCGGCGGCGGCGCGGACCTGGAGGGCGTGCAGTTCGGTGGGGGGCAGCGTGCTGACCGGGCGGTGGCGCTCGCCCATCTGCCGCACCACACGGACCGCCGCCACCGCGTCGGCGCTCGCGTCGTGGGCGTCGGACAGGGTCACGCCGTAGTGCTCGCACAGGGCATGGAGGGCCCGTTTGCCCCGGCGGTACTTGTCGACGTGCTTGTCGATCACCAGGGGGTCGATGACGGGCGAGGGCACGCCGCCGATGCGTTCGTCGACCGAGGCCAGGCCGTACCTCCCGCATTCGCGGTCCAGGAGCGAGAGGTCGTAGCGCGCGTTCATCACCACCAGCGGCACCCCCGAGCGCAGCACCTCGGCCACCGCGTGGGCGATCTCCTCGACGGCCGAGACCGCCCGCGCGCCGTGCTTGCGGGCATGTTCGGTGCCGATGCCGTGGATCGCGGAGGCCTGCTCGGGTATCGCCACCCCCGGGTCGAGCAGCCAGGTCCGCTGCTCGGAGACCGTCCCGTCCGGCTCCAGCCGGACCAGGGCGGCGGTGACGATCCGGTCGCTCTCGACGTCGGTCCCCGTCGTCTCCAGGTCGAAGCCGACCAGTGGTCCCTGATGCCAGCTCATCCCGATACCTCCTTCGTGGTGCTCCCCCGTGGTGCTCTCCCCCGAGTGGTGACCACCTTCGCACGCGGCACTGACAACAACACGGGACGGGGTATCGGCAAGGGGGCCTACGACACCGGGCGCGAGTCCGTCCACACCGACTCGAACTCCTCGCGGTACGTCTCGAAGAGGCCGCTCTCGCTGTCCTGCCCCGCCCGCACCACCGTGCGCCGCCCCCCGCCGCGCAGCACCAGCACCGGCGCCTCCATCCCCCGGGCCCGCCGCAGATAGGGCTGGACGACGCCCACCGCGTCCGCCCCGTCGCCGTCCACCAGGTACGCGGTGAAGCGCGGGGTCTCGTCGAAGACCTGGATCTCGAAGGCGCCCGGGTCGCGGAGCTTGGAGCGCACCCGGCGCATATGGAGGATGTTCATCTCCACCGAGCGGCTCAGCTCGCCCTTCTTGAGGCCCAGTTCCCGCTCCCGGCGCTTGACCGCGCTACTGGCCGGGTTGATGAAGAGCAGCCGGACCCGGCAGCCCGACTCGGCGAGCCGGACGAGCCGGCGGCCGGAGAAGTTCTGGACGAGCAGGTTGAGCCCTATGCCGATGGCGTCCAGCCGCCGCGCCCCGCCGAACAGGTCCTCGGCGGGCAGCTGGCGCTGGAGCCGGACCCGGTCGGGGTGGACGGAGACCACGTCCGCGTACCGGTCGCCGACCAGCTCCTCCACCGCGTCCACCGGCAGCCGGTCGGCGGAGGGCACCCCCGCCCCGCTGCCGAGGATGTCCAGGAGGCGGGCGGAGGCCCGTTCGGCCTGGGCGAGGACCGCCTCGTTCAGCGCGCGGTTGCGGGAGACGACGTTACGGGTCACCTCCAGCTCGTCCAGGGCCAGCTCGACGTCCCGGCGGTCGTCGAAGTACGGCTCGAAGCACGGCCAGTGCTGGACCATCAGCTCACGCAGCTGCGGCAGCGTGAGGAAGCTGAGGACGTTGTCGTCGGCCGGGTCCAGCAGATAGCCCTTGCGGCGCGAGACCTCGCGTACGGCGACGGCGCGCTGCACCCACTCCTGTCCGGCCGGTCCGGCGGCGGCCACCACCCAGTCGTCGCCGTGCACCGGCTCGTAGATCGGCCGGAGCACCGCGGCGACCACCGCACGCAGCCGCTGTTCGACCAGATTCAGCCAGATATAGGCGCGCCCGGCCCGCTGAGCACGGGTGCGCACCTCGCTCCAGGCCTCGGCGCCCCACTCCAGCTCGGCACCGATCTCCATGGGCTGCGCCAGGGACACCGCCCCGGGCGGCGCATCGGTCGATTCCCCCTCGTGACCTGCGTCACCTGGGGGTAGCTCGAACCCTCCCGAGCTCACCCGCGTACCGCCTTCCACTCCCCCACCCAACGATCAAGGAAGGGTACTCCGGGAGCGGGATCCGGTGCAGCCCGATGGCCGGTACGGTTTCTCAACTCCCGTAGAGCGACGGCCTGTTCCTTGCGGCGAGATCGGGTGGAGTGAGCGGATTCATAGTGATTAGGGACCCCGGCGAAGGCCGCGATCCGGACGCCCGCCCGCCCGACGCGTCCGTAATCGCGTCCGGGGCGGCACCGGGGTGTCCGAAGTTGACCGGTGTGGCCGGAGACGGGCGACGGGACCCGGCCGCACCGCGTGACGTACTAGGTGCGCGCCCCACTTTCGGGGAGTATTCGGGGGGTAACGGGCCGAGGAAAGCCACCGCACCCGGATCAGAAGTGGAAGAGTCCTATCTATGCAGGTCTGGCCGGGACACGCTTATCCCCTCGGCGCCACCTATGACGGCGCCGGCACCAACTTCGCGGTCTTCTCCGAGGCCGCCCACCGGATCGAGTTGTGCCTGTTGCACGACGACGGTTCAGAAACGGCGGTGGAGCTCCGCGAGACCGACGCCTTCGTGCGCCATGCGTATCTGCCCGGGGTGATGCCGGGTCAGCGGTACGGCTTCAGGGTGCACGGGCCCTACGAGCCCCAGCGCGGGCAGCGGTGCAACTCCGCGAAGCTGCTGCTCGATCCGTACGCCCGTGCGGTCGCCGGGCAGATCGAGTGGGGCGAGGCGGTGTACGGCTATCCCTTCGGGAGGCCGGACGCCCGCAACGACCTCGACTCGGCGCCGCACACCATGAGCTCGGTGGTGGTCAACCCGTACTTCGACTGGGGCGACGACCGCCGTCCCCGTACGGACTACCACCGCACCGTGATCTACGAGGCCCATGTGAAGGGCCTGACGATGCTCCATCCGGGGCTCCCGCCCGAGCTGCGCGGTACGTACGCGGGGCTCGCGCACCCGGAGATCATCGCCCATCTGACCGAGCTGGGCGTCACGGCTATCGAACTGATGCCTGTTCATCAGTTCGTCCAGGACCACCGGCTGGTGGACATGGGGCTCGCCAACTACTGGGGCTACAACACCATCGGCTTCTTCGCCCCGCACAACGCGTACGCCTCCTGGGGCGAGCGCGGGGAGCAGGTGCTGGAGTTCAAGCAGGCGGTGAAGGCCCTGCACCAGGCGGGGATCGAGGTCATCCTCGATGTCGTCTACAACCACACCGCCGAGGGCAACCACCTCGGGCCGACCCTCTCCTTCCGCGGCCTCGACAACGCCTCGTACTACCGTCTGACCGATGATCAGCGGTACTACATGGACACCACGGGCACCGGGAACTCCCTGCTCATGCGGTCCCCGCACGTACTCCAGATGATCATGGACTCGCTGCGGTACTGGGTGACCGAGATGCATGTGGACGGCTTCCGCTTCGATCTGGCGGCCACGCTCGCCCGTCAGTTCCACGAGGTGGACCGGCTCTCGTCCTTCTTCGACCTGGTGCAGCAGGACCCGGTGGTCAGCCAGGTGAAGCTGATCGCCGAACCGTGGGACGTCGGCGAGGGCGGCTACCAGGTGGGGAACTTCCCGCCGCTGTGGACCGAGTGGAACGGCAAGTACCGCGACACGGTCCGCGATCTGTGGCGGGGCGAGCCGCGCACGCTCGCGGAGTTCGCCGGGCGGCTGACGGGGTCGTCCGACCTCTACCAGGACGACGGCCGCCGCCCGCTCGCCTCGATCAACTTCACCACCTGCCACGACGGCTTCACGCTGCACGACATGGTGTCGTACAACGAGAAGCGGAACGACGCCAACGGCGAGGGCAACCGGGACGGCGAGAGCCACAACCGGTCCTGGAACTGCGGAGTGGAGGGCGAGACCGACGATCCGGAGGTCCTGGAGCTGCGGGGCCGGCAGATGCGGAACTTCATCGCCACGCTGATGCTGTCGCAGGGCGTGCCGATGCTGAGCCACGGGGACGAGTTCGCCCGGACGCAGAGGGGCAACAACAACGCCTACTGCCAGGACAACGAGCTGTCCTGGATCCACTGGCCCGACCCGGGCGCCGACGCAGAGGGCTCCTCCCCCTCCGACGAGTTCCGGCGGAACATGCTGGAGTTCACCCGGGCCATGGTCTGGCTCCGCCGCGACCACCCGGTCTTCCGGCGCCGCCGCTTCTTCCACGGGCGGCCGGTGGAGGGCACGCACGACGAGCTCTCCGACATCGCCTGGTTCACCCCCGAGGGCCAGGAGATGACCCAGCGGGACTGGCAGGCGGCCCACGCCAAGGCGATGACGGTGTTCCTCAACGGCCACGCCATCTCCGAACCGGGGCCGCGCGGGGAGCGGATCTCCGACGATTCGTTCCTGCTGATGTTCAACGCGAGCGCCGAGACGCTGGAGTTCGCCGTTCCGGTGGACCACGGGGAGCAGTGGCAGGTCGTCGTGGACACCGCACGGGCCGAGGGCGTGCCCCCGGGGACGGGTCCGAAGGTCGCCGAGGGCGAACGGGTGGCGCTGATCGGCCGCAGCCTCACCGTGCTGAAGCGCCCTGCCTGAAGGGGCGGCTGGGGTGAGCCTCCCGCCCTGGGTGACACAGTCCGCCCCGGGCGGGGTACGTAGGTGAGCATGACGCCCACCGCCACGTACCGGCTTCAGCTCCAGCCCGACTTCCCCTTCCCGGCGGCCGAGAAGGCGGTGCCGTACCTGGCCGCGCTCGGCGTCTCCCATCTGCACCTCTCGCCCGTCCTGGAGGCGGTCCCCGGCTCCCGGCACGGGTACGACGTGGTCGACCACAGCCGCGTACGGGAGGAGCTGGGCGGTGAGGAGGGGCTGCGGAGCCTCGCCGCCACCGCCCGGGAGCACGGGCTCGGACTGGTCCTGGACATCGTGCCCAACCACATGGCCGCCGTCCCCCGGCACAACCGGCAGCTCTGGGAGGTGCTGCGCGAGGGACAGACATCCCCGTACGCCCGCTGGTTCGACATCGACTGGGCGGCGGGCGGCGGCAAGGTGCTCCTCCCGGTCCTGGCCGGTCCGCTCGGCGGGGAGCTGGACGCGCTCACCGTGGACGCCGACGCGGAGGTGCTGCGCTACGGCGAGCAGGAGTTCCCGCTGCGGGCGGGTACGGCGGGCCTTCCGCTGCCCGAGCTGCTGGAGGCCCAGCACTACCGGCTCGCCTGGTGGCGGCTGGCCCGCACCGAGCTGAACTACCGCCGCTTCTTCACCGTCTCGGAGCTGATCGGGGTCCGCGTCGAGCACCCCGAGGTCTTCGACGCCACCCACGGCAAGGTCCTGGAGCTCCTCCGCGACGGGGTGCTGGACGGTCTGCGCATCGACCACCCGGACGGCCTCGCCGACCCGGCCGCGTACCTGGGGCAGCTCAACGAGGCCACCGGCGGCCGCTGGACGGTCGTGGAGAAGATCCTGACCGGCGACGAACACCTCCCGGCCGGCTGGGCGGTCGCCGGGACGACCGGGTACGACGCGCTGCACCGGATCGACGGGCTGTTCACGGACCCGGCGGGGGCGGCGCGGCTGCTCGGCGGCTACCGGGAGTTCGCTGGCCCGCCCGGCGACCGGGGCGGCTACTGGAAGGCGACCGTCCGCCGGGCCGCGTACCGGGTGGCCACCCACGAACTGGCCTCCGAGACGGCCTGGCTGACCCGGCAGGCCGTCTCTGTCTGCGCCGCCGATCCGGCCCTGCGCGACCACGCTCCCTGGGCGCTGCGGACGGCGATCCGGGAGCTGCTGGTACGGGTGCCGGTCTACCGCCCGTACGTCACGGCGGGCGGGCCGCTGACCCGGATCGCGGAGGAGACCCTTCCGGACGATGCCGTACGGGACGCGAAGGCGGTGTTCTCCGTGCCGGAGGAGGCCGCCGCCGTCGACGCCGTACGGGATCTGGCGCTCGGGCGGCTGGGGAACGGGGAGGAGCAGGCGTCCTTCTGCGCCCGGTTCGCCCAGACGGCTTCCGCGCTGCACGCCAAGTCGGTGGAGGACACCGCGTTCTACCGGTACGTGCCGCTGATCTCGGCGACGGAGGTGGGCGGGGACCCGGGGCAGCCCGCGGTGACGGTGGACGAGTTCCATGCCTTCGCCGCCCGGATCGCCCGCGACTGGCCCGCCACGGGGACGGTCCTGACCACGCACGACACCAAGCGGAGCGCCGATGTCCGGGCCCGGATCGCGGTTCTGTCGGAGTGCCCGGAGCGGTGGGCGGGGCTGGTGGCCGAGCTGACGGACGCCACCCCCGTCGCGGCGCCGGACCCGCAGCTGGCCTGGCAGGCCTGGCAGTCCTCGTACGGCTGCGCGCCGCTGCCCGCCGAGGAGCTGGGCACCCGGCTGGAGCCCGCCCTGCTCAAGGCGGTGCGCGAGGCGGGGCTGTTCACCAGTTGGACCGAGCCGGACGCGGCGTACGAGAGGGCGGTGACGGACTTCGTCGCGGCCGGGCCGGGCAGCGGATCCGGTACAGCCCGGGGGCTGGTGACCGCCTTCGCGGAGTCGCTGGCCCCGCATGTACGGGCCACTGTGCTGGGGGCGGCGCTGGTGCACCTGACGATGCCGGGGGTGCCGGACCTGTACCAGGGGACGGAGAGCGAGTATCTGGCCCTGGTCGATCCGGACAACCGGCGTCCGTTCCGGCGCCCGGAGGAGGCTGAGGAGAAGCAGATGCTCACGGCGGCGGCGCTGGGGCTGCGGCGGGAGCTTCCGGAGGTGTTCGGGGAGTCGGGGACGTACGTACCGCTGGGCGCCCGGGGTCCGGCGGCCGGGCATGTGGTGGCGTTCTGCCGGTCGGGCGAGGTGGCGGTGGCGGTGACCCGGCTGTCGCTGCGGCTCGCGGAGGACGGGGGGTGGCGGGACACGGTGGTGGAGCTGCCGGACGGGGGGCCGTGGCGGGATGTCCTGGAGCCGTCGCCGGGACGGGAATTCGCGGGGGGCGCGGTGGCGGCGGGCGAGCTGTTCGGGGAGCGGCCGGTGGCGCTGTTGCGGAGGGGGCGGGGGTGATGCCCGGGTCCCGCCTCAGGAGGTGACGGGGGATGCGGGGGACATGGGGGGATGAGCTCGATCAGGACGGGCGTACGAGGAGAGTCCTCGGCCCCCGGGTGAGCAGCCCGCTGGAGGCCGGGCGGAAGCCGTCGGCCCAGCGGATGCGGGGCATCGCCGCCAGCAGCGCGCGCAGGCCGGCCTCGGCCTCCATCCGGCCGAGCAGGGCGGCGGGGCAGCCGGCCGGGCCGGTGATCAGGGGGTCCTGGTCGGCGCGCAGCGGGTCGAAGCGGTCGGGGGCGGTGAACCGGGCCGGGTCGCGCCCCGCCGCACCGATGAGGCAGGCGACGGGCGCCCCGGCGGGCAGCGTGCCGCCGCTGACGCGGACCTCGGTACGGGTGCGGCGCAGGATGATCTGGACGGGCGGATCGCGCCGCAGCGTCTCCGTCCAGGCCCGGCCGAGCAGCAGCCCGGCCCCGTCCCCGCCCGCCACGGCGGCCGACAGGTCGGGGTCGTCCAGCACGTTGGCGAGGAACGAGGCGAGGGCCTTCTCGCGGAGGGCGGTGTGCCCGGCGCAGTCGTCGTCGGCCCGTCCGCCGGGCCGCCCGGGGGCGGTGTGGCGGGGCCGGGCGCTCGGGTCGGGGGCCGCTGTCACGTCCGCCCCGGCGGGCAGCCACCGGCAGAACTCGGCGACCAGGTCCGCCCGGTCGCGCCCGGATATCCGGCGGGCCAGGACGTACGCGGTGCGCTCGACGGCGGAGGGGGTGCGCCCCAGGTCCGTTCCGGTCCCCGGCAGCGGTGTGCAGACCAGGCTCCCCCGGCAGAGACCCAGTGGGGGCGGGACCGGGCCGCGCGGGGCACCGTCGCGCGGGTAGCCGGTGAAGCGGGGGTCGGTGAGGGCCAGGGCCACGTCCGCGTACCGGCTCAGCAGCCAGGCGCCGAGCCCGGGATCGTAACCGAGCGGGAAGTCGGTGCGCAGGACGCGGTAGAGGCGCAGCCGGTACGGGTCCGTCGAGGCGCCGGGCTCCAGCAGGCCCGGCTGTCCGCCCGCGATCCGGTGCGGGCGGCGGGCGGCGGGCAGGGCCTCGGAGCGGTCGGCCGGCATCCCTCGTCGCCCCCTGCGGTCATGGCGTCGCCCGTCGACGCACCTGCCCCCAGCGGACCACCGCCGGGGAGCCGCCGCAGTCGGCGTACGCCCGTTCGGGTGAGGAGGCGCCGGGCCGGAAGGGCTTCAGCGGCCGGATTCCAGTGCCCGGGAAGGTGCTGATCAGCTCGGTGAAGGCGGCCGCCGCGCCGGTCAGGGGGACGCGGGAGAAGACGGCGAGGGCGCGGAGCCAGGGCGGGTCGACGCTCAGGACCGCGCAGTCCTCGCCGAGGGCGCCCCGGACGGTGTGGGAGGGGGCGGTGGAGATGCCGACCCCGGCCGCCGCCATCCGGATCGCCGTCGACGTGTGCTCGGTCCACACCGCCGTACGGGGCTCGAAGCCCGCCGCGCCGCAGACGCCGTCGAGGAACGGGCGGCCGTCGATGACGGGCTCCATGGCGCACCGGACCCAGGCCCGGTCGGCGAGCTCGTGGAGGCCGGCCGAGGACCGTCCGGCGAGCGGGTCGTCGAACGGGACGACGAGCACGATCTCCTCCTCCCCCACCGGGATCAGGGGCCCGCTCCAGCTTTCGGGGACCGGGCCGAGGGCGAGGTCGGCGGTGCCGCGTTCGACCTGGTCCTCCAGGGCGTCGGTACGGGCGTACTCGTGGAGGACCAGCCGGACGCCCGGGTGGGCGCGGCGCCAGTGGGCGAAGACCTCGGGGAGGAGGCCGACGGCCACCGAGTGCACGGTGGCGATGTGCAGTTCGCCGCCCTCCGCCCCGGCGGCGGCGCGGGCCGCGCGGTGGGCCTGGGCGGCGCTGCGGACGGAGCGCTCGGCGTGCGGGAGGAAGGCGCGGCCCATCGGGGTGAGCAGGACTCCGCGCGGCAGCCGTTCCAGCAGCTCGCCGCCGACCACGCGCTCCAGCGCCTTGATCTGGTGGGAGAGGGCGGGTTGGGTGACGTGAAGCCGTTCGGCGGCCCGGGTGAAGGAGGACTCCTCGACCACCGTGACGAAGTACTCCATCTGACGCAGGCTCATCGACCGCCCTCTCCGCAGAGCCTGACGCCCTGTCCCCCATAAACGCCGTGCATGGAATCCACTCGCATTCTGCCTTGGACGTATGAGAGGAGGTGGGCGGAGGGTGGAGCCATGACGCGGACGAGCACGGAGAACGCAGAGCGCACGACGGACGTACTGGTGATCGGCGGTGGCACGGGCGGCTACTCCACGGCCTTGCGGGCGGCCGCCCTGGGGCTGGAAGTGGTGCTCGCCGAACGGGATCTGGTCGGCGGCACCTGTCTGCATCGCGGCTGTATCCCGAGCAAGGCGATGCTCCACGCCGCCGAACTCGTGGACGGCATCGCGGAGGCCCGGGAGCGGTGGGGCGTCAAGGCCACGCTCGACTCCGTCGACTGGGCGTCCCTGGTGGCGACCCGGGACGACATCGTCGCCCGCAACCACCGGGGGGTCGAGGGCCATCTCGCGCACGCCGGGGTGGAGGTCGTACGCGGCAGCGCCGAGCTGACGGGCCCGCGCTCCGCCCGGATCGAGGGGTACGGGGAGGCCGTCGCCCGGCGCGGGGTGGTGCTGGCGACCGGGTCGCGGCCCCGGATGCTGCCGGGGGTGGTGGCGGACGGGCGGCGGGTGGTGACGAGTGACGACGCGCTGTACGCGCCGGGGCTGCCCGGCTCCGTGCTGGTGGTCGGCGGTGGGGCGATCGGCGTGGAGTACGCCTCGTTCCACCGGTCGATGGGGGCCGACGTCACGCTGGTGGAGGCCGCCGACCGGCTCGTTCCGCTGGAGGACGTGGAGGTGTCGCGCCATCTGACGCGGGGGCTGAAGAAGCGCGGCATCCGGGTGGAGACGGGGGCCCTGCTGCTGGAGACGGCGGTGGTGGAGGAGGGGGTGCGGGCCGTCGTGCGGACCGCGCGGGGCGGGGCGGTCACGGTGGCGGCGGAGCGGCTGCTGGTCGCGGTGGGCCGGGAGCCGGTGACGGAGGGTCTCGGGCTGGCGGCGGCGGGGTTGGCCACGGACGGGCGGGGCCATGTGGTGCCCGGCGACTGGTCGCGGCTGGAGACGTCGGTGCCGGGCATCCACGTGGTGGGCGACCTGTTGCCGCCGCCCTCGCCGGGGCTGGCCCACGCGTCCTTCGCCGAGGGGCTGTTGGTGGCGGAGACGCTGGCCGGGCTGCGTACGGCCCCGGTCGACTACGCCGCCGTCCCCCGGGTCACGTACTCCTCACCGCAGACGGCGGCGGTGGGCCTGACCGAGGCTCAGGCCCGGGACGCCGGGCACGACGTGGTGGTGAACGCCCTGCCGCTGACCGCCGTCGCCAAGGGCATGGTGCACGGCCGGGGCGGGCTGGTGAAGGTGGTGGCCGAGCGGGCGGGCCGGGTTCTGGGCGTCCATCTGGTCGGGCCGCAGGTCTCGGAGATGATCGCGGAGAGCCAGCTCGTGGTGGGCTGGGACGCGGAGCCCGCCGATGTGGCCCACCACATCCACGCCCACCCGACGCTCTCCGAGGCGGTCGGCGAGGCGTTCCTGACGCTGGCCGGGCGCGGGCTGCACCAGCAGCACTAGCAGGGGATAGGGAATAGAGGGAACGGGGAATCAGGCGGGCGGGCGCGGCGACGGGGCGGTCAGGCGGAAGCTCATCCGGCCGAAGCTCACCTGGTCCCCGTCGCGCACCGGGATCGCGCCGACGAGCCGCTGGCCGTTGACGCAGGTGCCGTTGGTGGAGCCGAGGTCGCGCAGCAGCCAGCGGCCGTTGTACAGGGTGAGTTCGGCGTGCAGCCGGGAGACCGTCTCATGGTTGAGGCGCAGCCCGTTGCCCGGGTCGCGGCCGATGAGCAGCGGATACGGGCTCGGCGCGGGCAGCAGCAGCTTCGGGAGCCGCTCGGTCTGCCAGGCCCGGCGCAGCCGCCCCGGGAAGGCGGATATCCCGCCGACCGCGCGGACGAGGCCCTGCGAGAACCGGCTGCCGGTGTCCAGGTCGGAGGTGAGGGCCGTCAGCTCCTCGGGGCGGCGGGCGACCAGGGCGAGCTCCATGCGCCGCATGAAGGTGTCGTGCGACAGCTTGCCCTGTGCGGCACCCTCTCTGAGCACGCCGAGGACACGGTCGCGCTGGGCGTCCGACAGCCGCGCGGGATACGTGTGGAACTCGGAGGAGGACGTCACGTTGACGATTGTCGGGCCGAGGGGGCCGGAGTGTCCAGACGAACCCCACTTCCCGCCCGCGCTGACCTGCGCCGGGGCCCGACGGGACGGTCCGGCCGCCGGGTTCCGGGACCCGGACCCGGCGGCCGGAGAGGGTTACGCCCGCCGCACCGCCACGGTCGCCGAGCGCGGGGGCCCGTCCGGCGTGCGGTCCGGCCAGTTGCTCACCGTGCCGGGGCGCTCGCGGTCGGGCGTTGCCGTCGCCGTACGGCGGCCGGGGTGCTGGATGTTGACGAACAGGGTGGCCCCGTCCGCCGACGCGGCCACCCCGGTGACCTCGGCTCCCCTCGGTGCGGTGAGGAACCGGCGTACCTCACCGGTCTCCGGATCGGCCGCCAGCAGCGCGTTGTTGCCGAGGCGTCCGACCGGCCCGTCCGCACCGCCCAGCAGATGGCCGGGGATACCGGTGGAGATCCACAGCACTCCGGAGGCGTCGAACCAGAGGCCCTTGGGGTGGGCGAAGGCGCCGTCCGGGGTCGCCCGTGGATCGTTCCCGGTGAGGAAGGTCTCCCACGAGAAGTCCCGGGCCGTCGCCGGACCGTCCGGTGCGGGGCGCAGCCGTACGACACTGCCGTGCGGCGACGCACCCGGAGCGCAGCCGTCCGCTCCGCCTGCCCCGCAGCCGCCGCCCGCGACTCCGCCCGCCAGGGCCAGGTAGACATCGGCCGTGGCGGGGTGGACGGCGACCCGTTCCGGGCGGGCCAGCGGGGTGGCGCCGACCGCGTCGGCCGCCAGCCGGGCGCGCACCAGGACGTCGGCCTGGTCGCGCCAGCCGTTCTCCCGGGTCAGCGGGCCCGAGCCGTGGGTGAGCGGAATCCACTCGCCGGTGCCGTCCGCCGAGAGCCTGGCCACCTCCAGGGTGCCGTGGTCCAGCGGGTCGAGACCCTTGGCCCGGAGTCGGCGCCAGGGTGCGGAGCCGGTGAACCGGTAGGCGTACTCGCCGTCCTCGGCGTCCGTGGTGTGGACGACGACGCGGCCGTCCGCCTCGGAGACGGTGGCGCTGCCGTGCGGGAAGCGGCCGAGGGCCGTCCGCTTGGCCGGGACCGATGCGGGGTCCTGGGGGTCCACCTCCACGATCCAGCCGAAGTGTTCCGGGCGGGCCCGGTCGGAGGCCAGGTCGAAGCGGGGGTCCTCGGTGTGCCAGGGGTGGCCGAATCCCGCGGCGGAGAACCCGTGGCGGACGTCGGTCTCGGAGCGCTGCCACGCGAGGTCGTCGGTGCCGAAGAAGGCGTTGGCGTTCTCCTCGGCGGCAAGCACGGTCCCCCAGGGGGTGGCCCCGAGCGCACCGGGCGCCACGACGCCCTGCGCGCCGCCCGCGCCGCCCAGTCGGGTCCCGGCGGCCGGTCCGGTGAGGCGTACGGGGGTGGTGGCGGTGATCCGCCGGTTGAACGGGGAGTCGACGGTGCGCCAGGCTCCGCCGTCGCGCGGACCGGAGGCGACGGCCACGACGGTCAGCCCCTGGGCCGCCATGGCCGTCGCGGGCGAGGCCGCCGTGTGCAGCTCGTCGGCGGACTCATGGGCGAGGACCAGCAGGCCGCGCCGCTCACCGCCGGGGCCCGGGGCGAGGGGCACGACGTGCACGCCGTGGTGGTGGCTGCCCACCTGCCCCGCCTGCTCGGCGGCCGTGGCGGGCGTGGCGGGGGCGGTCCCGCGACGGGGCGCGGGGCTCCGTACGGGGTCGCCCCAGCGGGCGATGACATCGGCCACGTACCCCTTCGGCACCACGAGTTCGTCGGCGCGCGCCACGGGCACGGGCCGGAAGACCGTACGGGCGGCGGCGCCGCTCCCGGAGCGGGCGGCCTCGGGCCGGGGTGCGGCGAGGGCGGCCGGGGAGCCGGAGGTGAGCAGTCCGGCGGCGACCAGGGCGCCGCCCACGAGCAGGGAGCGCCGCGTTGCCCCGGCGGGTCGGCTCCGGTCCGGTGCCGGTCCTGGAGCCGGCGCCGGGAGCGTTCTGTCCGTGTCGCGTCCCATCAGAACTTCTCCTGGTTGAGTGCCGACTGGAGTGCGCGGGTGGTGCCCGGGCCCCAGGAACCGTCGAGGTCGAGTCCGGCCCGGATCATCGCGTTGAGGTGGCGTTGCAGGGCCTTCACGGTGGCCGGTCCGGTGGAGCCGTCGATGACGAGTCCGGCGGAGGCCCAGGTGTTGAGGTGGCGCTGGAAGGCCCGCCTGGTCTCGGGGCCGAAGCTGCCGTCGGGGGTGACGCCGATCGCGCGCTGGGTGGCGGCGATGGTGGCGGGGCCGAAGTTGCCGTCCAGTTCCAGGCGTTCGCCGTCGGTCCATCGGCCGTACGCGGTCTCCGTGGCGGGTCCCCACATGCCGTCGGGGTCCACCCCGATCTTGCGCTGGAGCCACTTCACCCCGGCCTCGGTCAGCGGTCCGAAGGAGCCGTCCAGGTCCAGTCTGGGTGTGTGGCCGAGGGAGTTGACGGCGTGCTGCTGGGAGACCACGGGCCGGATGGTGGTGATGCCACCGCCGCCGCTGCTCGCCGTGTCACCGGTGTAAGCGAGGAAGGCCTTCTCGGTGGCGGGCCCCCAGTTGCCGTCCGGGTCGACCCCGATCCTCCGCTGGAGCCACTTCACCCCGGCCAGGGTCAACGGGCCGAAACTGTCGTCCAGTTCGAGCTTCGGCGTGTGGCCGAGCCGGTTGACCGCGTGCTGCTGCGCCATGACGGACCGGTAGGCGATGACGCCGCCGCCGGTACGGCCGGGGCCGATGTACGCGACGTAGGCGGCCTCGGTCAGCGGCCCCCAGAATCCGTCGTCCGCCACGCCGATCTTCCGCTGGGCCCATTTCACCCCGGCCTGTGTGAGCGGGCCGAAGGAGCCGTCGAGGTCGAGCGCGGGCAGATGGCCGAGGAAGTTGACGGCACGCTGCTGGGCGGTGATCGAGCGGACGGAGGTCTCTCCCGTGGTGCCGGTGGCCGGTCCGCCGCCGCCCCCGCCGATCGGGATGTCGGCGGCCTCCATACCGCCGAGGACCCAGTTGCGCAGGTCGGCGCCGGGGCAGGCGGTGGAGCCGAGCGCCCCGTGGTAGGTGGCGGCGAGCCCCTTGCCCGTCAGATGTCTCGCCCGGTAGTAGAGGGCGCGGATCGCGGCCTTGGCGTGCGGGGTGGCGTCGCCGTCGCTGCCGATGAAGCAGACGCCGATGTGGCTGGTGTTGGCCCCCGTGGCATGGGCGCCGACGGCGGTCCACCCCCGCCCCTCGTAGATACGGCCCGCCCGGTCGACGAGGAAGTTGTAGCCGATGTCCGGCCAGCCGCGGCCGTCCATGTGGTAGTTCTGGATCGCCCGGATGCTCTGGGTCGGCGGTCCGGCGGAGTAGTGGACGGCGAAGCCGGTCCGCACCGAGAGTTCGACGATGGTCACGGTCCTCGGCGGGCGGGCGGCCCACTGCATCCGGGGGATGATCGACAGCGTCGGGGCCGCAGACGAACCGCCGGGGTCGATGCTTGAGCCGTTCTGCGCGTACGGGGTGATGTTCCCCGGGCATACGGTGTCATAGCCGTGCCGGTGGGGGAAGATCTGCGCCCCCGCCCTCCGGGTGGGCGACACGTCCGGCCCCCGCAGATGGCCGATGAGCCGCTTCATCGCGTTCAGCATGGCCGAGGTCGGCTGGTCCCGCTCGTGGATGAGCCCGAGGATGGAGTAGAAGGCGGAGTTGCGCCCGACGGACCCCTCCCCCGGGACCCAGACCTCGCCCAGCCCGCTCTTCGGGGTGGGCGGTGCCGACCCGCCGTTGGCCTCACCCCGCTGGTAACCACGGCCGGTGTAGATGATGCCGTGCCGGCAGACCATGAAGTTGTAGGCGATGTCGCCCTCGAACTTCTCGTAGTGGTCGTTCCAGATGTCACCGATGCGCTTGAGGCAGTCCACCTCGGACCCCGGGGTGAAGCTTCCCCGCCCGGCGTGGTGGATGAACACACCTCCCCGGTAGGGCGTCCACAGCCTCCCGGTCGACGGCGAGGGCGCGGCGATCCTCGCCTCCGTCTTCACGACCAAGTCGTCGAGGGTCCAGGAGGGGTTCTCCCGTTCCAGGTCGGCGGCGAGTATCAGCCCGCGCTTCGTCCCTGCCGCGTATCTCGCCCATGCCCAGCGCGACTTGATGTCGATCGCCATAGATTCGGACCTCCCGTTGATCACTTGGCTGGAAAAGTATGGTCCATACCTTTTCCTGACAAGGGCTGTCCAACTACTGGGCACTTTCAGCCACATGACGGAAAGCCAGTGCCCCTCCCCACGCGCAGAGGGCGCCCTACTCCGCCCGCACCGCGTCCTCGGCCAGCCAGTCCAGGCGCAGTTGCTGCTCGGCGGGGATCGTCGCGTCCTCACCGCGCGGCCCCACGTTGAGCAGCAGGTTCCCGCCGTCGGCCGCCGTGTCGCGGACGAGGGCGGTGAGCGCTTCACGGCCGATGAAGGCGTCCGGGGCGGAGTTGCGGTTGTAGCCGAAGCTGTGGTCGATGCCCCGGGTGATCTCGTACGGGTCGGAGCCGGTGTACCGGGCGTACTCCGGCGTACGGAAGTCGAAGTCCGGCGGGGTGCGCGGGACGAAGCCCTCGCCCTGCGCCACCGTGCGCCGGTCCCACCAGTTGTAGAGGGACCGCGCACCGGGCAGGGTCAGCGCCCGCCAGTGCGGGGCGTACGGCAGCAGACGGTCGTTGACCACGCCGTGCGGGACGGTGAAGCGGTAGAAGTCGGTGAGGGAGCGGATCTCGGTGGCGGAGGCCGGCCAGGCGATGTCGTTCCAGAGGATGTCGGGGCGGTAGCGCCGGATCAGCTCCCTCAACTGCGCGTCGGCGTAAGCCGGGTAGCGGCCGCGCGGGACGGCCGAGAACATGTCGGCGGCGGTGCCGATGGGCCGGTCGTCGAAGGTCCAGTCGAGCCCGCCGGAGTAGTAGACGCCGAACCGCAGGCCCTCGGCCCGTACGGCTTCGGCGAACTCCCCGACCACGTCCCGCGCGGTGTGCCAGCCGGGGCGGTGGGGGTTGGCGGTCCGGGAGGGCCAGAGGCAGAAGCCGTCGTGGTGCTTGGTGACCAGCACCGCGTACCCGGCGCCCGCCGCCCGGAAGGAGCGGGCCCAGGCGGCCGGGTCCCAGCCGCTCAGCCCGTCCTCGAAGGCGTGGCCGAAGTCGGTGTAGGGGCGGTTGCCGTAGGTGGCGCGGTGGTGGACGGCGGCCGGGGAGCCGGGGAAGCGGAGGGAGTTCTCGTACCACTCCGCGTAAGGGGTCCAGCCGAGCGGCGCACGCCGCCCCGCCGCCGGAAGCTGGCCCGGCGGGACGTGGGGCGGGGCCCAGCCGGGGACGGAGGCGGGCGTCCAATGTACGAAGATCCCCAGCCGGGCCCGGGACCACCATGAAGCGATCATGGCGGGAGTATTGATCACTCCGTGGGCATCGCGTAAGCCCCTTCGGCGGTCACGTTCCGGTTCTGCTCCTGCTTCTGCTGCTTCTGCTTCTGCTTCTGCTTCTGCGCGCGGATCAGGTCGCGGTACCAGGCGTAGGACTGCTTCGGCGTACGGGTCAGCGTCTCGTAGTCGATATGGACCAGGCCGAACCGCTGCGAGGCCCCCTCCGTCCACTCCACGTTGTCGGTGAGCGACCAGGTGAAGTAGCCGCGTACGTCGACCCCGGCGTCCATCGCCGCGCGCAGGGCGGTGAGGTGGCTCTCCAGATAGGCGATGCGGCGGTCGTCGGCGTGCGGTTCGGCCAGGGCGCAGCCGTTCTCGGTGATGTGGAGCGGGGGGAGGCGGTCGCCGTAGCGGCGGTGCAGCAGGGTGAGGATCTCGGTCAGCCCCTCGGGGACCACGGGCCAGCCGAAGCCGGTCTTCTCGTACCCCTCGATCTCCCTGATGCCGAAGGGGAGTTCAGCGGGCATCGTGAAGCCGGAGAAGGTCTCCAACGCCTCCGGGCGGGGCGCGCCGACGAGGGTCGGGTTGTAGTAGTTGACGCCGTACCAGTCGAGCGGGGTGGAGATGACCTTGAGGTCGTCGGCGACCGGGCCCGGCATCAGGGCGGCGATCCCCTCGTCCGGGTAGCGGCCGGTGAGGACGGGGTCGGCGAAGAGCCAGTTGGTGAGCGTGTCGTACAGCTCCGCTCCGGCGCGGTCCTCGTCGGAGTCCCCCGCCGTCCAGACCGGCGCCTGGGAGAGCGCGATGCCGATGTTGTCGGCGCCCGCCGCGCGCAGGGCCCGGACGGCGAGGCCGTGGGCGAGGAGCTGGTGGTGGGCGGCGGGCAGGGCGTCGAAGAGGAGGGTGCGGCCGGGGGCGTGCTCGCCCAGCGCGTAGCCGAGCAGCGTGACCTCGGCGGGCTCGTTGACGGTGATCCACATCGGGACCCGGTCCGCGAGCCGTTCGGCGACGATGCCCGCGTACTCGGCGAAGCGGTACGCGGTGTCCCGGTCGAGCCAGCCGCCCGCCTCCTCCAGCGGGAGCGGGGTGTCCCAGTGGTAGAGGGTGGGCGCGGGGGTGATGCCGTGGGCGCAGAGCTCGTCGACGAGCCGGTCGTAGAAGTCGAGCCCGTCGGCGTTGACGGCCCCGCTGCCGCCCGGGACCACGCGGGGCCAGCTGATGGAGAACCGGAAGGCGTCGGCGCCGAGCCCGGAGAGCAGGGCGACGTCCTCGCGGTAGCGGGCGTGGAAGCCGGTGGCCCGGGTGGTGTCGGTGCCGTCCTTGATCCGCCCCGGCTGGGCGGCGAAGGCGTCCCAGCCCGAGGGGCCCTTGCCGTCGGCGTCCACCGCCCCCTCGGTCTGGAAGGCGGAGGCGGAGGCTCCCCAGAGGAAGCCGGGCGGGAACTGCGGTACGGGCATCTCGGCCTCCATGAGCCGTACGTATGAACAGAACCTGTATGAGCGGGGAGCCGGCCGGGCAATGATCAGGACCAGACCTTAATGGCCGGTGACGGGATGGTTCTAGGGGGCGTAGTCCGCCCAGGCGGGATTGCCGGACTCTCCCTGGGGGCGCGTGGTCGCGGGTGCCGGGTCGGGGCGTGTTGCGCCGGTCACGGGGTGCGCCTCCGGACGGTGGCACGATCTGACGATCCGTTACGGATGAGGAGTGGTGGATGCAGTTCGAGGTGTGGGCCCCCGAAGCGGACACGGTGGTGCTGGAGGCGGCGGAGGTCCGGTACCCGATGGAGCGCGATCCGCTGCGGGAGGGCTGGTGGAGCGCCGATGCGGAGGCGGTGGACGGGGAGCGTTACGGGTTCCGGGTGGACGACGGGCCGCTGCTGCCGGACCCCCGTTCGCGGCGTCAGCCGGACGGGCCCGACGGGCCGAGCGCGGTCGTCGACCAGGGGGCGTACGCCTGGCGCAACGGCTGGGCGGGGCGGCGGCTGAACCGTGCGGTCCTGTACGAGCTGCACGTGGGGACGTACACCCCGGAGGGCACGTTCGACGCGGCGGCGGCGCGGCTGGGCCATCTGGCGGAGCTGGGCGTCACCCATGTGTCGCTGATGCCGGTCTGCCCGTTCCCCGGCACCCACGGGTGGGGGTACGAGGGCGTCTCGCTCTGGGCGGTGCACGAGCCGTACGGGGGTCCCGAGGGGCTGAAACGCTTCGTGGACGCGGCGCACGGGCTGGGGCTCGGGGTGGTCCTGGACGTGGTCCACAACCATCTGGGCCCGTCCGGCAACTACCTGCCCGCCTTCGGCCCGTACTTCACCGACACCCACCACACCCCGTGGGGCGCGGCGGTCAACCTGGACGCCCCGGGCTCGGACGAGGTGCGGGCGTTCCTGCTGGGCAGCGCGCTGGCCTGGCTGCGGGACTACCGGCTCGACGGGCTGCGGCTCGACGCGGTGCACGCGCTCGCCGACACCCGGGCGCTGACCTTCCTGGAGGAGCTGTCGACGGCGGTCGACGCGCTGGCGGCGGAGCTGGGGCGGCCGCTGGGGCTGATCGCCGAGTCCGACCTCTGCGACCCGCGTACCACCACCCCGCGCCCGGCGGGCGGCCTCGGGCTGCACGCCCAGTGGAACGACGATTTCCACCACGCCCTGCACACCGCGCTCACCGGCGAGTCCCAGGGCTACTACGCGGACTTCGCGCGGGCCCCGCTCGCCGCCCTGGCCAAGACGGTGACGTCCGCGTTCTTCCACAACGGGACCTACTCCAGCTTCCGGGGCCGTGTCCACGGCCGCCCGGTCGACGTCTCCCGCTCCCCCGCCCACCGCTTCGTCGGCTACGCGCAGACGCACGACCAGATCGGCAACCGGGCCCTGGGCGACCGGCTCGCCGCCTCCCTCTCCCCCGGCCTCCAGGCGTGCGCGGCGACCCTGGTCCTGACCGGCCCCTTCACGCCGATGCTGTTCATGGGCGAGGAGTGGGGGGCGCGCACCCCCTGGCAGTTCTTCACCGACCACACCGATCCGGAGCTCGCGGAGGCCGTACGCAACGGCAGGCGGCGGGAGTTCGGCGCGCACGGCTGGGCGGAGGAGGAGATCCCCGACCCGCAGGACCCGGCGACCCGCGACCGCTCCTGTCTCGACTGGGCCGAGCCGGAGCGCGAACCGCACGCACGGTTGCTCGCCTGGTACCGCCGACTGATCGCGCTGCGGCGGTCGTTGCCCGACCTCCACGACCCGGACCTGGCGTCGGTGAAGGTCGCGTACGACGAGGACGCCCGCTGGTTCGCCTACCGCAGGGGCGACTTGAGGATCGCGGTCAACCTGGCGGACGGACCGGCGGCGATCCCGCTGGGGCTCGGGCGTCACCGCCGGTCCGGCGGACGGGTGCTGGCGGCCTGGGAGCCGGTCGATCCGCCGGGGACGGACGGGGTGCTGCGGCTGCCGCCGGAGTCGTGCGTGGTGCTGGCGGACGACTGATCCCACGGCAGGGCGCAGCTCAACTCCCCCACGCGCGGGGCTACTCCACGATCGCGAGCTCACGGGCGGTGGCGTTGAGGCGCCGTCCGCCGTCCTCGGTGACGGTCACGATGTCCTCGATCCGGACCCCGAAGCGGCCGGGGAGGTAGACGCCCGGCTCCACGGAGAAGCACATGCCGGGGACGAGCGGCTGCTCCTCGCCCTCGATCATGTACGGGGGTTCGTGGGTGGTGACGCCGATGCCGTGGCCGGTGCGGTGGATGAACCGCTCGCCGTAGCCGAACTCTGTGATCACCGCGCGGGCGGCGCGGTCGATCTCCTGGCAGGCGACCCCGGGCCGGACGGCGGCGCACCCCGCCTGCTGGGCCTCGCGGACGATGTCGTGGACCCGCTGCTCCTCGGCGGTGGGTTCGCCGACATGGACCGTACGGGAGGTGTCGGAGCCGTAACCGTGCTTGAGGCCGCCGAAGTCCAGGACCACCATGTCGCCGCGCTGGATGGTGCGTTCACCCGCCTCGTGGTGCGGGTTGGCGCCGTTGGGCCCGGAGCCGACCACCGTGAAGTCGACCTGGGAGTGCCCGAAGTGCTTGAGCAGCGCGGCGAGATCGGCGGCGACGTCGGTCTCCCGGCGGCCGGAGAAGCGCACCTTCAGGATCTCCTCGTACGTGGCGTCCGCCGCCGCCCCGGCCGCCGCGAGGCGCTCCAGCTCGGCGGCGTCCTTCACCGCCCGGAGCATCGGGAGGGCCTCGGTCAGGGAGGTGTACGACGTTGCGGGCAGGGCCCGTTGGAGGCCGAGGAGGTGCATCGCCCAGGCGTTGTCGCTGACGCCGAAGCGGCCCTCGCTCTCCAGCAGCGGGGCGGCCACCGCGTACGGGTCCTTGCCGTCGGTCCAGTCCCGCAGGGCGAGCGCGGGCGCCCCGGCGGCGGCAGCGGCGTCGGGCGCCTCCAGGGTCGGGACGACCAGGACCGGTTCCTCCCCGGGCCGCAGCACGAGGAGGGTGAGGCGTTCGGTGGCGACGGGCTGATAGCCGGTCAGATGGACGAGGTCGGGGCCGGGCGCGACGATCACCCCGGCCAGCCCGGCCCCGGCGGCGGCCTCGGCCGCCTTCGCCATACGGGCCCGGTAGACCTCGGTGGTGAAGGGTACGGGGTGCGGTGCGGGCTGGTTCGGGCTGGACATCAGGACCTCCTGGCGGTGAGCGGGTGCGGGGTGCGGGTGCGGCAGGACGTGGCTCCCTGCATCCTGCCCGGCTGACGGGGTGGATGCGAACGGGTTCGGAGGCGTACGGGAATGGGGGCCCGGAAGGTGGGGAGCCCCCGGAGCCGGAGACAACCAGCCCTGGAGCCGCCCCCGGTCACGACGGCAGCCGCACCACCGCGTCGGCCCGCCCCCGCCCGCGCTCCACCAGCCGGGCGTTCGCCTCGTCCGAGCGCTCCACCCACGCCCGCGCGTGCGCCGGAGGCTTCCCGTACCGCACATGGCGCTCGACGAGCCGCCGCACCCGCACCTCCGGATCGAGGTCCAGGAACCACGCCTCGTCCAGCAGCCCGCGCACCGCCGCCCAGGGCCCCTCGTCGAGGAGGAGGTAGTTGCCCTCGGTGATGACGAGCGGCACGTCCGGGGTGACGGCCAGGGCTCCCGCGACCGGCTCCTCCAGGGCCCGGTCGAAGGCGGGGGCGTACACCGGGTGCAGCGGGTCGGGGTCGCGCAACCGGCGCAGGAGCGCCGTGTACCCGGGCGCGTCGAAGGTGTCGGGGGCGCCCTTGCGGTCGGCGCGGCCGAGCCGGTCCAGCTCGGCGGCTGCCAGGTGGAAGCCGTCCATGGGGACGAGGACGGCGCGCCCGTCCAGCGCCTCGGCCAGCCGCTGCGCCAGGGTGGACTTCCCGGCTCCGGGCGGCCCGGCGATCCCGAGGATGCGCCGCCGCCCGGTCTCCGCGAGGCGACGGGCCCGGTCCGTCGCTGCGGTGAGGCCGCCGGGGGTCGTGGTGTCCAGGATGTCCATGCGGGCATTGTGCGGGGACGGGACCCGGAAGCGTTAGTGTTACGTATAACTACCTCTCTCGACCCCCTGGAGGGCCCATGTCCCACATCGCCCTGGTCACCCTGGTCGTCCGCGACTACGACGAGGCCGTCGCCTTCTACCGCGACGCGCTCGGCTTCGAACTGGTGGAGGACACCGACCGGGGCGACGGCTCCCGCTGGGTGGTGGTGCGCCCGCGCGGGGCCGCGTCGGGTACGGGGCTGCTGCTGGCCCGCGCGAAGGACCGGGCGCAGGAGGCGAGCGTGGGGGCGCAGACGGGCGGGCGGGTCGGCTTCTTCCTGCACACCGAGGACTTCGCGGGCGACCACGCCCGGATGAGCGCGGCGGGCGTGCGCTTCCTGGAGGAGCCCCGGCACGAGGCGTACGGCTCGGTCGCGGTCTTCGAGGACCTGTACGGCAACCGCTGGGATCTGCTGCAACCGGCGGCCTGACCCCGGGGCGGGGTTCGCCATTCGGCCCACAGCCGACGCGCTGCCCGGGGCCGTCCGTAGTGACCATGGGCCCATGGAGCAGCCCATGGACCGCAGCGCCTCCCCGGGGCCGGCCGAGCCCGGGCGGCACGCCGGGTGGAACGAGCTGTTCTTCGACCTGGTCGTCGTCGCCGGGGCGGGGCAGCTGGCCCATCTGCTCCACGACGGCCCGCACCTGGCTGATCTGGCCCTGTACGCGGTCCTCTACCTGGCCTTCTGGACCGTCTGGGCCGGGTTCGCCGTCTACGGGGACATCGCCGCCTCCGCCACCCGGGTCAGCACCCTGCTGATCGCGATGCTCGGGATGGCCGTGATGGCGGCCTCCGTGCACGCGGTCCTCACCCACCACGCCATCACCTTCGTCGTCGCCTACGTCCTGCTGCGCCGGCACGCGGGCCGGGTCTGGCGGCGGGGCAGCGTGGTGGTGGACTGGCCGCTGGCCCAGTTCGGCGCGGGGGCGCTGCCCTGGCTGGTCTCCCTCTTCGTGGAAGCCCCGTGGCGCTACTGGCTCTGGGCTCTCGGCATCGCCGTCGACCTCGCCACCCTGCTGTTCGCCACCCGGGGCCGGACCCTGCGGCGCGCGGCCGTGCGGGCCGCCGGACGCCGTCGCGACCGGCCGCCGCCGGGCCCGCCGCACACCGCCCCGCCCGCGCCGCCCCGGCTCACCGAGTCGCGTATCGACACGGCCCACATGGGGGAACGGCTCGGGCTGTACGTGATCATCGTGCTGGGCGAGGGGGTCATCCAGATCATCGACGCCGCCTCCGAACGCGACGGCTGGGACCTGCCGCTGGCGGCCACCGGGCTCGGGGCGTTCGGGCTGCTGGCCGGGATCTGCGCCCTGAGCCTGCTCTACGGCACCAACGGCATCCCCCACCTGCGCAGGGACGCACTCGCTCCCCGGCTGGCCATGCTGCTGCACGCCGTGACGACCGGGTTCCTGGTCGCGCTGGCCACCGCCCTGGGCTCGGCGGTGGCCCACTTCGACGACGTCCTGCCGAGGGGGCAGCACTGGCTCCTGTGCGGGGCGATGGCGGGCTACTTCGCGGCGGGCCTGGTCGCGGCGCTGCCGCTCGCCCGGCGGGCCGACCGGGTCTGGGTCCTGGGCTGGGGGCTGCCGTGCGTGGCGGTGGCCGTGGCGCTGGCTCCGCTGGGGGTGCGGCTGCCCGCGTGGGCGACGATCGGGGTCCTGGTGGCGCTGGTGTGCTGGCAGATCCTCTACGATCCGGGGCCCGCCGGAGCGCCTGGGTCCGGGCGGGGGCGGCGCGGCAGGATCAGACGTACGGCCTGGATCGGCTGACCGGTAGGCGTACGGCCTGGATCGACTGACCGGCAGGCGTACGGCCTGGATCGACTGACCGGCAGGCGTATGCCCTCCGCTCACACCCGTGCCAGCCCCGCCTC
Source organism: Streptomyces sp. NPDC059452 (assembly GCF_042750035.1). Lineage (NCBI taxonomy): Bacteria > Bacillati > Actinomycetota > Actinomycetes > Kitasatosporales > Streptomycetaceae > Streptomyces > Streptomyces sp. NPDC059452. The sequence goes on from NZ_JBHYVE010000005.1 coordinate 216,364, forward strand.
CCGTACCGCCACCGCCTCCATCGCGTCCAGCACCGGGCGGATCAGCGGATGGCCCTCGGCTCCCTGGCGTACGGCCGCGAAGACGCGGCGGGTGGGGGCGCTGCCCTCCACCGGGCGGACGACCACCCCGGTCAACTCCATCCCGCGCAGCGCGGAACGCGGCACCAGGGCCACCCCCGCATCCGCCCCGGCCAGCGCCACCACCGCCCGGAAGTCGTCCGACGAGTGCTCCAGGCGCGGGGCGAAACCGGCGGACTCGCAGGCCAGGACCACCACCTCATGGCAGGGGTTCCCCGGGTACGGCCCGATCCACGGGTCCTTGGCGAGGTCGGCGACCGCCACCTGGTCCTGGTCCGCGAGGCGGTGGCCCACCGGGAGCACCGCGTCGAACGGCTCCGAGTAGAGGGGGACGCGGGTGAGGCGGCGGTCGTCCTCGGCGGGGGCGCCCCGGTACTCGACCGCCACCGCGACGTCCACCTGCCGGTCCAGCACCATCGGCACGCTCGCGTCGCCCTCCGCGTCCTGGACCTTGACCCGGATGCCGGGCGCGGTGCGGGCCAGCTCGGTGAGGGCGGGGGCGAGGACGAGGCCGATGCCGGTGGCGAACGCGGCGACCGTGACCGTACCGGCGACGCCCGCGCTGTAGTCGGCCAGCTCCGCCTCCGCCCGCTCCAGCTGGGCCAGGACCACATTGGCGTGGACGAGGAGGATCTCCCCGGCGGCGGTGAGCCGGGCGCCGCGCGCACCGCGTTCGACGAGACGGTGACCGGTCTCCTGCTCCAGGGCGGCGAGCTGCTGGGAGACGGCGGAGGGGGTCAGATACAACGCGGCGGCGGCCGCGGTCACGGTGCGGTGGTCGGCCACCGCACGGAGGATTCGCAGCCGCCGCGCATCGATCATGTACCCATTGTCCCAGGTCGCGGCGGACGCCCCGACCCGGCGAAAAGGGTTACGCCTCCGCCTCCAGCGCCGCCCGGGCGTCGACGAAGGCGTCCACGGCGCGGTTCACATCGGCGGTGGAGTGCGCGGCGGAGAGCTGGACACGGATGCGCGCGGCCCCCTGCGGGACGACGGGGTACGAGAACCCGATCACGTACACACCGCGCTCCAGCAGCAGCTCCGCCATCCGGCCCGCCTTCGCCGCGTCCCCGATCATGACGGGGGCGATGGCGTGGTCGCCGGGGAGGATGTCGAAGCCCTCCTCGGTCATCCGGGTGCGGAAGAGCGCGGTGTTGGCGCCCAGCTGGTCGCGCAGGTCGCCGGCGGACTCCAGCAGGTCGATGACCTTGAGGGACGCGGCGGCGATGACCGGGGCGAGGGAGTTGGAGAAGAGGTAGGGGCGCGAGCGCTGGCGCAGCAGGGCGACGATCTCGGCGCGGGCCGCCACGTAACCGCCGGAGGCGCCGCCGAGCGCCTTGCCGAGGGTGCCGGTGATGATGTCGACCCGGTCCATGACCCCGTGCAGCTCGGGGGTGCCGCGGCCGCCGGGGCCGACGAAGCCGACGGCGTGGGAGTCGTCGACCATGACCATGGCGTCGTAGCGGTCGGCGAGGTCGCAGATGTCCTGGAGCGGGGCCACGTACCCGTCCATGGAGAAGACGCCGTCGGTGACGATCAGACGGCGGCGGGCGCCGGACGCCTCCTTGAGCTGCTTCTCCAGGTCGGCCAGGTCGCGGTTGGCGTAGCGGTAGCGCTGGGCCTTGGAGAGCCGGATGCCGTCGATGATCGAGGCGTGGTTGAGGGCGTCGGAGATGACGGCGTCCTCGGGGCCGAGGATCGTCTCGAAGACGCCGCCGTTGGCGTCGAAGCAGGAGGAGTAGAGGATCGTGTCCTCCTGGCCGAGGAAGGCCGACAGCCGCTGCTCCAGCTCCTTGTGGACCTCCTGGGTGCCGCAGATGAAGCGGACCGAGGCGAGCCCGTACCCCCAGCGGTCCAGCGCCTCGTGGGCGGCGGCGATGACCTCGGGGTGGTCGGCGAGGCCCAGGTAGTTGTTGGCGCAGAAGTTCAGCACCTCGCCCGCGCGGCCACCGGAGGTGACGGCGACGGTCGCGGACTGCGGGGTGCCGATCACGCGCTCGGGCTTGTGCAGCCCGGCGGCGCGGATCTCGTCGAGGGTGGTGCGCAGATCGTCGCGTACGGAGTCGAACATGCTGGATTCCTTAAAAGGGATGCGAGAAGAGGTTCGAGAAGTTCAGGAGGCTCGAAAAGAGGTTCGACGGGTCAGACGGTCCAGTCGAGGATGACTTTGCCGCCGAGACCGCTCGCCGCGTCGTCGAAGGCCGCTTCGAAGTCGCGGTAGCCGTACCGGCCGGTGATCACGGGGGCGAGGTCGAGGCCGCCCTCCAGCAGGACGGACATGGCGTACCAGGTCTCGTACATCTCGCGGCCGTAGATCCCCTTGATGGTGATCATCGAGGTGACGATCCGGGACCAGTCGACGGCGAACTCCTCGGCGGGCAGGCCGAGCATCGCGATCCGGCCGCCGTGCGTCATGTTCGCGACCATCTCGCGCATCGCCTCGGGGCGGCCGGACATCTCCAGGCCGATGTCGAAGCCCTCGCGCAGGCCGAGCTCGCGCTGCCCGTCCGCGATGGTCCGGTCCGCGACGTTGAGGGCGAGGCTGACGCCGACCTTGCGGGCGAGGGCGAGGCGGGCCTCGCTGACGTCGGTGATGACGACGTTGCGGGCGCCCGCGTGCCGGGCGACGGCGGCGGCCATGATGCCGATCGGTCCGGCGCCGGTGATCAGGACGTCCTCGCCGACCAGCGGGAAGGAGAGCGCGGTGTGCACGGCGTTGCCGAACGGGTCGAAGACCGCCGCGATGTCGAGGTCGACGGGGACCCGGTGCACCCATACGTTGGAGGCGGGCAGCACCACGTACTCCGCGAACGCCCCGTCCCGGCCGACGCCGAGGCCGACGGTGGAGCGGCAGAGGTGGCGGCGGCCGGCGAGACAGTTGCGGCACTTCCCGCAGACGAGGTGACCCTCGCCGCTGACCAGGTCACCGACCGTGATGTCGACGACGTCGGAGCCGAGGGCCGCGACCTCGCCGACGAACTCGTGGCCGAGGATCAGCGGGGTGGTGACCGCCTGCTGGGCCCAGCCGTCGTAGGCGCGGATGTGCAGGTCGGTGCCGCAGATCCCGGTACGCAGGACCTTGATCAGGACGTCGGTGGGGCCGTACTCCGGCTCCGGCACGTCCATCAGCCACAGTCCCGGTTCGGCCTTCTGCTTGACGAGTGCCTTCACGGCTGCGGCTCCCTGCACGTGGTACGCGGGTGGTGGATACCCCGGGCCTGGGGGCATGTCGGAGAACCCTGCGGCCCGGGGTGGTCTGGTGGGGCCGCCCCTGTGGCGGGGGGCGGGGTACGGCGGGACGGGACGGAGCACGCCCGTGCGGCTCCACGCACCGTTTCCGGCCGTCACCGAGAAGGCTGCCGTACGGCGGGGTCCCTGGTCCATCGAGGATTTCTTAAGCGCGGCCGCAGGAGATCTTCACACCTGGGCAACGGTTCACCCACCGCTGCCGTCCGCAGGCCTTCGTTCTCGCGGTCACAGCTCGCCGTACGGTCCCAGAAAGCGGGGGCGGCCCTTCTCGACCCGGTAGAGGAAGATCCCGCCCGGATGCCGGACCTGGCGTGTCGAGGCCTGGAACGTCAGGGTGCGGACGATGCCCCGGTGCTCGGTCCGGATCAGCCGCTGTGCCAGCCCGCCGCGCTCCCCGCCGCCCGCGCTCGTCGCCGCGGCGGCCCGGGCGATCAGGCCGACCGCGTCGTACGCCTCGGCGGCCCAGGTGGCGGGCGGTGCGCCGAAGCGTCCGCGGTGGGCGGCGGTGAACCTCGCGGCCGACGGGAGCGCCGCCGCGTCCGCGTAGGCCTCGGCGAAGACCCAGCCGTCGGCCGCCTTCCCGGCGCCCTTGAGGAAGGCGGGCCCGAGGGCGGGTCCGGCTCCGGCCCTTGTGCCGGTGAAGCCCTCGGCGGCGAGCGCGGTGGCCAGGCGGGCGGCCCGGGGTGCGGAGCCGCCCGCGTAGACCACGGCGTCGGCCCGGACGGCGGTGGCTCGGCGGGCCGCCGGGCGGAACCCCGACTCGCCCTCCGGGAGGGGGTGTTCGGTGAGGGTGGCATCGGCGAGGGCCGCTTCGCGGAAGGCGGAGCCGGTCTTCCAGCTCCCGTCGGGGTCGGCCTCGTCGAGGGCGAGGAGGATGCGCTCGGCGGGACGGGTGTGGACCAGATAGCTGACGAGGCCGGGGGCGAGGCTGCCGTCGTAGGGGCGGGTCACACAGAGCTGGAGGCTCGCGTCCCACGCGCCGGTGGCGGACCCGGCCGCGACGACGACCGTGGCGAGCCGCGCCTTTCCGTACCGCAGGACGACCGCCTCGGGCAGCACGTCACCGGTCGGCCCGAGGACGGCGATGACGTCCGGGTCGGCCACGAGCCGGTCGGCCGTGCGCAGGGCCCGTGCCTCGTCCCCGGCGTCGTCCTCGATGCGCAGGGCGAGGCGAAAGGCTTTGCCGGTACGGGAGTTGTGGTCGTCGACGGCGAGTTGCGCGCCGCGCCGGTGGGCCAGGCCGGTGGCGCGGCCGGGTCCGGTGAGGTCGGCGTGGAGGCCGATGGTGCGGGTGGGGAGATCGCCGCGCGGCCCGGCGGCGCGCTGCGGCCCGGCGCCTTGGTCGCGCGGCCGCAGGGCGAGCCAGGCCGCCGTGGAGCCGCCCGCCAGGAGCACGGCCCCGGCGGCCCCGGCGGCGAGGAGCCTGCGGCGGGTGAGGGAGGGGGGCGGGCCGGCGTCCGGTGTGGCGGTGGCGGGGAGGAGGGGGCCGGGGTCGGGCAGCGCGAGGGCGGCGGCCGAACGCTCGGCAATCAGGGCGGAGAGACCGGGGATCGACCAGGGGGCGGGGGGTGTCGGGGCGGTGGGGTCGGGGGGCGTACGGGGGCGGGGAGGCGTACAGGTCTCGGGGTCGTCGGACGTGCGGGAGGCGGGAGGCGTACGGGCCTCGGGGCCGTCGCACGTACGGGAGCGCGGAGGCGTGCGGGATTCGCGAGGCGTACGGGACGGGGAGGGCCGGGCCAGTGCCTCGCGTGGGTCCCCTCCTCGGGCGCCCTCCGCCGACGCCTCGCGCGGGCTCTCGCCTCCGGCGCCTCCCTCCAGCGCGTCCCGCGCCTCCCCCGCCCCCGGCCGGGCCGCCGGGTCCTTGGCCAGGCAAGCCGCGACCAGCGGCAGCAGCGCACGCGGTACGCCGTCGAGGTCCGGCTCCTCGTGGACCGTCCGGAACAGGACGCCCGCCGGGCTGCCGTCACCGAACGGGCGCCGCCCCGTGGCCGCGTACACCAGGACGCAGCCCAGCGAGAAGACGTCGCACGCCGGGCCCACCACCGGTCCGGCCGACGCCTGTTCGGGTGCGAGGTAGCCAGGGGTGCCGATCACCGCGTCGGTGGCGGTGAGGGCGGTGGCGCCCTCGTGCCGGGCGATCCCGAAGTCGATGAGCCGGGGGCCGTCCAGGGCGAGGAGAACGTTGCCGGGTTTCACGTCGCGGTGGATCAGCCCGCCCTCGTGCACGGTGACCAGGGCCGCCGCGAGCCGCGCCCCGAGCGCCCGTACGGTCTCGGCGGGCAGCGCGCCCCCGGCCCCGACGACCTCGCCCAGGGACGGGCCGGGGACGAAGGCGGTCGCCAGCCACGGCTCCCGCGCCTCCGTGTCCGCGCCGAGCACCGGGACCACCCACGGCCCGGTGATCCGCCCGGCGGCCTCCGCCTCGCGCCGGAACCGGGCCCGGAAGCCGGGGTCGGCGGCGTGCTCGGCGCGGATCACCTTCACGGCGGCGAGGGCCCCGCCCGCCGAACGCGCCAGGTAGACCACGCCCATGCCGCCCGCACCGAGCCGGGCCAGCGTGCGGTACGGGCCGGCCGTGCGGGGGTCCTGGGAGGTGAGGGGCCGCACGTCAGCTCTTCGGCTTCGGGGCCGCGCCGAGGTAGCGGAAGCGGCCGCGCTCCACCCGGTAGAGGTGGGCGTCCTGGCCCACCAGTGTCTGCCGCTTCTCGAAGGCGTAGGTGCGGGAGACGCCCTTGTACGTGGACGTGGTGACGGCGGCGGCGAGCGCGGCACGGGTGGGGCGCCCGTCGCCGGTGGGCCCGGATGGCGTGGTGCTCGGTGAACCGGCGGGCCCCGCACCGCTCTTCGTGGCCGAGCCCACCAGCGCGGCCACCCGCTGGGCCACGAGCCCGGCGACGTCGTACGCCTCGGCCGACCAGGCGGCGGGGGCGCTGCCGAAGCGCTTGCGGTGCGCGGCCGCGAAGTCGGCGGCACCCTCTGCCGCACCGGCATCCGTGAACGGTGTGACGAACTCCCACCCCTCGGCCGCCTCTCCCGCCCGCTCCAGGAACTCCGGCCCCATGGAAGCGTGTTGGGCCATGCGCGGCCCCTTGAACGGCGTGGCCGCCAGGGCGAGCGCGGCGCGGGCGGCCCCGGCCGTGTCGCCCGCGTAGAAGAGGGCGTCGACGCGGTGGGCGAGGAGGTCCGCGATCACCGGCCCGAGGTCGGCCGTCCCGGCCGGGACCACGCGCGGGTGGGTGGTCCCGGTGGTGAGGCCGGGGGTCATCAGATTGGCGGCGTACCCCGCCTGGTACGCGGCCTGTCCGCCTGACCGGTCGATCAGGACGCCGAGGCGCTCCACGCCGGGGCGCAGGAGGAGGTGGTGGACGATGGGCACGGAGAGAGCCGCATAGGAGGGGGAGGCCTGGAAGAAGGCGGAGTTGACGCGGGCCGGGTAGGCGATCTGGAGCGACGACACCGTCAGGAGGGGCAGCACCGCCTCGTCGTACCCGGGCAGTGCGGCCGCGGTGGTCGCGTCGCCGGTCGGACCGACGACCGCGAGCACATCCCGGTCGCGGGCGAACTCCTCGGCGACCCGCACGGAACGCGCCGGGTCGCCCCGGTCGTCGAGGACCTTCACGGTGAGCGTGAAGGGCTTGTCCGTACGGGAGTTGAAGCGGTCGACGGCCAGTCGCACCCCGCGCTCCTGCGCCCGCCCGGCCGCTTTCTGAGTGCCCGTCAAGTCAGCGTGTACGCCGATTGTCCAGCGCCGCCCCGCAGGCGCGCCGCTACGGCCGTCCGGCTCGTCGCCCATCAGCTGTACGGCGGCGAAGGCGCCCGCCCCGAGTGCCACCGCGCCGCCCGCCGCGAGCGCCAGGAACCGCCGCCGGGCCGGTGCGGGCTCGGCAGGGGGATCGCTCACCGTGGCGTCGATGTCGGGCAGTTCCAGCATCGCGGCGGACCGTTCCGCGATCATGCGGACGACGTCCTCGGGCAGCCAGTCGGCGTTCGCGCCTTCGCCCGGCACGTCCTCGGCGATCCTGGTGTCCAGGTCGGCGGCGGCGGGCCGGGCGGCCGGGTCCTTGGCCAGGCAGTCGGTGAGCAGGGCGCGGAGGCCGGGATCGTCGAGCCCGTCGAGGTCGGGTGCGTCGTGGACCGTGCGGTAGAGCAGGGCCTCGACGACCCCGCTACCGAAGGGCGGCCGGCCGATGGCCGCGTACGCCAGGAGGCAGCCGAGCGAGAAGACGTCCCCGGCCGGTCCGGCCACCGCCCCGCCCCCGGCGGCCTGTTCGGGCGGCAGGAAGCCGGGGGTGCCGACGAGGAGGCCGGTGGCGGTCAGCGCGGTGGCGTCGGCGGCGCGGGCGATCCCGAAGTCGATGAGCCGGGGGCCGTCCACCGCGAGGAGGACGTTGCCCGGTTTGACGTCCCGGTGGACAAGTCCCGCCCCGTGTACGGCGGTCAGGGCGCGGGCGAGCAGCCGGCCGAGCACACGGACGCTGCGGGCGGGCAGTGGGCCGCAGCGGGCGACGACCTCCGAGAGCGTCGGTCCGGGCACGAACTCCGTTGCCAGCCAGGGGGTTTCGCACTCGGTGTCGGCGCCGGTGACCGGGACGGCCCAGGGGCTGTCCACTCGGCGGGCGGCCTCGGCCTCGCGGCGGAAGCGGGTCCGGAAGTCCGTGTCCCCGGCGTACTCGGGGAGGATCACCTTGAGGGCGGCGAGCGCTCCGGCGTCGGTGCGCCCGAGGTAGACGACGCCCATGCCGCCCGCCCCGAGGCGGCCCAGGAGCCGGTGTCCGCCGATGCGCGCGGGATCGTTCGGTCGCAGTGCGTCCATCGCCCGGCCTCAGCTCTGCTTCTCGACGGCGGATTCCAGCCGGACCAGCATCGTGGCCTGCGCCTGGGTGACGAGGGCGTCGATCTCCTTCTCCGTGCGCCCCTTCGCCCCTTTGCCGGTCACGGCGACGGTGACCTGGTGCGTCTGCGCCTGCTGCCAGGTGTAGGGGTACGGCCCGCCCAGCTCGGTGGAGCGGTACTCGCCGGACTCCGTCAGCGCGTCGTCGGAGTTGCGCTGGACCTCCTCGCCCCCGAGGAGCGCGGCCGCGACCATGGAGCCGATCCGCTCGTCGGCGGTGAGCTGTTGCGTGGGGCAGCGCATGGTCTCCTCGATGGACTCCGCCATCTCCCACTCCGCGTCCTCGCGGCTGCGGTGGACGGTGACGACGGCGGCCAGCCGGACCGGCCCCTTGCCCGCGGCGGCGGGCACCTCGAAGTACCGGGTGCGGGTGGCCAGGACAGTGTCGGCCGGCTTGCCCTGCTTCCAGACGCAGTCGGCGCCGAGCACCGGCCAGGTGGCCGGATCACTCTCGTACGGACTCCGCTTCACCACCCCCGGACCGAAGCTGTCGGGACCGGCGATGACCTGGCCGATGAGGTCGAGAGCGGCGGCCCGGGTCCGGGGCAGTCGGGCGGGGTCGGGCTCGGCCGGTCCACCGGACGCCGTGGCATCCGCGCTCGGGCCGGCGCTGCCGCTGGCCCCGCGGTCCTCCGTACGGGGGCTGTCGCCGCCCCCGCCCGAGCAGCCGACGAGCAGCACGGGCACGATCACGAGACCCAGAGCACGCAGCCCCCGCACGCCCAACCACCCGACATCTAACGGCCCTTGACAGTCCACAGCGCTCTCCCCCCGCTCAGCCTCAACGCCGTGGCCGATCATAGGTTCACCGGGTGTGCCCGGAGCGGCACGGTCAGGGACCGTTGCCCCATCGGAACATGCGTGACAAGGCCTGCATACGGGCGGCTTGGGCCGTCAGTCGGCGGTCTCCGCGCGGAGGGCCGCACTTCGTTCATGGCGCCAACGCGGCACGGAACCAGTGCTGACAAACCAACAGAAACCATCAGGCCCCACCACGTTCAGACCTTTGCACGAAGACCGGCGAACTTTGAACACCGTGGTGACGAAGTATGGACGGCGTCAGCAGAAGCCTCCTACTGTTTCGGGCGCGACCCGCCGGAGTTACGCCGGGGTCACGCAGCCCGAACCGCACGAGCCGAACCGTTCACCCCCGGGCGACGGGTGGCCCCACCCACCGCCGCGACGTGCCTCTCGCTGCGAGGGGCCAGGAGGAAGAATGCATCCACGGCCGTTCCACCCCTTCCGCAGACCATCCGCATCGCGGCGCCGACCGCTCCGCAGGCACCTCACCGGCCTGCTGGCTGCCTCGTTCCTCATCGGCGCCTTCACGACGGGTCCCGGCTGCTCATCGACGACCAACTCGTCATCGACCACGACGGGTTGCACGGCGCCGACCCGAAGGACGGCACCGTCACCCTCACGGCGGGCCACCACTCCCTCCGTATCGACCAATTCGACCGCACCGGCGGCCAGCAGATCACGCTCGCCTGGCGGCCCCCGGGCGCCGATGGCTTCGCCGTCGTACCGAACTCCGTGCTGTCGACCGACGTCGTACGGGTGACGGCGCCGGGCCGCAAGGAGTGCGAAGGCGCGCTCGACTCCCCCGGCGACGGACTGCCGCTGACCGGGACGCACCCGGACTACGCGCTCACCGGCCTGCGCCCGGCGGGCTTCGAACCGCAGGTCACCGCGATGGACTGGCTGCCGGACGGGCGGCTCGCGGTGACGACCTGGGGCGGCACGGACAACGAGGACGGTGAGGCCTATCTCCTCGACGGCGTCCAGGGCGAGACCGGGCCGGACCGGGTGACGGCGAAGAAGGTGGCCGAGGGGCTCAAGGAGCCCATGGGCATCAAGGCGGTGGACGGCAAGCTCTACGTCTCGCAGAAGCACGAGCTGACCGAGCTGACCGACACGGACGGCGACGACGTCACCGACGAGCGACGGACCGTGGCCACCTGGCCGTACGGGGGCAACTTCCACGAGTTCGCCTTCGGCCTGCTCCACCGGGACGGCCATTTCTACCTCAACCTCTCCGTGGCGATCGACTACGGCGGAGCGACGACCGACCCGCAGCCCGCCCCGAACCGGGGCTCGACCATCAAGGTGAACAAGGAGACGGGCGAGGTCGATTACCTCGCCGGGGGCCTGCGGACGCCCAACGGCATCGGCTGGGGCCCGGACGACGAGCTGTTCGTCCTGGACAACCAGGGTGGCTGGCTGCCCTCCTCGAAGCTGGTCCACGTCGAGCAGGACCGCTTCTTCAACCACTTCACCAACCCGCCCGGCCCCTTCGACACGAAGCCGGTCACCAAGCCGGTGCTCTGGCTGCCGCAGAACGAGATAGCCAACTCCCCCAGTACACCTCTCCAGTTGACCGAGGGGCGGTTCGCCGGGCAGATGCTGTTCGGGGACGTGACGTACGGCGGGATCCAACGTGCCTACCTGGAGAAGGTCCACGGCGAGTACCAGGGCGCGGTCTTCCGCTTCACCCAGGGCCTGGAGGCGGGCGTCAACCGGATCAGCATGGGCCCGGACGGCGCGATCTACGCGGGCGGGCTCGGCGCGGGCGGCAACTGGGGCCAGGAGGGCAAGCTGGACCACGGGCTCCAGAAGCTCTCCCCCAGCGGTGACAAGGCGTTCGACATCCTGGCGATGCGGGCGAAGCCGGGCGGGTTCGAGCTGGAGTACACCGAGCCGCTCTCCGAGGAGACGGCGGCGCGGCTCGCCGAGAGCTACCGCGTCGAGCAGTGGACGTACGCGCCCACCCCGGCCTACGGCGGCCCCAAGATCGACGAGGAGACCCTCCAGGTCGGCTCGGCGACGCTCTCCGAGGACCGCAAGAAGGTCACGCTCGCCCTCCCCGGCCTCAAGGCGAACCGGGTCGTCCACGTCCGCTCGCCGCGCCCCTTCTCCTCCGCGAGCGGCACGGAGCTGTGGTCCACGGAGGCCTGGTACACGCTGAACTCCCTTCCTGGCACTCAGGCTTCGCCCACGCTGTACGAGGCGGAGGAGGCCACCCTGACCGGCGGCGCGGGGGTCGACACCGAGCACGCGGGCTACTCGGGCGGCGGCTTCGTCGACGACTTCGGCACCGAGGGCGCGGCGGTCACCTTCGACGTACGGACCGAGAAGGCGGGGACGTACGACGTCGGCCTGCGCTACTCCAACGGCCCGCATCCGGCCCCCGGTACGAAGACGGTCAGCGTCCACGTCAACGGCACCAAGGTCCGGCAGACGAGCCTGGCCTCCACCACCGACTGGAAGACCTGGGCGACGAAGAACGAGCAACTGGAGCTGGACGAGGGCCGGAACACCATCACGTACTCCTACGACAGCGGCGACACCGGCCATGTGAACCTGGACCTGATCGCCGTCCACCCGAAGGGCGCCCGTATCCCGCTCTTCGACGGCACCGGCCGGGCGAACTGGCAGCACCCGGACGGCCGGAATCCCGAATGGCCGGTGAGCGGCGGGGAGATGGAGATCAGGAACGGCGACCTGCGCACCAAGCAGGGGTTCGAGGACTTCCGCGTCCACGTCGAGTTCTGGCTGCCGAACCTCCCGCCGGACGTGACCGGCCAGGACCGCGCCAACAGCGGCGTCTACCTCCAGGAGCGGTACGAGGTGCAGATCCTGGACTCGTACGGGGACGACACGCTCGCCGACGACGAGGCCGGGGCGATCTACACGAAGAAGGCCCCGGACGTGAACGCGGCCACCCCACCGGAGACGTGGCAGACGTACGACATCACCTTCCGTGCCGCCCGGTTCGACTCATCGGGCAACAAGACGGAGGACGCGCGGATCAGCGTCGTCTGGAACGGTGTGACCGTCCACGACGACGTGGCGGTCGACGGCCCGACCGGCGGCGGAGCGGCCGAGGCCGCGACGGCGGGGGCCATCCGGCTCCAGGACCACGGGAGCAGGATCCGCTACCGGAACGTGTGGGTGGAGGCGCTGACGTAACGCCTGCTGCGGGGCGGCGGCCACGGGCTGCCGCCCCGTTGCCGTCCCCCGTCCCTCGTCCCCCATCCCTCGTCCCCCGCCCCTCGGGATGCGCGAAACGCCGTCGCAAGCGCCCCGGATCTGCTGGGATGGGCGGTGGCACATGAGCAGTGAGCACGGGGGCGCACGGTGGGGCTGGAGTTCGGGCACGACATCGGGCTGCGCCGTGCCCTGCGGGGGCTGCCCCTCGCCCCGCTCGTCCCGCGGTACGGGCAGCTCGTCGCCGAGCAACGAACCCTGGGGTTACGGCACATCGGCGACGCGCTGGTGGAACGCGGCCGGTCGCTGCGGGTGCTCGACGGGGTGTTCGAGGAGCGCGCCGCACGCCGCTGGCACCACATCAGCGTGGACCGGCTGCGCGAACTGGGCGCGGCGCGCGGTGGGGCGTACGGGCCGCTCTTCGACCGGTTGGAGGCGGTGCAGCTCCGGGACCCCGCCGCGCTGCGCCGCATCCTTCTCTACCAGCTCGTCGAACTGCTCCAGGCCGATCCGCAGGGCTCCGCGCCCGCCACCGCCGTCGCGCTGGGAGTCTGTCCGCAGGAGGCGGGCGGACTGGTCCGTGCCGCTGCCGTCCGTCACCGGCTGGACGGTGAACAACGGCGTGCGGCCGAGGAGTTGGAGGGGGCCTGGGAGAGCGGGAAGGTGCGGAGCGCGGCCCGGCTGGCGGCCCTCCTTCCGGCGGACGGCGGCGGCGACACACTGCTGCGCCGGAGGCTCGCGGACATCGCCGCGCGGGTGGCGGAGGCCGACGACGCCCTCGACGCCGGGCGGGACGCCGAACGGGCGGGGGACGCGGGCGCGGCCGAGGAGGGCTACCTCCGGGCCGCCCGGCTGGCCTCCGACTGCCGCCGTTCCCTGCTCGCGCTGGTCCGGCTGCGCCGCCCGGCGGACGACGGGGGCGGGGACGGGGGCTCCGGTGAGGTGCTGACGGCCCGCCTCGCGCCGGAGACCGTGACCGTGTCGCTCTCCCCGGCCGCCCGGGGCCCGGCCACCGGCACCCGGGTCACCCGGCTGGCCCGGGTGCCGGGCGGCCGGACCGGGACCGCCGAGATCACCGCCTCCCCGGCGGGCGGGTGGGTGGACCACGATCCGCCGTTCGGCCAGGAGGTCCGCTATGCGGCGTTCCCGCTGCGCGACGGCAGGATCGACGGCCCGCCCGTCGTGTCGGACGTGCTGCTCGTCGCCCCGGATGTGTCCGCGTTACGGTCCACCGGCGGCCGGGGCCGTATCGACGCCACGTGGACCGAGCCGTCGGGTGCGGTGGGTGTACGCGCCGGACTCGAAGGGCCCGGGGGTCCGGTGGCGGGCGTCGAGGTGCGCGCGGGTGCGCTGACCGCGACCGGTCTGGACGTCGGTGCGTACGTGCTCCGCCTCCACTGCCGCTACCGGTCGCCGGACGGGGGCGTCGTCGAGTCGGCGGGCAGCGAGCACCCGGTCTCCGTCGACCGCTGGCCCGCCCCGGTGGACGGGCTCGGCGCGTCGGCCGGTCACGGCTCCGTCCGGTTCTCCTGGAGCGGCGGCGAGGACGCGGACGTACGCCTCGTCTCCTGGGCCGGGGACCCGCCGGAACCGGGCACCGAGCTGACGTACGACCCGGCGGCGCCCTGGCCCGCCGCACTGCCCTGGGAGCCGGTGGCGGACGGCCTGGTGCCGCCTCCGGGCTCGGTCACCCGGGTGTCGGCGCTGGCCGTGCTCGGCCTGCGCGCGGTGGCGGGGCCGGGGCTGCTGGTCGAGTGCCCGCCCGCCGTGACCGGGGGCCGGGCGGAGCGGGGGGACGGGGGCCGGGCCCGCGTCACCTTCGACTGGCCGGACGAGGCGGGCGAGGTCGCGGCCACCGTGGACCAGGACGGCGGGCGCACCATGCACCGGGTGACCCGCAGCACCTACTTCCGCGAGGGGCTGTACGTGGACGTGTCGCCCTCCGCGTTCTCCGTCACCCTGTCCGCCGCGCCCCGGACGCCGGACGCGGTGGTGGTTCCTCCGCCGGGCGGCGGGATCCGGGTCCCGGCGGACATCGCCGTCAGCTACCGGATCGTGCCCGGGGCCCGCCGGGCGCTGCGCCGGGCTCCCGCGCGCATCCGGGTCACCCTGTCCTGCCCGGGTGAAGTGCCGGAAGAGCTGCCGGAGTTCGTCCTCGTGGCGAGGGCGGGCAGGGGACGCGACCCGATCCGGCCGAGCAACCACACGGACGGAACCACCCTGTTGAGACTCGACGGCGGCGAACTGCACCGCGAGGGCACGGTCGAGCTGCCCGTGCCGCCCGGCCTCCGGCCGCCCTACGCCCTGCGCGGTTTCCTCCTCGGCGACGGGGCCGCCGACGTACGACTCGATGAGCCCTCTCCCACGAATCTGGTGGTGCGCTGATATGAACGACCTTGGTGGTGCGCTGACATGACGACCGTCATCTGTCCCTACTGCTTCGACCGCGCACCGGCCGCGCGCCTGCCCTACCGCTGTCTGATGATGGCGACCGGGGTGCGCGGCGGCACCCCGTGCGACGCCGAACCCGACGATGTGTGGGCCGACTTCATGGGGCCGAGCCTGCCGCCGTCGCGGCGGCTGCGCGGCCCGGTCTTCCCCGCGCCCCGCACCCTCGCGACCCTGCGGGGCGCCTCGCCCCGGCAGCCGTGCCCGCAGTGCGGGGTGGCCACAGCGGTCCGGGTCTGCCGGAACTGCCACAACGACTTCCCCAGCGAGTACTGCGACCAGGACAGCCGCATCATCGCCCTGGTGGGCGCCAAGGCGTCCGGCAAGAGCACCTATGTGTCGGTCCTGGTCAACGAACTGCGCGGCCGGGTCGGCCGGGAGTACAACATCTCGCTGCCCGCGATGGGGGCCGAGACCCAGCGCCGGGACCGGGAGATGGCGGAGGACCTGTACGAGCGGATGCGGCTGCCCGACACGACACGTCCGGCGGCGATGGGCTTCAACGACCCGCTGCTCTACCGGCTGAGCGTACCGCGCACCGGGCGGTACACCCGGGGCAGCAGACACACCACCCTGGTCTTCTTCGACGCGGCGGGCGAGGACCTCAAGAGCGCCGAGGCGATGGCCCGTTACACCCAGTACCTGGCGGCGGCCGACGGGATCATCCTGCTCGTCGACCCGCTCCAGATGGGTTCGGTGCGCGACCGCAGCACCTCCGGCGAGGGGCCGCCGCTGCCCGCCGTCGAGACACCCCCGCAGCAGATCGCCTCCGACCTCGCCACCCAGCTCCGCTCCCACAAAAGGAGTGTCTCGCGGGGCCGGGTCACCACTCCGGTGGCCGTCGCCGTGACGAAGACGGACGCCCTGCGGCCTCTGCTGGGGTCACACTCACCGCTGCTCCGCAACGCCCCGCACACGGACGGCGAGCAGGACGACGACGACCGGCTCGCGGTGCACGAGGAGTTGCGGTCGCTGCTGAGCGACTGGGACTCCGGGGTGCTGTGCCGGCAGTTGGAGAACGACTTCTCCGAGCTGTCGTACTTCGGCCTCTCGGCGCTGGGCGCACCGCCGCCCGCCGACGCTCCGGCCGACGCGCCGAAGTCGGGCCCGCAGCCGCTGCGCGTGGAGGACCCGCTGCTCTGGCTGCTGGGGCGGCGCGGTCTGATCCCGGTGCGCAGAAGCCGGCGGGAGAGCCGGGACCGTACGGGGAAGGACGGCGCATGAGCCTGGGACAGCTGCACTACACCTCGGCGCCGCCGGGCCCCGACGGCTCGGGGTTCCGCTTCACCGCGCTCACCCCCGGGCTGCCGCAATCGGTGCTCCGGGAGGCCGAGCAGATCATCGGGTACGAGCCGCCGCGCAGCGCGCCCTCCCGCCCCTCCGAGGCCGAACTCGACGCGTTCCCTCGGGCGTTCAGCTATACCGAGCTGTCCGACGGGAGCCGTCTGCTGGCCCGTACGGTCTACACGGGCGCCGACTACAGCGGGCGCTGGGGCAACTTCCACGCCCATGCCGTGCATCTGGCCCCGGGGCAGTCGTTGCCGGACGGGGCGCTGCCCGTCAGCGCCTGGGAGTCGCCCGGGTGGGCCACGGCCACCCCGGAGAGCGGCGTCCCGGCGACCCTGGACGCGCTGCCGCCCTCCCCCCTGCTGGACCGGGACGGCCTGATCGCCTTCGCCGTCTCCCGGGCGCCCTGGCTGGCCGCCGTGTTCACCGATCTCCAGCGCCAGGCCGAGGACGAGACGGCCCCGCAGGTCGTCCTGGTCGAGCGGGACTGTGCCGATGTGGCGCGCTGGGTGGTGCTGGCCAGCACGGTGCTGCCCCGGGAGAGCGCCCACCGGCTGACGTTCACCACCTACACCCGGCGCCCGCACCTCGCCGGTCAGCGGATCATCGGTGTACTCCCGGACGACGCCCACGGGCTCGTCGGCGCCGGGCGCCGCTACCGGGTCCACGACTGCACCACCGCGCCCGCCCCCGACGGGCCGGAGCCGACCCCCTGGGCGGTGGCGGCCGCCCGGATCTGTTCGGCCGGAGCCTTCGAGCTGTTCCGCCGCGCCGCCCGGCTCCCGGGCGACCCGTTCACGGCGGGGTCCGTATCCGTGCTCGCTCTAGGCGCCGGGATCGAGCTGCCGTCACCGCACCGCACGGCGGCGGCCGTGTGGGCGCGCGAGCACCGGGCCGCGCTCGACGGGCCCGAACTGGACGGATTCGTAAGGGCGTTGGCGGCGCCCCGGCAGGAGACGGTACCGGCGGAGACCGCCGCGCTGGCCGAGCTGTTCGCCCGGGTCGGCGGGGAGATGCGGACGGAGACGGCCGCCCCGCTCGCCGCCCGCCTCCTCGTCGCCGCCGTCCGCTCGCCCGAGCCGGTGCGCCCGCCGGACCGTGCCGCCCTGGACGACGAGACGGCCCGGCAGCTCGCCGCCGAACTGGGCCCCGAGCTCAGGGCCGGGATCGCGTCCGGGGCAGGCAGCGGTCCGGGCGGCCTCTCGCGGCCCCTGCGGCTGCTGCGGGTGGCCGGTCTCCTCGCGGTGGACTGCTCCGATCTCGTACCGCAGCTCGCCCACCGGCTGGCGACCGGTCTGCTGGCCGATCCGTCGACGTACGGGGGTGAGCTGGACGAGACGCTGTCGGACCGGCCCGACCTGCGTACGGCCCTGCTGAGGGAGCTCGACGCGGCGGCCCAGGCCGGTCCGGCCGCCGTCACCGTACTCCTGGAGCGCGCGCCGCTGGAGCCGGCGAGCCGGGAGGGCCTGCCGTATCTGCGGATGTGCGAAAGAGCCGCCCGTGGACCGGCCGGGGGCGGGGACCGCAACGCCGAGCTGCACGCCGTGCTGGAGGCGGCGGGGGTGTCCCTCTTCGCGCATCCGCCCCTCCTGCGCACCGCCTTCCGGCTGGTGTGGGGCGCCACCGCGCCGACGGCCGAGGAGGCCCGGTACGTGCTGGCCGAGACGACCGCCGAGGTGCACCGTACGGCGCAGACCTGGCCGTTCCTCGTCACGGCGGCGCTCAGCGGCCGCCCGGGGGACCCGCATGCGGACGAGCTGGCGCACGAGCTTCTCGCCGCCTTCTCCCCGCAGTTGGAGCCCCGCGACCGGGCGGCGCTGCTGCTCCTGGAGTTCGCGCGGGACCTGCGGGCGGGCGGCGCGGGGTCCGGGTGGGTGGACCGGGTGGTGGGTCTGCGGAAGGCCGCCGAACCCGTCAGCCCCCCGGTCCTCGAACACGTACTCGGCAGGCTCGCCCATCGGCTGCTGACCGACAGCGGTGCGGGCCGTGAGCTCGACGACCTGATCCGCAGCGGCGACCCCGACCTCTGCGCGGCCTACGAGCGGGCCGCCCGCGAGGAGCCGGTCCGGCGCCGACTGGTGCGTGATCCCCGCTACTTCGCGGACTGCTTCGCCGACTGGAACGCCCACCCCCAGGCGGGCGGAGCCTGGGGCAGGGTCCGGGGCACGCTGCTGGAGGAAGTGCTGCGTCCGGCGCTGCGGGCGCTGACGGCCGAGGATCTGGCCGCCGTCGAGGCGTCCCTCAAGGAGATGGGGGGCCGGTACGCGGAGGACTTCCGCGCCTGGAACCGGCCCGGGGCGCTCAGCCGGTTCGGGCTGCGGTTCGGCGGGCGGGAGGGCCGCCCGGGCAGGGCCTCGCCCCGGCGCCGCGGCTCCGGCGGGCGGCCCGGGAAGGGTGGTGCGTGATGGGGTGGCTGATCACGGCGGTGCTCCAGGTGACGGTGGTGACCGGGGCGGGCGTGTTCCTGTTCCGCTCGTTCTGGGAGTTCCTCGCCCTGGGGCTCAGCTCCTCCGCGAAGGTCCTGGGCCCCCGGACCCCCAGCACACCCGACCCCCGCGTCCTGCCCGTGGGGGCCGGGCCCGCGCAGCCCGCCTACTGGTCGGGGCTGATGTGGGTGGACACGTACGGCTCCACCCGGGCCGCCGCCTCGGGGATCCGCCACCGGCTCACGGGCCGCTGGATGGGGGTCACCGCCCGGCGGATGTTCACCGGCCGGAAGCCCTCCACCGGCGTCCGCCTCGACCACGGGATCACCCGCTTCGCGGTCCGCGTCCTGGCGCCGGGCACCGCGCTCGGAGCGATCGCGGGGGCGCTCCTCGCCTCGGCCGTCCTGGTCCTGGTCCACCTCGTGATGTGGCTGCTGGTGTGTGCCGTCTGGCTGGCGGCGATCGCCTGGGTCACCGCCCTGCGCGGGGCGGACAAGGCCGGTGCCCTGGCGCTGCGGATCCGCATGAAGTGCCCCTATCCGGGGTGCTACCGGGCCTTCCCGCTCGCCGTGCACCGCTGCCCGGGGTGCGGTACGGCCCACGGGGAGCTGCGGCCGGGGCGGTTCGGCGCGCTGTGGCACGTCTGCGCGTGCGGGCGCCGGCTCGTCACCGTCTCCCTGGCCGGGCGCGACCGGCTCGCCGCCCAGTGCCCGCACTGCGACCGCTCGCTCCCCGCCGGGATCGGCCGGCTGCGCATCGTGCACGTACCGGTCGTCGGGGGGACCTCGTCGGGCAAGACGATGCTGATGGCGGCGGCGGTCGCCGGGCTGCACGCCACGGCCGGACGCAGTGCGCTGGAGATCTCGTTCGCGACGGCCGACGACCGGCGGGACGTGGTCGATCTCAACGGGCAGCTCAAGAACACCGGTTGGGTGCGCAAGACGCAGGGTGGTCAGCCCCGGGCCCTGATGCTGCGGATCACCCACCGCCACCGGCACCGGCTGCTCTACCTCTACGACCCGATGGGCGAGTCCCTGTACGACGTGGACTCCACCCGCCGTCAGGAGTATCTGGCCCACGCCGACGGGGTGGTCCTGGTCGTCGACGTCCTGGCCGACCCCCAGGTGCGCCGGTCCCTCTCGGCGGACGAGGAGGAGCTCGCGCTCGGGGCCAGCCCCTCGGACCCGGGGCCCTGGCAGACGTACCAGACGTTCACCGGTGAGCTCTCGGCCCTGGCCGGACGGCGACGGCGCGGCAGGCTACCGCTGGCGGTGGTGGTCACCAAACGGGATGTGCTCGACCGGATCGAGCGCCTGCGGGTCCCGGCGACGGGGATCGGCCCCTGGCTGGGCACGATCGGTCTCGACCAGCTGGTACGGGATCTGGGGCACCGCTTCCGGACCCGGCGGTACTGGGCGCTCAGCGCGTACGCGGCCACCGGGACCGGCCCCCTGGTGAGCGAGCAACGGCGGGCGGCGGAGGCCGTGTTGTGGATCCTCTCCCGCTCGGGGCTGCGGGTCGGCAAGCTGCTGCCGAAGGACCCCCGGGCGGCCCCCGCACCCCTGTCCGTACCTGGTCCGCGCAAGGCACCCGTACAAGATCGTTCAACCCGCTGACGGAGCCGGACGCGGTCGTTAAGGTCGGTCACGTCCCACAGGAGAGAGACGGTCACACGGCAATGCCGGTCGTCACACCGAACATCGCGCGGGGGCGTCGGCTGCTCCTCACCCTTTTCGTGGTCGCCGCCACCCTCACCCTTCTCGGGCTCCTGGCCTGGGGGCTGGCGTTCATCGGCGATCAACTGCCGGAGGAGATGGGCGGATGACGGCATCACGCCCACGCACACCCCGGCGACACACAGCACACACACCACAACGTTCCCCACGACATGACAAGGAGGGCCTTGAGTGAGTGACATCCCCGGCGGTCCCATGGCGAACCGGCCGGTCCACTTCATCTGGCTGCTGGACTGCTCCTACTCCATGCAGGGCGAGAAGATCGGACAGCTCAACTACGCGATCCGGGAGGCGGTTCCGGAGATGCGGTCGGTCGCCCACGACAACCCGGCGGCACAACTCCTGCTGCGTACGCTGACGTTCTCCACCGAAGCGCGGTGGCACCACAAGGACCCGGTGCCGGTCGACGACTTCACCTGGCAGGACGTCCAGGTCGACGGGATGACCAACCTGGGTGAGGCGCTGGAGGTCGTCTCCCGGGAGTTCCAGACCCCGCCGATGCCGCAGCGGGCCCTGAAGCCGGTGCTGGCCCTGGTCTCCGACGGGGTGCCGACGGACGACTGGAAGACCGGTCTGCGGGCGCTGGACGCCACCCCCTGGGGCAAGAAGGCCGTCCGGGTGGCCATCGCGATCGGGGCGGACGCCGACCGAAGCGTCCTCCAGGAGTTCCTGGGCAACCCCGAGCTCCAGCCGCTGGATGCCAACAGCCCCAAGCAGTTGGCGGCGGCGATCCGCTGGGCCTCGACGGCCGCGGTCAAGGCCGCGTCGCAGCCGGTGGTGGGCGCCAACGACACCACCATCAAGCAACCACCTTACGCACCGCCCCAGTTGAACAACGACGATGACGACGTCTGGTGAGCGCTCCTGAACAGCCGCTGTGGGAGACGCTCGACCACAGCGTGCGGGGAGTCAACAAGCAGCTGAACCAGGACTGGTACGTGACCGAGGGGTCCGGGTCGCACCACGATCCGCTGATCCTCGCGGTGGCGGACGGCCACGGCTCGGCGGCGCACGCCCGCAGCCATATCGGCGCGCGCCGCGCGGTCGACCTGTTCGCCGCGCAGGCCCGGAAGTTCGCCGAACTGGCGCGCGCCGAGGGCCCCGACGGGACGCACAGTCTGAGCTGGCTCATGAACTACGCGCGCAACCAGCTGCCCCGGCACTTCGTGGCCGCGTGGCAGGAGAGCGTCCTCGGCCACTGGGAGCGCCACCCGGACACGGTGAACGCGGCGGCCGAGCCGCCGCACAAGGGCCAGAAGCTGCTGCTGTACGGGGCCACGCTGGTGGGTGCGGTGATCACCCCGCAGATGTTCGCGGCCTGGCAGCTCGGCGACGGCGAGCTGACGGTGATCGACGCCGACGGGGTGATCGCGCTGCCGCTGGCCCCGGTGGAGGCGGATCTGGGCGACGAGACGGAGTCCCTGTGCAGCCGCCAGGCGTGGGAGCTGGTGCGGGTGCACTGGGCGCCGGTCGTCGCGCGGGAACGCACCCCCCGGATGATCGCCCTGTCTACCGACGGCCTGTCCAAGAGCTTCGCCTCGGACGAGGGCTTCTCCCAGTTCATGACCGGGCTGGACCAGCGGCTCTCGAAGGGCGGCGGCCCCGACGACGTACGCAACGCCCTGCCCGGGTGGCTGGCCGAGGCGGCCCGCTACTCCGGTGACGACACGACCCTGGTCGCCGCCCGGCGGCCCGACCCCCCGACGGCGGACCACAGCGCCGCGGCAGACGAACCACGGAGTGACGCATGACCGGCATGCTCGACGGAGGAACGCTCCTCACCGCTGACGACGGGGAGTCCCTCCGCGTCGTCGACATGCTCGGCGCCGGTGGCCAGGGGGAGGTGTACCGGGTGGAGACCGCCTCCGGCGAGCGCGCCCTGAAGTGGTACTACCCGTCCTGTGCGACGCCCGAGCAGGACGACATCGTACGGGAGCTGGTGAACCGGGACTTCGCCGACGACCGCTTCCTGTGGCCCACGGCGTACGTGCCGTCCGGTGCGGGGGCCTTCGGCTATCTGATGGACCTGCGGCCGGACCGGTTCAAGGGGCTGCCGGACCTCTTCCGCCGCAGGCTGCGGACCACCCCGCGCGCCCTGCTGACCGCCGCCCTGTACACGGTGGAGGCGTACCAGGCCCTCCACTCGCGGGGGATCGCCTACCGGGACATCTCCTGGGGCAACATCTTCTTCGACCCGGACAGCGGTGACGTCCTCGTCTGCGACAACGACAACGCCGTGGTCGAGGGGGACAGCACCGGCATCTCGGGGACCATGGAGTTCATGGCGCCGGAGCTGGTGCGCGGCGAGGCGGGGGCCAGGCCCGGCACCCAGTCCGACCTGCACTCCCTCTCCGTACTGCTGTTCATGCTGCTGATGAACCATCACCCGCTGAAGGGCAGGCGGGAGTTGGAGATCCACTGTCTCGACGAGGCGGCGGAGAAGCGGCTGTACGGGAAGCAGCCGCTGTTCGTCTTCGATCCCGCCGATCCGGCGAACGCCCCGGACCCCGTCGAGCAGTCCACCGTCCTGCACACCTGGGCGGCGGCTCCCCCGGCCCTCCAGGACCTGTTCACCCACAACTTCACCGTGGGCCTGCACCAGCCCACGGCCCGGGTGCGCGAGTCGCAGTGGCGCGACGCGCTGCGGTCCGTCCTGGACGCCCTCGTGGACTGCGCCGACTGCGGCCGGCAGAACATGACGCAGCCGGGCGCGACCAGCGCGGGAACGTGCTGGTCCTGCACCAGTTCGCTGGTCCTGCCGCCCCGGCTGAGCATCATCACGCCGCTGCCCCGCTCCGAACGCCATGTCCGGCTCCGCCGGAACGCCCGGGTGCACGAGCACCACCTGGCACCGGAGCCCTCACGCCACGACTACAGCGATGCGACACTGGTGGCCGAACTGACCGAACACCCCAGCAAGCCGGGGAAGTTCGGCCTGGCCAACCGCTCGTCGGCCCCCTGGACGGGCACCCGTTCCGACGGCACCGCCCAGCAGATCGCCCCGGGCCAGACGGTCCCGCTCCGGGCGGGCCTGCGGCTCGACCTCGGCGGGGCACAGGCGGCGGTCCACGCGAAGTAGCTGCCGGGGACGCGCCGCGGCGGCCCTCCCGGGGGCGCGATCCGCGGCTCCGGGGACGGCGCGCCCCGGTGGCCCTCCCGGGGCGTGCCAGGCGGTCGCGGCCCCGGCCATGTCACGGCCCGGGCCCCGGCTTCAGCCGCCGTGGATCATCGACATCAGCAGCCCGTGGGTCTCCTCGTCGGCGGCGGCCACCAGCCCGTGGCCCCGCCCCCGGCCCTCACCGACCGGGGCACCGTCGATCCCGGTGACGACGCACCCCGCCGCCCGGCACAGGGCGATACCGGCGGCGAAGTGCACGCTCCCGGAGAGGTCGCCGCCGTCGGTGACGTACGCGGCGCGCTTCCCGGCCGCGACCCAGGCGAGCGCCAGGGTCGTGGAGCCGACGCGCGGCCGGAAGTGCCGGCCGAACTCCGGGTGGGCCAGCAGCTCCACGGCCCGGAAGTCCGGCGCGGCCGGGAACGGCGGGTCCAGGTTGACGTCCACCAGCCGGGAGGCGGCGGTGGGCGTCAGCAGGGTGTCCCCGGCCCCGGCACTCCGTACCCAGGCGCTCTCCCCGTCGGTACGGAAGACCTCGCCGCCGAACGGGTCGGCCACCGCCGCCGCCCCGCCGCGCAGCGCCACGTTGACGGCCACCAGCAGGGTGCCGACGGCGTAGTTCAACGTGCCGCAAAGGGGGTCGACCAGCCACTGCCGGACGCCGTCGACGACACCGGCGCCCTGCTGCCCGCCCTCCTCACCGAGCACCGCGTCATCGGGCCGTGCGGCACGGAGGACGTCAAGGATCGCCTTCTCCGCCGCCACGTCGGCGGCGGTGGCGAAGTCCCCGGCACCCTTGTCGATACGGGCGAGCTGTCGGCCGTACAGGGTGCGGACGACCTCCGCGCCGGCCTGCGCCCCGGTCGTCGCGACATCGGCATCACTGGACCGTACGGGTGAGTTGACCATGCCGGGCAGCCTACCGAGGAGGGCGAGGCCCCCGGCTCCGTACACCCGTACACCCGCACACCCGCACACCCGCACACCCGCACACCCGCACACCTGCACACCTGCACACCAAGACGCAAGCCCCGCCTGCCCCGCCCGGCCCCGGTCAGAGACCGATCAGCCGCCCGATCTCCTGCGCCAGGGCGATCCCGCCACTGCCCGCCGCGAGCCCCACCGTCAGCGTCTCCAGCGCCTGCCGGATGCGTCCCTGGTCGGCGGGGCGCCCCTCCTCCCCCGCCCGGACCAGCTCGCCGCGCACGATCTCCGCCTGTGCGGCGAGCTCCGGCCGTACCGCCTCGCGGCGGACGAGCTGGACGAGGTCGGCGGCCAGTTGGAGCGCCTCGGCCGGGGGCGTGCCGTAGGTGACCTCGATCTTTCCGTGGTCGCCGAAGATGCTGGGGCCGGAGATGTCGCCGTGGAAGTTGTACGTGCTCATGTCTCTCCCTGGTGGTGTGGGTGCGCGGGGGTTCAGGGGGCGGCGGGGCCTCCGGCGGCTCCCGCCGGGGTCTGGGCTCCCTGGTGGCCGTAGGCGGCGGAGATCTGTCCGTTGTTGCCGATGTTGGCGGGGCCGGTGATGTCGCCGGAGATGTTGTACGTCTGGGTGTTGATGACCTGCTGGGCCTGGTCGAAGGAGCTGGTGTCCACGTTGTGGTCCTTCAGGAACCGCTCGGTCGCGATGAGCACGCCCTGCTGGAGCCGGTGGAGGAAGTCCTGCGAGTCCGTGCGCTCCGAGTGGCCGAGCTGGTCCCAGGAGGCGACCCGTTCGCGCAGGCTGTCCGTGGCGCCGTAGTCGTACAGCGCGTGCCGCTTGGCGATCTCCTTGCGCCACTTCTCCAACTCACGGGCGCGCCCCTTGCGTTCTGCGATGCGGCGCCCGATCCGCCCCGGGGCGCGGGTCAGCGCGGACCAGGTGCGCGAGGTGGCGAACCGGACGAGGCTCCACCAGCGTTCGAACCCGTCGCGCGGGAGGTAGTCCGCGCCGTAGTAGCGGGCGTCCAGCGGGGGAATGCAGTAGGCCGCGACCTCCCAGGAGAGGCTGGGGTGCTGGAGCCTGGCCCGCAGGTGCATCGAGACGATGACCCGGCCGCCCTCGCCGACCCGTTCCAGGCTGAGGTACGTCCGCATGCCCGCGCCCGGCTTGAGCAGCCCCGCCTTGACCAGCGGCGGGGGGATCTCGCTGTGCGGCGGGCGCAGCCGGTCGGGCAGCACGTCGTCGCCGAGGTAGACGACCTGGGTGCCGAGGACGTACAGCCGGTTCTGTGCCCGCAGCCCTTCGAGTCCGGCGAGCTTTCCCAACTCCCTTGCCAGGTACGTGTGGAGGTCAACGGCGTCGAAGGGGACGAGGGTCTTCTTGCCGCCGCCGGGGGCGTCGGCGGGTCGGCTGATGTCGATCGGCTGCCACACCGTCTCCTTGATCTTGTCCCCGCTGCCGACGAAGGGGTTCTGCCGTTCCGCGCTCTGGGTGTACGGCATCATGTTCGGGCGCCGCAGCCCGCGCAACCGTCGCTCGACACCGTCCGCGACCTCGGGAGCGAGGTCCTGGGGGCGCGCGGCGGAGTGGAGCACGTCGAGGGCGTGCTCCCGCGCCTCGGCCTCGGCCCGGTGCACCAGCCACCAGGCACAGCCGAGCCCGAGCAGCAGCACGACAACTGCCGCTTCCGCCAAGGCGGGTGAGCCTCCGGCCAGGCCGACGATCACGGTGAGCACGGCGAACCACCAGCCCACGCAGAGCCAGGCCAGCCTGCGGTCGCGTAACTCCGTCCGCCGCACCGCGCGGCCCGCGTGGCGCGCCAGAGCCAGCAGGTTCACGCCCAGCGGCAGTCCGGTCGCGGCGAGGCGGTCCCCCGACAGTTCCTGGTCCGCGTACCGGGCGAACTCCTCGTCCAGGTGCACCGACGAGCAGAGCCTTCTGGTGGTCGTGTCCTTGTCGTACGTCGGCAGATCGGGCACCTGTCTCATCCGCTTCCCCCCTTCCGGTGCGCCCGGACCGGCGCACCCCGCACAGTCTTCTACAGAACGGCCGCCCGCACGTGGTGGAACGGCCGCGGGCCCGGCGCCTGACGCAGCGTAGGGATACCGCCCCCGTCCTTGATAACGTCGCCCCCGCGGCCGTGGACTTCTCCCCCGACCCGGTCGCGTGGTGGGTGGATCGGGGACCGGTCGCGGCAGGACGAAGAGGGCCGACAGATGAGCCTTGCACAGGTGCACTACACCTCCGCCGCGCCGGGGGACGCGGGGGCGGCGGGCCGGTTCACGGCCCTGGGGCCCGGGGTGTCCGGGGCCCTGTCGGCGGAGATCGAGCCCCTGGTCCGGTACGAGCTGCCCGAGGGTGCCCCCGACCGCCCGTCCGACGCCGAACTGCGGTCGCTGCCGCAGGCGTTCACGTACGCCGTGCTCTCCGACGGCAGTCGGCTGGTGGCGCGGACGGCCCCGGTGCGGGACGCGGGCGGGGCGCGGGTCCGGTTCCATGCGCACGCCGTACACCTACCCCCCGGGGTCCCCCTGCCGGACGACCGGCTGCCGGTCGAGGCGTGGCGGTCGCCGCACTGGGTGTCCGTGACGCCCGGCGGGTTGATACCCGACCCGCTCGCGCTGCCGCCGGGACCGGCCCCGGTCTCCGAGGGCCTCGACGACTTCGCCGTCTCGCGCGGCCCCTGGCTGGCGGCCGTCCTGTCCGGCCTGCGCCGGGCGAGCGAGCCGGAGGCGCCCGGCGGCAGGCTGCCGGTGGTACTGGTGGAGAAGCGGAGCGCGGATGTGGCCCGCTGGCTGGGGCTGGCGGCCGTGACCCTGCCGAGGGAGAACGCGGAGCGGCTGACGTTCACCACGTACACCCGGCGGCCGGGGAGTTCGGCGCTGCGGGTGGTGGGGGTGCCGCCGGAGGACGCGTCGGCGGCGCGGGAGGCGGGGCTGACGGTCCACGAGTGCGCGGGGCAGGCCCCGGCGGCCGGTACGGGCGGTACGGGCGGTACGGGCAGTACGGGTGATGTGTGGGCGACGACGGCGGCCCGGGTCTGGCGCAGCCGGTCGCCGGAGCTGTTCCGGCAGGCGCGCGAACTGCCCGGGGAGCCCTTCGCCGCCGGTCCGTTGGCGGTGACGGCCCTGTGCGCGGGGATCACTCTCGGCCCGGACGAGCGTGCCGCGGGCGCGAGTTGGGCCGCCGACCGCCCCTACACCCTGGACGCGAAGCGGACCGGACAGCTGGTGGAGGCGCTGACCTCGCCGGGCATCGACGACCGTACGGGCTCCGAATTCGACGCGGTGGGTCGGCTGTTCGGCGCCCTGGAGGGGCGGTGCCCGGCGTCGGTCACCGCACCGCTCGCCGCGATGCTGGTCACGGAGGCGGTACGGGGCGGCAACGGCTCGCTGGAGCTGCCGCGCCGGGACGCGTTCGCGGGCCCGGAGGGCGAGGTGATCGCCGGGCTGCTCGGACCGGAGATCCTGGCCGAGCTGGGCGACACCGCCGGGGCGCGGTCGGTGGCACGAACGGTTCAACTACTGCGCGTGGCAAGGCTGCTGGGTGTGGACAGTACGGAGTCGCTGCCGGGGGTCGTGGAGCGGCTGGCCCCGGCCCTGCTGGCGGAGGCAGCGGCGACACCGGACGGGCCGGAGGGGGCGGGCCGGCCGGAAGGTGCGGCGGGGCCGGAGGGCGGGGCCGCCTTCGCCCCCGCCCTCCTGGAGCTGCTGGACGAGCAGTTCGACGTACGTACGGCGCTGCTCGGCGCACTGGACCGGATCGCGCCCGACGACCCGGGGGCGGTGGCCCGGTTCCTGGAGCGGGTCGCGCTGCCGTTCACCGGGACGCAGTCCCTGCCGCACCTGCGGATGTGTGCCGAAGTGCCGGGGGCGATGGCCACCTTGGGCGGCGACCGGGCGGCGGTGTGGCACCGGGTGTTGCGCGCGGCCGGACTCTCCCCCTTCGCCGAACCCCTCGTCCTGCGCACGGCGGTGGGCCTGGTCTGGGAGGACCGGGCCCCGACGGTCGAGGAGGCCCGGCTGCTGCTGGAGGCGGCGACCTCGGACGCACACCGGACGGCAGGCACCTGGGCGCGCCTGGTCGACGCGGCGCTCGGCGCACCGGCCGCCGGTACGGACGGGGCCGCCGCGCTCGCCCACGACCTGCTGCGCGGCTTCCCGCAGGAGATCGGCGGCCGGGAACGGGCCGCGCTCCAGCTCCTGGACCTCTGCCGCGACCTGCGCACGGGCGCACCGGAGCCCGGCTGGGCGGCCCGGGTCCGTACGCTCCGCACCCAGGCCGAACCGGTCGAACCGGCCCTGCGGGAGCGGGTGTTCACCGCCCTGGCCGAACGCCTGCTGGCCCCGGACCGCCCGGGCGCGGAGCTGTACGACTTCGTCCGGGCCGACGACGCCGAACTGATCGCCGCCTACGACCGCGCGGCCCGCACGGACCCGGTCGCCGCCCGCCTGCGTACCCGGCCCGCCTACGCGGCGGACTGCTTCACCGTCTGGACCGCCCACCCCCACGCGGGCACCGCCTGGACGACCACGGCCGCCGCCCTCCTGGACGAGGTGCTGCGCCCGGCGGTGCGGAGCATGTCCGCCGAGTCCGTCGCGGAGGTCGAGGAGACGGTGGGCCGGACCGGCAGCAGCGGCCGGGCGAACGCCTTCCGCGACTGGAACAGATCGAGTCCGCTGGGCCGCCTGGGCCGCCGCATCGCGGGGCGGGTACGGCGAGGCTGACCGGACGGGCTGCCCGCACCGAGGGGAGGGCAGTCCCTCGGCGTCCCACTCCCCCGTACATCCGGCCATGGTTGAATTCCCCGCATGATCACACGCATATCCGGAAGGTCCGCGTAGCCGTGGTGGAGCCTCTGGCCCCTTCGGATCCCCGGCGCATCGGCCCGTACCAGCTCGAAGGGCGGCTCGGCGCGGGCGGCATGGGGCAGGTCTTTCTCGGAACGTCGGCGGGCGGACGCGGGGTCGCGGTGAAGGTCATCCGGCCGGAGCTCGCGGCCACCGCTCAGTTCCGCGCCCGATTCGCCCGCGAGGTCGAGGCGGCACGGCGGGTGAGCGGATTCCACACCGCCCAGATCGTCGACGCCGATCCGGAGGCCGCATCGCCCTGGCTGGCCGCCGAGTACATCCCGGGCCCCACGCTCCAGCAGGTCGTCACCGCGCAGGGCCCGCTCCCTCCCGAGGCCGTGCTCCGCCTGGGCGCGGGAATCGCCGAGGGCTTGGCCGCGGTCCACAACTGCCATCTGGTGCACCGGGACTTGAAGCCCGGCAACGTCATACTCGCCGCCGACGGCCCCCGCATCATCGACTTCGGGATCGCGCACGCGGCCGACGCCGGACCGATGACGCACCCCGGCACCGTCATCGGCACCTACGCCTATATGTCGCCGGAGCAGATCCGCACCCCTGCCCAGGTGACCCCCGCGAGTGACGTCTTCTCCCTGGGCTCGGTGCTCGCCTTCGCCGCCACCGGCCGGGGCCCGTTCGACGCGTCGACGGTCCTGGCGATCATCCACCGGGTCACGAGCGAGGCACCCGTACTCACCGGCATCGCCGTGGGCAGCCCCCTGCACGTCCTGGTCGGCCACTGCCTCACCAAGGACCCCGCCGGGCGCCCGCCGACCTCCGAGATCCTGCGCAGGCTGGCTGTCACAGCCCCCGCCACGCCTCCCGCACCGGCCATGCCCCCGCTTCCGGCCGCAACTCCCGCCGTCGGCCGCCCGATCCGGCGCCGCGCCCTGCTGTTCGGCGGGGTCGCCGCCACGACCGCTGCGGTCGCCGTGCCCGCCGCCTTCGTACTGTGGCCGAAGGACGCACCCTCACCCGCCGAGCCGCAGAGCAAGCCGAGTGCGAGCAAGAGCCCCGACCGGGACATCACCAGGACCGTCGGCGAACTCACCGGCCACGAGGGGCGGATCGAGAGCCTGGCGATCAGCCGGGACGGAGAGTTCCTCGCCACGGGCAGCTATGACAAGACGCTGAGGCTGTGGGACCTCGCTGCGCGCCGCGAGAAGACAACGTTTGAGGGCCACACCAATGCCGTCTGGGCAACGGCCTTCAGCGCCGACGGCGCCACCCTGTACTCCGGTGCCCTCATGGAGTTGATGGCCTGGGACGCGAACAGCGGGGCCCCGAAGAAGAAACTGGCCGCGTACGGGAGTGAGAACGACTTCGTCACGTGCCTGGCCGTCAGCCCGGACGGCACGACCCTCGCCGGCGTCACCGGCGAACACGGCAGGAGCGGCATCCGGTTGTGGAACACCGCGAACGGCCGCTTGCTGAGGACCCTGGGCGACACCGGGTCCGCGAACTACTACGAGGTGGCGTTCAGCCCCGACGGCAGGACTCTCATCGTGAACGGCCCCGGCGTCCAGCTGTGGGACGTGGCCTCCGGAAGCCTCACCAGGAAACTCACCGACCGGCACAAGCACATCGACACCGCGGCATACCGGCCCGCCGACGCCGGGACTTCGGGCAAGGCGATCGTCGTGGGAGGCGGCCGCTTCGTGGAGGTCGAGAAGACGGACACCGTCGGCCGCACGGTCAGCGTCTGGGACGCGGACAGCGGGAAGCTCGCCACCACCCTGGTCGTCGGCGATCCGAAGACCCCGATGCGGGCCTACATCGGCCGCCTCGCCTTCACGCCGGACGGCAGGACTCTGGCAGGTGTGTGCACCCCGGCGGGAGGCGAGGACGGGGTCGAGCCGTCGGTCCAACTGTGGCAGCTGCCATGAGGGCATGGGGGGCGGCGCCGGAGCGACCGCTCAAGCCACCGCCTCATGCTGCCCCTCTTCACCCCTCCGTCTTCCCCTCCCCTTCCTTCTCTTCCTCCCCTCCTTGTCTTCCCCCTCCTTCTCTTCCCCCCTCCCCTCGCACCGGACGGACCCCATGGACGCACTCAGGCCCGACGATCCGCAATGGGTCGGCCCCTACCGTCTGGACGGACGGCTCGGGGAGGGAGGTATGGGATCGGTCTTTCTCGGTACGTCGCCGGGCGGCCGGAAAGTAGCGGTCAAGCTGATCAAGCGAGAGCTCTCGGCGGCCCCGCAGTTCCGGGAGCGGTTCGCGCGCGAGGTGGACGCGGCCCGGGTGGGCGGCTTCCACACCGCGCAGGTGGTCGACGCCGATCCCGAGGCCGCGTCCCCGTGGCTGGTCACGGCGTTCATCCCGGGCCCGACGCTGTACGAAGTCGTCGCCGGGAACGGACCGCTGGATGCCACTGCCGTGCTGCGGCTCGGTGCGGGGCTCGCGGAAGGGCTCGCCGCGATCCACAAGTGCGGCCTGGTGCACCGGGACTTGAAGCCCGGCAACGTGATCATCGCCGACGACGGGCCGCGCGTCATCGACTTCGGCATCGCCCGCCTCGTGGACGCCAGCTCGCTCACCGCGACGGGCACGGTCATGGGCACCTACTCGTACATGTCGCCGGAGCAGATCCGCGCCGACCGGGCGGGGGCGGCGAGCGATGTGTTCTCGCTCGGCTCGGTCCTGGCATTCGCCGCGACCGGGCACGGGCCGTTCGACGCGCCCACGCTGATCGAGATCGTCCAGCGCATCCTGGACGAGCCGCCCGCACTCGACGGCATCGACGACGGTGCGCTGCGGGAGGTGCTCGCCGCGTGCCTGGCCAAGGCCCCCGAGGCGCGGCCGGCCGTCGATGAGCTGCCCGGGTGGTTCGCGGCCCGGGCGGCCGCGGGCGGGAATCGACGTGCGGAGCCGCGGCCGGTAGGGGCCGGCCCGGTAGACCCTCGTATCCCCATGCCTCCCGCGAGTGCGCCCGCGGCTGCCGCGCCCTCGCAGGTGACCCGCCCGCTGACCGCCGCCACAGCCCCCGGGCCCCCGCCACCGGAGTTCGGGCCGGTGGTGAGCACCACCGACACCGCGGGCGACGGGCCGAGCCCGGGCGGGCTGTCGCGGCGCACGCTCCTGTTCGCCGGGCTCGGGACGGCGGCCGCCGCCACGGCGGTCGGGGTGCCGGTCCTTCTGCGTAACAAGGACAAGGCGGGCGGTTCCTCAGACGTCGGCGACAAGCCCGGCTCCCCGCAAGGCGCTTCGACGCCGGACGGAGCCGAGAAGGTCATCCACCTGGAGGGCCTCAAGAACGGGCGGACGCTCGCCTTCAGCGAGGATGGCCGACACCTGTACGGCGCCGACCAGGACACCATCCGGCGCTGGAATCCGAGCACCGGGGCAGGCGACCCGGTCCACATCGGCGCCCAGACGTTCCTGCAGCCCACGGTGTTCAGCCGGGATCTCCGCTTCCTGGTCAGGGCAGAGGAGGGCAGGGTCCGCGTCTGGGACACGGCCACCGGCAAGATCGCGCACACGTTCACGCTGTCGACCGAGAGCGGCACGGGCCAGAAGGGCTGGCCCATGGGACTGGCGATCAGCGCGGACAGTAAGAGGCTGGCCGTGAGCAGCGGGGAGGGCCTGCACCTCTGGGAGCTGCCGTCCGGCAAGCGCCGGAGCGTCTCGACGAGCAATTCCGGCGGCTCTGTGGCGTTCCGCGGCGACGGTGGGATGCTGGTCAGCGGCTGGCACTACCTGGAGACCCTGACCCCCGAGGGCAAGGCCACCGGCAGGATCAAGGGCAGCGTCTACGCCAAAGCCGTCGTGTTCAGCCCGGACGGGAGCCTCCTCGCCTACGCGCAGAGCGACACCGTCGCGTTGTGGAACGTCGAGTCCCGCTCGGAGGTCATCCGGTTCAAACACTCGCCCACGGCCCTCGCGTTCCATCCGGAGGGACGCCTCCTGGTCGGCGGCGCCGGCTCGACCGTCCACGTGTGGGACACGGTCGCGGGGAAGGAGGTCGGCAGCTACGAGTGTCCCCACCGGGTCGAGGCGGTGGCCGTCAGCCCGGACGGCAAGACCGTGGCGATCGGCCTCAGCATGGCGATCGACGAGGACGCCGAGGACTCGGTGCTGCTCTGGCAGATGCCCTGACAGAGGAGATCGACACCCTCCGTGTCCATGGACACGCCGTCACGGCGGCCGGTGAAGTGGATCGCGGCGCGCGACGCGGCAGATGTGCACACCGGGGCCCGCGAGCCCGGCATGATCCAAACGAGAGGCCCTAGAATCGTGTTCATGTCGAAGCCTGACGAGTTGCTCGTTGCTGTGGCCACCCTGGTGGAGTCCGGAAACAGCAACCAGATGTCCCTGACCGTCGTCGCCGGGGGTGCCGTCATCACCGGCCGGCTGGCTCCCGAGGCCGTCTGGAGGCAGCGGGTGTCGGAGGTTCTGGCGGACTCGGCCAGTCTGAGCGAGTTCTCCGCCGCCTTCACGGCCACCTCGCACAAGGAGGGGCCGCCCACGCATCTGCATTTCCATGTGGCGCGGATTCTGCAGGGTTCGGTGGGGATCCCGGAGACGGGCGGGATGTACCGCGTGGCGATCGAGGACGTCAGCGCCTGGACGATGGGTGACTTCAGCTACTCCGACCACTGACCTCGCCCCGGACCGACTCGGCGCGCAGCCGCGTCGCGTACCAGGCGAGGGCGAAGCAGACGCATACGTACATCACCCCTGCCTGGGCCGCGTAGTTCGGGTAGTCGATGATCCAGCGGCTCGCCGTGGGGTCGGTGGCGTGGGCCAGGTTGTCCGCGACGTGCGGCAGCAGCCACGCGACGAGGCCGCCGACCCCCTGCGCCGCGATGTACAGCGCCACGAACTCCCCGAGACGCCACAGGTAGGTACGGCGGCTCTCGCCGATCAGCGCACGGACCCGGGTGCGGGCGGCGCCCGGGCGCCAGTGGGCACCGGCCGGTGCCGCCTTCGCGCTCACCTCGGGCGCGAGCACCACCGCGCCGACGACCAGGGCGAGCAGCAGGAGCAGGCCCACCGTGAGGAGGGCCTCGGAGCCTGCGCGGCTGCGCATCAGCTGCGGGATCAGCAGCAGCGCCAGGAGGGGCGGATACGCCACGAGGCAGGCCGCGAAGGTGCGGGCCAGGGCGCGGGAGTCGAGGAGGGAGCCGTCCGGATGAGACGTACACGTCACAGAGGTGGCTGTCATGGGGCGAGCACAGCCAAGGTATTTCACCGAAGTGAAGTAGTTTTCCCGGGACGGTGGTCATGACGGCACAGGAGAGCGGCGGCCCCGACGGCCGGGCGATGGGGCAGGAGTTGAGCCTGCGCGTGATCCTCTTCCACGAGGCCGTCGCCGCTGACCTCGGGCTCAACGCCACCGAGCACAAGGTCCTCTCCCTGATCGCGGCGGAGCCGGGGGTCGGCCCCGGGCAGCTCGTGGACCGCACCGGGCTGTCCAACGCGGCCATCACCAAGATCGTCCACCGGCTGGCCGCGCTGGGGCACGTGGACCGGCGCAAGGACGCTTCGGACGGGCGCAGGTACGCGCTGAGCGTGACGGCAGGTCACCGGCGGGAGCTGGCACGGCTCTTCGCCCCGATGGCCGAGGCCATGAACGGCCTCGTGGACGGCATGGACGAGGTGGAGCGCGCCGCGGTCACCCGCTGGCTCACGGGCACGGTCGAGATCCTGCGCCGGTCGACGGCCGAACTGACCCGGGCACAGGAGTCCGCGGAGCAGGAGTGATCCCTTCTGTTCCTGGGGCTAACCCGAGGACCGATTCGGGGGCCAGCCCCGGTGTTCTCGGGCCCGAAACACGGTGAGATCTCCTTATCACTCTTTTTTGCCGAGGAGATCCCTGATGCATTCAGCAGAATCACGACTGCGGAAACCGTGGAAGCCGTGGAAGCCTTTGAAGCCGTTGAAGAAGACGGGACGGCGAGGCATGCTCGCCGCCACCGCGGCGGCGCTCGCCACGCTCGTCGTCGCGGCGGCGGCCGTGGCACAGCAGGACGCGGGGCAGAAGCCGCACGCCGCAGAAGGCCCGGTGTGGACCGGGGCATGGGGCGCGGCCGTGCAGCGGCCCGTCGAGGGCAGCGAGGACTGGGGGCCCAACTGGTCGCGACAGGGATTCGCCGACCAGTCCGTACGCCAAGTGGTCCGCGTCGCGACCGGCGGCTCCACGTTAAGGATCAGGCTGTCCAACGCGTACGGCACCAAGCCGCTGCGGATCACCGCGGCGACGGTCGGCCGGTCCGCCGGTGAGGCCCAGGTCTGGCCCGGCACGGCACGGAAGCTGACGTTCAACGGGGCCCAGGGCGCCACCATCGCTCCGGGAGGCGACATCGCGAGCGATGCCAGGGCCCTGAGCACCTCCCCCCTGGAGAAGCTGACCGTCACCCTGTACTTCGCCGACCGCACCGGCCCGGCCACCTTCCACCGGTTCACCACCGCCACCTCGTACCGTGCCTCCGGACGCCATCTGACCGACGCCGACGGTGGCGACGCCTTCACTGCGTCCACGGGCGCCTGGTACTTCCTGAGCGGTGTGGAAGTGTCCGGGAAGGCCTCCCCTCGGCGCGGCACCGTGGTCGCCTTCGGGGATTCGCTCATGGACGGGACGGGGGCGCCGCCCGGCACCGACACCCGCTTCACGGACAAGCTCGCCGAACGCATCGCTGCCGACCGCCGCCCGCTGGGCGTGGTCAACGCCGGCATCAGCGGAAACCGGATTCTCAACGACTCCCCCTGCTACGGGGACAAGGCCACCGACCGCTTCCGGCGCGACGTGCTCGACCGCGACGACGTGCGCTCGGTGATCATCCACCTGGGTGGCAACGACATCGGCGCCGCCAAGATGGGCGACCCCTGCATGGGCTCCGCACCCCAGGTGAGCGCGGACCAGATCATCAACGCTCACAAGGAGCTGATACGCGCCGCCCACGCCCGCGGCATCAAGGCCGTCGGCGCGACCATCCTGCCCATGAAGGGCGCACGCTTCCCCGTCTACAGCAGACAGGGCGAGAAGACCCGGGCCGCCGTCAACCACTGGATTCGCACCAGCGGTGCGTACGACTCCGTCCTCGACGTCGACCGAGCCCTCGCGAACCCCACCGCTCCCGCCCTGCCGCGCCCCGGCTACGTCCACCCGGACGGCCTGCACCCCAACGAGGCCGGGTCCCACGCCATCGCCTCCGCCGTGAACCTGGACGCCCTCTGACCACCACTACCGTGCGCGGAACGTAGCGGTCACCGCGGAAACCCGCCCGGTCCGGGCAGCGGTGCCGGGCGGGTAACGTAAAGAGGTACTGATCGACTCATGGGCCTCCTGGCGGGCTGCGTGAACCCCAGGCGGAGGAGCCGTATGACGACCAACCGTGGACGCAAGGACGTCATCCGTGACCGGATGGCCGCCACCGGCGAGTCGTACAACGTCGCCGCCCGCAACCTCAAGGCCATGAAGGACATGGGCGCCACCCGCGAGGCCGTCCTCGTACAGCGCTGGAAGCCCGCCGACTCCTTCGACGTGCCGTGTCCGTGCGGCGGGACCTGTGAGCCGGGTGAGACCTGCGACCGCTGTCACGCCCTCCACCGCCATGTGAAGCGCTACCCGGGCTCCACCACCGAGGTCGAGACCTGGGCCGACCGTTACGAGTGCACCGGCTGCTCCTCCTCGTACACCCTGACCGTCCACCTGGCCGGGCGGCCCTGGGGTGTCGCGGAGACGGTCGTGCAGGGCGGCTCCGCCGAGGAGGTCGTACGGGCCCGGGTCTTCCCCGGCGTCATCCACCCGCTGCTGCGCTACGAGGCTGCCGAGAACGGCCGCGACGGCGGCAACGGCGGCGAGTGATCGCAGGGAGTGATCGCCGGTAAGCGCCCCCTGCGGCGGTAAGCACTCCCTGCGGGACGGGCGGCCTCATGACAGTGCCCCGGCCACCGGAGAACCTGAGGGTTCCGGTGGCCGGGGCACTCGGCTGTCGGGGCTGTCCAGCGGCGTCGGCGTCAGCGTCGGCGTCAGCTCTCGTCCGGCGCGAGCGTCAGCGAGATCGAGTTGATGCAGTACCGCTGGTCCGTGGGGGTCGGGTAGCCCTCGCCCTCGAAGACATGGCCCAGGTGTGAGCCGCAGCGGGCGCAGCGGACCTCGGTGCGGACCATGCCGTGGGCGCGGTCCTCGACCAGCTCGACCGCGTCCGTGTCCTTCGGGTCGTAGAAGGACGGCCAGCCGCAGTGGGACTCGAACTTGGTGTCGGAGCGGAACAGCTCCGCTCCGCAGGCCCGGCAGGAGTAGACGCCCGCCGTCTTGGTGTCGGTGTACTCACCGCGGAAGGCGGGTTCGGTGCCGGCCTGGCGCAGGACCTGGTATTCGGCGGGGGTCAGCTCCGCCCGCCACTGCTCGTCCGGCTTCTCGACGTCGTACGGCACGGCTCGCTCCCTCGGTTCGGCAGTCGGTCGCTCGACTACCGGTCGCTCGACAGGTGGTCCAGGATGCGCGGGCCGAGGTCGGTGACATCGCCCGCTCCCATGGTGAGAACGAGATCACCGGGCTTCGCCATTCCCGCGACGGCGGCCGGGACCGCGTCCTGGTCGTGGACGGCGGTGACCTCGGCGCCCGCCGCCTTCGCCGCGTCGATGATCAGGGCGCTGGTGATGCCCGGGATCGGGTCCTCGCGGGCCGGGTAGATGTCCAGGACCACGGAGGCGTCGGCCAGGGCGAGGGCCTGGCCCATCTCCGTACCCAGCTCCTGCGTACGGGAGAACAGGTGCGGCTGGAACACGACCAGGATGCGGGCGTCGGCGGCCGCGCCGCGCATGGCCTCCAGGTCGGCGGTCATCTCGGTGGGGTGGTGCGCGTACGAGTCGATGACCTGCACGCCCGCCGCCTCGCCCTTGAGCTGGAGGCGGCGCTTGACCCCGGTGTACGAACCGAGGGCCGAGGCCAGGTTGTGCGCGGGGATGCCGAGGGCGACCCCGGCGGCGAGGGCGGCGACCGCGTTGTGGGCGTAGTGGCTGCCGGGGACCGACACGGTGAACGTGAGGAACTTGCCGTTGAGCAGGACCGTGACCTCGCTGGTCAGGCCGCGCGGGGTGACCTTGTGGACGCGGACGTCGGCGTTCTCGGCGGAGCCGTACGTGACGACCTTGAGGTCCGAGAGGTCGCGGACCCGGCGGGTCAGCTCGACCGCGCCGGGCTGGTCGGCGGAGATGACCAGGGTGCCGCCGGGGACGACCTTGCCGACGAACGTCTCGAAGGAGTCGTAGATCTCGTCCATCGAGGCGTAGTTCGCGTGGTGGTCCAGCTCGACGTTGAGGACGATCGCGACCTCGGGGTCGTACTTCTGGAAGCTGCGGTCGCTCTCGTCCGCCTCCGCGACGAAGATGTCCCCCTCGCCGTGCGTGGCGTTGGTGCCGGGGCCCTCCAGATCGCCGCCGATGGCGTACGAGGGGGCCAGGCTCAGCGAGGAGAGGGCGACGGCCAGCATGGAGGTGGTGGTGGTCTTGCCATGGGTGCCCGCCACCGCGATGGCGCGCAGGCCGTTCATCAGGGAGGCCAGCGCGTCGGAGCGGTGTACCACCGGGATGGACAGTTCGGCGGCGCGCAGCAGCTCCGGGTTGTCGGCGCGGATGGCGCTGGAGACGACCACGCAGGACGCGTCGTCGGCCAGGTGCCGGGCCTCGTGCCCGATGTGCACGGTCGCCCCCAGCGCCCGCAGCGACTCGGCGGTGGCGGACTCCTTGGCGTCGCTGCCCGCCACCTTCGCTCCGCGCTGGGCGAGGATCTTCGCGATGCCCGACATTCCGGCGCCGCCGATGCCGATGAAGTGCGGTCGTTCCATGGCGGCGGGGATGCCGGGTGCCATCTGTGCTCCTCTGGGGTGTGCGCTTGAGTCTGCGGGACCGGTGCCACTCCGGACCGCGAGACCAGCCTATTCGCTGTGCGCGAAGAGCTTGAGCACCGGGACGCCGACCTTGTGCCGGGCCCGGGAGGCCCAGTCCCGGTGGAAGAACTCCTCCACGTAGTGCGGGGCGGTCAGGACGATGACCTCGTCGGCGCCCGCCTCCTCGACGACGGTCGTCAGTTTGTCCAGGGGGTGGTCCTCGATCACCTGCCCGACCGCTTCGGCGCCCGCCTCGCGCAGGGCTCGTAGGGAGTACTCCAGGCCGATCTCGGCCGGTTCGCGGGCCTCCTTGCCCTCCGGCTTCTCCGCCTCGCGGATGGCCTCCTTGAGGTCCCCCATCGCCACGTCGTCGATCGCGCGCAGCAGGACATCGGCCTGGTCGCCGCGCGGCTGCAACAGAACGACGAACGAGATCCGCTCCTCGCCGTGGAGGGTGGTGACGAAATCCACGTCCTCGGGAGTGAGCGGCTTCTCGATCATCAAAACGCTTGTGAACACGACAGGCGCCCTTCCGCTTCTGCGTCTCGCCGACAGCCGGCTCGGCCGTCGACGGTCGGTTGCTGAAACCATCCTTCCCCGTGCTTCCACGGGGACTGCAGAGGTAAGTGTGCCCAGCCGGAGCTAACCGGAACGGGTAATTCCGCTAAGTGTCCCCCCACTGGTTACCGCGCGTCCCTCCCCCGGTTACCGTGCGTCCCTCCGGCAGTACCGGCTGAAGAGGAACCCGTCCTCTTCCAGCAGCGACGCCAAGGCGAAACGTTCCGGCAAGGTCACTCCGGGACCTCCGGCGATCCGCTGCGCGTCCCCGGCCGTGAGCATCGGGGAGAGCGTCAGGCACAGCTCGTCCAGCGCGCCCGCCGCCACGAACTGGCCGAGCAGCCGGGGCCCGCCCTCGGTGAGCTGCCGCCGCAGCCCCCGGTCCGCCAGCTCGCGCACCGCACGCGCCGGGTCCACCCGGGTGCCCTCGCCCGCGATCACCACCTCCGCGCCCGCCTTCCGGGCAGCGGCGATCCGGTCGGAGGGAGCCCCGGCACCGGTCACCACAAGGGTCGGCACCAGTGGCCCGGTGAACAGCGGCAGCGAGAAGTCCAGGTCCAGCGAGCCGCTCACCACCGCGATCGCGGGCGCGGGCCCCTGCCCGGCCGCCGCCCGCCGCTCCGCGAAGGCCTCCCGGGCGCGGGCCGGACGGTACCCCTCCAGGCGTACGGTCTCGGCCCCGGCGATCACCACATCGGCCAGGGCCCGCAGGGTGCCGAAGATCCGCATGTCGGCGGCGCAGGAGATCGGCTGCGAGCGGCCGTCGTGCTGGGCGGCCCCGTCGAGGGTGGAGACCATGTTGGCGCGCAGCCAGGCGCTCCCGGGCCCTTCGGCGGGAAGGTCCGAGGGGTACGCGTACGCCTCGGCCAGCTCGTCGAGGCTCCACTCGCGGTCCGTACGGAGGCGGGGCCCCTCCTCGCCACCGGGGGTGCTCGTTGTCAGGTCCGTCACAGGGAACAGGCTTCGCATGGGTTGCAGTCTGGCACGGGCCTTAGGGTGGAGAGTTGTGTCGTCCTCCACCGCGTTTCCGGGGCAGAGCCCCCTTGCCGAAACGGCCCCGCTGTCCCTGTGCGCCCGCGAGCCGCGCGTCCCCGCCGACCGTCTGGTCGCGGAGATGGTGCCGCCGCCGCGCTTCGATTCGGTGCGCTTCGACACCTACGTACCCGACCCGAACCAGCCCAGCCAGAGCGAGGCCGTGACCGTGCTGTCCGGCTTCGCCGCCGGGCTCGGCGGGTCGCACGCCACGGGTGCCGGGCGCCGGAAGTGGTTCGGGGGCAGGAAGCCGGACAGGAAGCCGACCGGGCCGCGCGGGGTGTATCTCGACGGCGGCTACGGCGTCGGCAAGACCCACCTGCTCGCCTCCCTCTGGCACGCCACGCCCGCCGAGCCCTCGCTGAAGGCGTTCGGCACGTTCGTGGAGCTGACGAACCTGGTGGGTGCGCTGGGCTTCCAGCAGACCGTGCAGACCCTGAGCGGGCACCGGCTGCTCTGCATCGACGAGTTCGAGCTCGACGACCCGGGCGACACCGTGCTGGTCTCCTCACTGCTCAGCCGCCTCGTGGAGCACGGGGTGGCGCTCGCCGCGACCTCGAACACGCTGCCGGGCAAGCTGGGCGAGGGCCGGTTCGCCGCCGCCGACTTCCTGCGCGAGATCCAGGGGCTGTCCGCGCACTTCCGCCCGCTGCGCATCGACGGCGAGGACTACCGGCACCGCGGGCTGCCCGAGGCCCCGCCGCCGTACTCCGACGAGCAGGTGACCCGCGCCGCGTACGCCACGCCGGGGGCCTCACTGGACGACTTCCCGGGGCTGCTGGCGCACCTGGCCCGGGTGCACCCGAGCCGGTACGGGGCGCTGACCGACGAGCTCGGCGCGGTCTGCCTGACCGGGGTGACGGCGGTGCCCGACCAGTCGACCGCGTTGCGCCTGGTGGTGCTGGCCGACCGGCTGTACGACCGCGAGGTGCCGGTGCTGGCCTCCGGGCTGCCGTTCGACCGGCTGTTCAGCGACGAGATGCTGAACGGCGGGTACCGGAAGAAATACTTCCGGGCGATCTCGCGGCTGACGGCACTGGCACGTGACGCGAAGGGCCTGGTGGCGCAGTAGGTTCGGGGGGTGACACCGGGTGCCCGTTCGCGGCGTACCCGTAACACCGTTCACTCCGTTCGCGTACCACCGCGGACAACTTCCGTACCACCGCGTACACCGTTCCGTTCGAAGGGATCCAGCATGGCTACCACGCGTCAGGCGCACACGGTCTGGGAAGGCAACCTCATCGAGGGCAAGGGGGTCGTCACCTTCGACTCCTCCGGCATCGGTGACTACCCCGTCTCCTGGCCGGCCCGCTCGGAGGCGGCGAACGGCAAGACCAGCCCCGAGGAGCTGATCGCGGCCGCGCACTCCAGCTGCTTCTCGATGGCGCTCTCGCACGGTCTCGCCGGGGCGGGCACCCCGCCCACCAAGCTGGAGACGAAGGCTGAGGTCACCT
This sequence comes from Streptomyces sp. NPDC059452, assembly GCF_042750035.1. NCBI lineage: Bacteria > Bacillati > Actinomycetota > Actinomycetes > Kitasatosporales > Streptomycetaceae > Streptomyces > Streptomyces sp. NPDC059452. The sequence goes on from NZ_JBHYVE010000005.1 coordinate 258,227, forward strand.
TCCAGCCCGGCACCGGCATCACCGGCATCCACATCACCGTCCAGGGCGAGGTCCCCGGTCTCGACGAGGCGGGCTTCGTGAAGGCGGCCGAGGACGCCAAGGCGAACTGCCCGGTCAGCCAGGCGCTGTCGGGTACGGCGATCACCCTGTCGGCCTCGCTGGCCTGACGCGGCAGCACGGCCGTTCTCGAAGGCCGTGCGCTCGACGGCCCGGCTCGATGGGCCGGCTCGATGGGCCGTCCCAGCAGCAGCACGGGGCGCGGGGGCGCGTATGGTTCCCCCGCGCCTCTGTGCGTGCTACACACATGCGGGTCACTTCACCTGTCCGCCAACAGGGAGTCACCTCATGTCCTCCGTATCCCGGAACACCGCAACACGACGGCAGGTCCTGGCAGGCAGCGGCGCAGCGGCCGCGATCGCCTTCACCGGGGCCTTCTCCGAACTCTTCACGGGCACGGCCGCCGCCCGGGGCCATGGCGGCTACGGTCCTCTCGTCCCCGACCCGGACGGCCTGCTCGACCTGCCGAAAGGTTTCCGCTACCGGGTGCTGTCCCGGGAGGGCGACCCGCTGCGCTCCGGCGAGGGCGAGGTGCCCAGCAACCACGACGGCATGGCCGCCTTCGCGGGCCACCACGGCCGGGTCCACCTGGTCCGCAACCACGAGAACCGGCGTACGGCGAAGATCGGCGTCCCGGCCGTCGACGGCCTGACCTACGACCCGGCGGCCAGGGGCGGCTGTACGTCCCTGGAGCTGGGCGGCCGGAACCGGGTGCTCGGCGAGCGGGTCGCCATCGCCGGTACGGCGGTGAACTGCGCGGGCGGGCCCACTCCCTGGCGCACCTGGCTGACCTGCGAGGAGACCGAGGACAGGGCCGGGACCAACGGGTACGCCAAGGACCACGGCTTCGTCTTCGAGGTGGACGGCGCCGACCCGCGCCGCACCGGGGCGGTCCCGCTGACCGCGATGGGCCGCTTCCAGCACGAGGCGGTCGCGGTCGACCCGAAGAGCGGGATCGTGTACGAGACGGAGGACGCGTTCGACAAGCCGTTCGGGCTCTTCTACCGCTTCCTCCCCGAGAAGCCGCTCGGCGGCACCGGTTCGCTGCGGGCGGGCGGGGCGCTGGAGGCGATGCGCGTGCCGGGCCTGCCCGACCTCTCCGTGATCCAGGAGACCGGCGCGAGCTTCGACCGGGTCGAGTGGGTACCCGTACCGGACCCGTTGGCGGCCGAAACCCCGATCCGTCTCCAGGACTTCGGCCCGAAGGGCATCACGCACGCCCAGAAGCTGGAGGGCTGCTACTGGGGCGGCGCGTCCGTCTATTTCGTCTCCAGCTTCGCCCGCAGCGACGAGGGCTCGGCGGCCGACCACTACGGCCAGGTGTGGCGCTACGAGCCGGGGAAGCGCCGCCTGACCCTGGTGGTGGTCTTCGGCCCGGACACCGACATCCAGCTCCCCGGCGAGTCCCCGGACAACATCTGCCTGGCCTCCGACGGCGGGCTGATGGTCTGCGAGGACGGCGGCGGAGCGCAGCATGTGCTGGGGGTGACGCGGCGGGGCGAGGTGTACACGATGGCGCGCGGGCGGCAGAACATCGGAACGCCGCAGGATCCGGAGTGGGGCGAGTTCGCGGGAGTCACGTTCTCGCCGGACGGCTCGACGATGTACGTGAACTGCTACACGCCGGGGACGACGTTCGCGGTGACGGGGCCGTGGCGTTGAGGGGGGCGACATCGGAGCGCCATATAAGCCGTAAAAGCATAATGTCCGATATTTTCCGTGAGTGATCACTACTGCACGGAAACGGAAGACGACTGTCCTGATGGTCGCGGGGGTGCTGATCGGTGGCGCCCTGGCCGGGTGCGGGGGCGCCGCTCCCGCACCCGGCCCCACGCCCACTCCTACGGCTGCCGCGCCCACCCCCGTACCGAAGAAGCCGCCCACGATGGCTCCCGGCCCGGCGAGGCGCACCCCGGTCTTCGAGCGAAGGCAGACGGGCGCGACGGGCGGGAGCGCGACGGGCGCCGACGCGGCGGAGAAGGCCGCGGCAGAGAAGGTCGTGGCGCTCACCTTCGACGCCGACATGACGGCCGATCAGGGCCCCCGGGCGAAGGCGGGCGAGCGCTTCGACAACCCGGAGCTGATCGCGCTGCTGCGGCGGCTGAAGGTGCCCTCGACCGTGTTCATGACGGGACGCTGGGCGGAGGAGTACCCGGCACAGGCGAAGGGCATCGGAACGGACGACCTGTTCGAGGTCGCCAACCACTCGTACAGCCACTACGCCTTCACCGCCGACTGCTACGGCCTTCCGGTGGTCGCGAAGGACGCCATGGCGCGCGATGTGGAGCGGGCCTTCTCGGCGTTCCGGGAGGCGGGCGTACGGAACGTGGTGCCGTACTTCCGTTTCCCCGGCGGCTGCTACGACGACGCGGCCCTGCACGCGCTGACCCCGGCGAACGTGACGGCGGTGCAGTGGGACGTGGTGAGCGGCGACGCGTTCGCGACGGATGCGGGGGCGGTGGCCGATCAGGTGCTGGACGGGGTGCGGCCCGGGTCCCTGGTGGTCATGCACTGCACGCGCAGCGCGGCGCCGGTCACCCGGGAGGCGGTCAGCAGAATCGTTCCGGAACTACGGAAGCGGGGCTACCGGTTCGTGAAGGTGTCGGAGCTGATGGAGGGCTGAATCCCCTCGGGCGGGGGGCTCCCCTAGGGCCTGTCGTCAAACTGCCGTCGTCGCCCGAAGGGCGGCCGCGCGGCGCATGGTGCGTGCGATCGCAAGGCGCCGGAATGGTCTCGTAGCGGAGCTACTTGGCCATTTCGGCAACGCTGCGAGCGTGCGTGCCAGGCGTCGCGCGGCAGGCGGCAGTTCGACGACAGGACCTAGCCGGAGCAGGCCGAGCGTCCCGCCTCCTGCCAGGCGCAGACCGGGCAGAGCGTGGCGCCCCTGGTCGACTCCGGGTACTCGGTCGGCTCGCGGCAGAGCACGCACTCCGCGAACGCCGCCGCACCCCCGCTCGCGGGTACGGGCAGGGGTGCGGGCGTTGCGCAGTACGAGGCGTCGTCCATGTCCACGAGCGTACGTAACCCGGCTGTCAGTTGGACGTCCGGTCGGGCCTCGCCTCGCTGGGCCGCACGATGACGAACCCCTCGCCCTGGAGCATCAGCTGCACGGCCTCGCCCGAGCCGCCGCGCACCATCGACCCGACGCTCTGCGAGCGGTGCAGGGAGGTCGTGAGCTGCTGGCTCCAGCCGACGACCGCGTCCGTGTCCACGTACACCGGCTGGGCGGCCGTCACCGGGATCACTATGGGGGTGCCCTCACACATCAGGCCGATCTTGCCGTAGCCGGAGAAGACGCTGTTGAAGAGGCCGCCGCCGACCATTCCGGCGCCCTTCACCGTCTTGATCTCGTACGAGAGCGTGGCGTCGAAACAGAGGACGTTGCGGCCGTTGATGGTGATCTGGTCGCCCTGGTCCATCTCCAGGATGAAACAGTTGGCGGCCTCGTGCGCGAACCAGGCCTCGCCCTGCCCGCGTACGGCCATGAGCGCGAGTCCCTCACCGGTGACCGCGCGCTTGAGCAGGCCGCCGATGCCCTGGCCCTTGCGCTCGAACTGGAGGTTGCCGCGGAAGGCGATCATGGAGCCCTGGCGGGCGTGCATCTCCCCGTTGACGGCGTACTTGATCGACTTGGAGTTCTGCAGGGTCATGCCGGGGGCGGTGGCCTGCTGGGCCATGTGCTCGCTGGAAAACAGATCGCTCTTCATGCGGTGCATCCTCACCCGGACCGGTCCCTTACGCCAAGGAGGTGACCCGCCCCGCCTGGCAGACTGGGACGGTGAGCAGCGACGACACCTCCCAGACCCCCGCCCAGCACGGCCCGGCCGACCGGGACGAAGCCCCGCAGTACGTGCTCCCGCTCGTGGTGCACCTGGAGAAGACGGACCCGCCCGGCCGTACGGACGCCCTGCGCACCGCTGCCCGTGCGGTGCTCACGATCCTGGCCGACGAGCGGTCCACCGGCGAGGGCGAGTGGGCCGGGGCGATGCGGGACTGGGAGGACGCCCGTATCCGCAAGGTGGTGCGCCGGGCGCGCGGCGCGGAGTGGCGCAAGGCGGCCGCGCTGCCCGGGATCACGGTGACGGGTGGGAGCGCGGAGGTACGGGTGTACCCGCCGATCCCCCTGGACGGCTGGCCCAAGGAGCTGGCCAAGCTCCAGGTCTCGGGCACCGACCTGGACGACCCCGAGCCGCCCGCCGCCCCCGACCCGGCGGGCCCGGTGCTGTGGCTCAACCCGGAGCTGGAGATGTCGGCGGGCAAGACGATGGCGCAGGTCGGCCACGGCGCCCAGCTTGCCTGGTGGGAGCTCTCCGACACCGAGCGCAAGGCGTGGCGCGAGGCGGGGTTCCCGCTGTCGGTGGCCACCGCGACCCCGGAACGCTGGCGGGAACTGACCACGAGCGGCCTGCCCGTGGTATGCGACGCGGGCTTCACCGAGATCGCCCCCGGCCCCACCGTCGCCGTGGAGGGCGGCCTGCGTCTCTGCCCGCTGCCGGGCGTACGGGCCCGCCGCTGATCGGCCGACGCCCGGGCGCGAAGAGGTGCCTCACATCGGGGTGTTGTCCGCAGGCGAAGGCACCGCGCACGGACGCAGGACCATGAGCGGGCCCTCCAGGGCCGCCACCATGGCGAAGGGGAACCGGTCGAGTTCGACGCAGAGTCCGACGTCATCGGGGTGGACTCCCCGCCGCACCCCCTCCGCCAGTTCGGCGGCGGCCCGGGACCCGGCGGCGCGGCGGAGGAATCCAGCCGCGTCCGTCGTCCCGGCCCCGGTGGCCCTCCGGGCGATGTACTGAGCGCATGCCAGGTCCTCCTCGGCCTGCCCGTCCTCGCCGGTGACCACGAACGTGACACTGCCGCTGTCGCTCCCGCGTGCCCGCAGGAGCCGGGCCGTCGCCTCCGCCACCACGAAGCTCGCGCACAGCACCAGCGAAGCCTCCTTGACCGCGAGGGCGCCGACCGTGCCCGCCGTGGTCTTCTGCACGAGGGTGCGCCCGCCGAGGTCGACGGAGCGCAGCATGCCCGGCGAGTTGACCAGATCGAAGCCGGGCGCGGGCGGCCCGTCCTTGAGCGCCACCCAATCCGGGTGGCGGGCCTTCAGCGCCCGGGCACCGTCCAGCGACTCGGCGAGAACGATCTTCTCCGCCCCTTGGGCGAAGGCCCAGGCAGCCACGGTGAACGCACGCATGACGTCGACCACGACCGCCACCGACGGGGTCCCGGCCACTTCGGCGATACCGACGAAACGAGTGTCCATGCCGGTCATGATCACGCATGCCCGGCCCGAGGCGGCCGGAGAGCGATACGCATCACATTCCCGCCCCGCCTCCTCGCCTCCCCGCCCCCGGGTGCCGGGCCGTGGGGCAACTCCCTCGCCCCGCAACCGACTTCCCGGCAGGATGGCCAGGAAGATCAGAGAGCCAGGAGGAGACCCCGCCCATGTCAGAGTTGGAGATCGATGCCCTTGTCTTCGACGTGCTCGGCACGCTCGTCGACGAACCCGCCGGAATCCGCGCCGGAATCCGCGCGCTGGACCCGTCACTCGACGGTGCCGGTACCGAGCGGCTCCTGCTGCTGTGGCAGCGGCACATCGAGCAGGAGCAGCGCCGCATTCTCGACGGCGTCCGGCCCTACCTCCCCAGCGACGCCCTCGACCGGGAAGCCGCCCTGCGCGTGGCCGAGGCCGCCGGGGTCGACGACCCCGACGCCGTGGCGGCGCTGGCCCTGTCGGCCCGGCGCCTCCCGCCGTGGCCCGACACCGTGGCCGGGCTCGCCCGGCTCGCCGGGCGGTTCCCGCTGATCGGGCTCTCCAACGCGAGCCGGACCGCCCTGCTGGGGCTCAACGCCCACGCCGGGCTCCGCTGGCACCAGGCCCTCTCCGCCGAGGACGCCCGGGCCTTCAAACCGGCCCCGGCCGTATACGAGTTGGCCGTCACCGTCTCCGGGCTGCCGCCCGAGCGGCTGCTGATGGTCGCCGCCCACGCCTGGGACCTGCGCGGGGCGCAGAGCCTCGGGCTCCGTACCGCCTATGTCGGGCGGCCCGTCGGCGACCCGCCCGCCGCATCCGACCGGTTCGACCTGTACGCCGACGGGCTGGCCGATCTGGCCGACCAGCTCGACACGCTCCAGGGCCGAACTCTCCAAGAGTGAGCTCTCCGAGGCCGAACTCTTCTAGGGCCGAACTCTTCAGGGCCGGAGCCGAACTCTTCAAGGCCGGAAAATGAGTCGCCCGTAGCTGAGCGTTTCTGCGCCGGACTACGTATCTCCCGATACTGCCCCACCGGCACTACCGCCAAGTAGCCTGCAGGGCTAGTCGGTTGGCGATCCACGCTGTCACATTCGGCCCGGGAGACACCTTGTTGCGACGCATCAACGGAACGGCCCTCATCATCGCGGCCCTGGTCGCCACACTCGGCGCGCTCGCCTTCCCCGTCTGGTCCTACGCGGACCGGTCGGGCACCGGCGAGGCGAACCTCAACGCCTCCAGCGTCGGCACCCAGTGGGGACCGCTCTCCGCGACCGACCGGGACTTCCTGGTCAAGGTGCGGCTCGCGGGGCTGTGGGAGCTGCCCGCCGGGCAGCAGGCGATCGAGCGGGCGCCCAGCGAGGCGACGAAGGCCGCCGGGGACCATCTGGTCGTCGGCCACACCGACCTGGACCGGCGGGCCCGGGACGTGGCCGCCAAGCTCGGGGTGGAGCTGCCCAACCAGCCGACCGAGCAGCAGCAGGAGTGGCTGCGGGAGCTGACGGCGGCGAGCGGGGACGAGTACGAGCGGAAGTTCGCCAATATCCTGCGGGCCGCCCACGGCAAGGTCTTCGGGCTGATCGGCCAGGTCCGGCACACCACCCGCAACACCCTGATCCGGCAGCTCGCGAGCGACGCCAACCAGACGGTGCTGGACCACATCACCATGCTGGAGGCGACCGGCTTCGTCGACTTCGACGCCCTGGCACGCGAGGCGGCCGGCGGGTCCACGGCCAGCCCCTCGGGTCCCCCGGCGCCACGGGAGGGGCAGGTGCCGCTGGCCCCGGTGCCGGTCACACCCTCCGGTGACCAGTCGTTCACCTCCCGCCCGGTGCCGCCGACGATGCCGCCGATGCCGTGACGAGAGCAAACGAGACCTGACGAGAACAGACGGGACCTGACAAGCGCTGACGAGAGCTGACGCGAGCCTTCGGCGCCCGGCGCAAGCTCTCGGTGCCGTAACGAATCCGCCGTGCCGAAACCTCAAATCCTCCTCTGAACGTCCCCTGTTCGGGTTCACCACCGCTTGGCGGGGCCATGACCCCTGAACAGAGCGGAGGAGGGGGACACCATGAAGCTGGGCATCGGAATCGGCTGGCGGCCGGAGATCGCGGCCGAGGTGGAGGCGCTCAAGGGGATCGACTGGGTGGAGGCGGTGGCGGAGAACCTCTGCGCCGACCACCTCCCGGACTCCCTGGTACGGCTCCGGGACCGTGGGGTGACGGTCGTGCCGCACGGCGTCTCGCTCGGCCTGGGCGGCGCGGACCGCCCGGACGCCGAGCGGCTCGCGGGGCTGGCGGCGCGGGCGGAGCTGCTCGGTACGCCGCTGGTGACCGAGCACATCGCGTTCGTACGGGCCGGGGGGCCGCTGACCGCCACGCCGAGGCTGGAGGCGGGCCACCTGCTGCCGGTCCCGCGCACCTGGGACGCGCTGGAGGTGCTCTGTGAGAACGTGCGCATCGCCCAGGACTCGCTGCCCGTGCCGCTGGCCCTGGAGAACATCGCGGCGCTGATCTCCTGGCCGGACGAGGAGCTGACCGAGGGGCAGTTCCTGGCGGAGCTGGTCGAGCGGACCGGGGTGCGGCTGCTGATCGACGTGGCCAACCTGCACACCAACCACGTCAACCGGGGCGAGGACCCGGCGAAGGCGCTGGACGAGCTGCCGGTGGAGGCCATCGCGTACGTCCATGTGGCGGGCGGTATCGAGAAGAACGGCGTCTGGCACGACACGCACGCCCACCCGGTGACGGCCCCGGTCCTCGGCGTCCTGGCCGAACTGCGCTCCCGGGTCGACCCGCCGGGCGTGCTGCTGGAGCGCGACGACGCCTTCCCGCCCGGCGCGGAGCTGGCGGCCGAACTGGAGACGATCCGGGCCACGCTGCGGACGGCGGCCCCGACAGCCGACTCACGTACGCGCCGTTCGGCCGAAGCCGACGCGTCCGCCACCGGACCCGGGGCGTCCGCAACGGAAACCGGGGCATCTGCGGCCGGACTCGGGGTGGGCGCAACCGAAGCCGACGCGTTCGCCACCGGACCCGGGGTGGGCGCAACCGAAGCCGACGCGTCCGCGACCGGACCCGGGGCGTCCGCGACCGGATCCGGGGCTCGTACGGAGACACCTGCCGCACGCGCCGAAGCCGGGGTCGCCCGTACGGAGACGCTCCCCGCGCGCCCCGGAGCCCGCGACCGTACCGCCGTCGCCCAGACCGCACTGCTCTCCGCGCTCGTCGCGGGCACCCCGGCCCCCGAGCGCTTCGACCACCGGCGGCTGCGGGTGCAGAGCCGGGCGCTGGCCGCCAAGCGCGCCGGTGTCGTCGCCAAGGTGGCGCCCGAGCTGCCGGAGATCCTCGGCGACGGCTACCGCGCCGCGTTTCTCGCGTACGCCAGGTCCCGCCCGATGAGCGGCGGTTACCGGCGTGACGCCCTCGACTTCGCGGAGCACGTCCTGATCTCCGGCGGCCTCCCCGACCCCGTGGCACAGCGCCGGCTGACCCACTGGTGGGAGGACCGCTCCGGCACCCGTCCGCCGCGCCGGACCACCCGTCTCGTCCGTGCGGCACGTGCCGTCCTCGTAGGAAAGTGAACCGCCGTGAACACGATCGCCCTGCTGCTGACCCTCGCGGTCGCCCTCTCCACGGTGCTCCTCGTCGTGAAGGCGGTCGCATCGAGGTCCCGCCGCACCTCGGCCGGTTGCTCCCCGCTCGTCCATGACCTCTACGAGGCGGCGTTCCTGAACGGCGGTCCGGCCAGGGTCGCGGACACCGCGCTCGTCGCCCTGTACACGGACGGCCGGGTGCTCATCGGCGGCCCCGGCATCGTCTCCGTACAGCGTGCGCAGGCGAACGATCCGGTGGAGCGCGCCGTGCTCCAGGAGTTGTCCACCGCACCGAGCGGCGCCCTGCACGTGGTGCGGGAAGCGGTGATGCGCCACCCGGCGGTGCAGGAGATCGGCGACGGGCTCGCGGAGCGCGGGCTGCTCGTCCCGCCCGCCGCGAGCCGTCCCGTACGGCGGTGGGGGCTGATCCAGGGCCTGAGCTGCTTCGCCGCGCTTCCCCTCTCCATCGGGGTCACGGTCCTCCAGTACATGACGCACGACTCCCCCCTCGACTCCCCTTTCGACATGCCGTTGCCGTTCGTCCTGAAGGCGCTGCCCGCGATCCTGCTCGGCGCGGTCAGCGGGCTTGTCATCGCCGCCGTCGCCGCCCGACGGGTCACCGGGGCGGGCCGCCGGGCCGCGCAGGCGTTCCGTGCCGCCCACGCCCATCTGACGACCGCGCCGCACCTCGTCGCCACGCAGGGGCTGCGCGCCCTCCCGGACCCCGTGCTCCAGGCCCAACTGATCGCGGTGGCCCGGGCGTCCGCGCCGGCCAGGCGCTCGCGCTCCGGCTTCTCGGGGAGCCGGACGCCGGGGTACGTGGGGGGTTCGGCGCTCGTCGCGGGCGCGGCCGCCACCACGGTGTGGTGCGCCGACGCGAGTCCGGACCATACGAGTTGCGGCGGCGGCTCGGGTTCCGGCTGCGGCGGGGCGTCGGGGTGCGGCGGCGGCTCGGGATCGAGCTGCGGAAGCTCCGGAGGCTCCAGCTGCGGAAGCTCGGGCGGCTCCAGTTGCGGCAGCAGCTCCTGAGCGGCGGCTCCTGAACAGCAGCCCCTGACCACCGCAACCGCAACCGCAACCGCAACCGCAACCGCAACCGCAACCGCAACCGCAACAAGTGTGAAGCGACCGGGTCGTTCCCCGCAACACCCCCTCCCGGTACTGGACTTCACCCGCCCCACCCCCCACCATCCCCTCTCCGCATCCGCAGAGAGGTCCCGCCGTGAGAGCAGTACCGCTGTACGTCACGCTCGGCTCCCTGGTCCTGTCCGCCCTGACCGCCGCCCCCGCGACCGCCCGGGACGAACCCGGTGCCGCGTCAGCCGAGGCGCGCGGTACGGCGGTGGCGGCGGCGCGGGCCGCGGCGGCCGGGGTCTCCTTCGGGGCGTGCCCGGAGGAGGAACAGCTGCCGGACTCCCTGAAGTGCGGCACCGTCACCGTCCCCCTGGACTACGCGCGGCCGGACGGCCGGACCATCGAACTGACCGTCAGCCGCTCCCTCGCGACCGGCGGGCCGGCCGGCCGGCAGGGGTCCTTCGTCTACAACCCGGGCGGCCCCGGCGCCTCCAGCATCACTTTCCCGCTGATGGGTGAGATGTCCGAGTGGAAGGAGGTCGCGGCGGCGTACGACATGGTCGGCTACGCCCCGCGCGGTGTCGGCGACTCCGCGCCGCTCTCCTGCCAGAGCCCCGCCGCGTTCGCGAAGAGCCCCACCGACTCCCCCGCCCACCCCACGGCCGCATACAAGGAGCAGCGCGTCGCCGAGGCGCGGGCGTACGCGCGGGGGTGCGAGCGGAACGCGGGCGAGGCTCTGCGCCACTACACCTCGCTCAACAACGCCCGCGACCTGGAGGTGCTGCGGGCCGCCCTCGGCGACGAACAGCTGACCTTCATGGGCGCCTCGTACGGCACGTATCTGGGTTCCCTGTACGCGACCCTCTTTCCCTCACGCGTACGCCGTATGGTCCTCGATTCCGCGGTCGACCCGGACCCGGAAAAGATCTGGTACCGCTCCAACCTCGATCAGTCGCTGGCCTTCGAGTCCCGCTGGGAGGACTTCCGGCGGTGGGTGGCCAAGCACGACGACGTCTACCGTCTGGGCACCACGCCCGAGGCCGTGCAGCGTCATTACGACGACGTCCGCACCGCGCTCGCGACGGATCCGGCGGGCGGGAAGGTGGGGCCGGGGCAGTTCCACGCGGCGTTCCTCCAGGCCGCGTACTACGACGACTACTGGGCGATGCGGGCGACCGCCCTCTCCGAGTACGTCCGGGGCAATCCGGAGCCGGTGATCACCCAGATGTCGCCGCGCGCGGTGACGGCGAAGGGCGACGAGAACGCGCGGGCCGTCTACACCGCCGTCGAGTGCAACGACGCGCCCTGGCCGGAGGAGTGGGAGGTGTGGGACCGCGACCATTCGGATCTCGCGGTCCTCGCCCCGTTCCAGACCTGGGACAACGCCTTCACCAACCTGCCGTGCGCCTTCTGGCCCGCGCCCCGGCAGCAGCCTGGGGACGTCTCCACCGAGTGGGGCGAGCTGCCCCCGGTGCTCATCCTGGCGGCGGAGCGCGATGCGGCGACCCCGTACAAGGGGGCGCTGGAGCTTCAGCGGCGGCTGCGCGGCGCGGTGCTCGTGACCGAGCGGGACGCGGGGACCCACGGGGTCGGCGGATTCGGGAACGCCTGTGTGGACGACCACATGCGGCGGTATCTGCTGACGGGCGAGACGCCCATGGGGGACGCGGAGTGCGCCCCGCGTGCGGAGCCGAACCCCGTCTCGCTGGACTAGGGCCTCTCGTTCGGATCAGGCCGGGCTCGCGGGGTCCGGCATGATCCGAACGAAAGACCCCAGGAAGGCGGAAGGGCCCTGCCGGAGTGCACTCCGGCAGGGCCCTCAAGCCGAACCCGGTGTCGCTGGAACGGCGGGCGGCACGGTCGGTGCCAGGTGCCCGTCTTCTGATCTTCCGGGTTGGGGTGGTGCGGGAACTCGCTGGCTATGCGAGCCCGGCCACCAGGTCTGCGACGGTCTTCCTGCGGCCCGTGTAGAACGGGACCTCCTCGCGCACGTGGAGCCGTGCCTCGGAGGCGCGCAGGTGACGCATCAGGTCGACGATGCGGTACAGCTCGTCCGCCTCGAAGGCGAGGACCCACTCGTAGTCGCCCAGCGAGAACGAGGCGACGGTGTTGGCGCGGACATCGGGGTAGCCCCGGGCCATCTTGCCGTGGTCCGCGAGCATGCGGCGGCGGTCCTCGTCGGGCAGCAGGTACCAGTCGTAGGACCGGACGAAGGGGTAGACGCTGATGTAGTCGCGCGGGGTCTCGTCGGCGAGGAAGGCCGGGACATGCGACTTGTTGAACTCGGCGGGCCGGTGCAGAGCCATGTTCGACCAGACCGGTTCCAGAGCGCGCCCGAGCTTGGTGCGGCGGAAGAGGTTGTACGCCTCCTGGAGCTCGTCCGAGGTCTCCGCGTGCCACCAGATCATCAGGTCCGCGTCGGCGCGCAGACCGGAGACGTCGTAGGTGCCGCGCACGGTGATGTCCTTGGCCGCGAGCTGGTCGAACAGCTCCTGGACCTCGTCCGCGTACCCCGCCCGGTCCAGCGGCAGTACGTCGCGCAGTTTGAAGACCGACCACAGGGTGTAGCGGATGACCTCGTTGAGGTCCTTGGCCTTCTTTCCGGCGTTCGGACTCTTGCTGGGCGTCACACTCTCAGGAGCAGTCATACGGCTATTGTCCCGCCTCGCTCCCGGTGCCCTGAACCAGGGTGGGCGTGGCGATGATCTCCTTCATGATCTCTCCGGCGATCTCGTCGGCCGCCCGCTGCGCGCTCGCGACACAGGCGGGGATGCCGACCCCGTCGTAGACCGCGCCGCAGACCCGCAGGGCGGGCAGTTTCGCGACCTCGTCGCGGATGCGGGCGACCCGGGTGTGGTGGCCGACCGGGTACTGCGGCAGTCCGCCGATCCAGCGGGTGACCTCGGTGTCGACGGGGCGGGCGGCGAGTCCGGTGGCCTCGGCCAGATCCCGCAGGGATACGGCGACGAGTTCGCCGTCCTCGCGGTGCAGGTGGTCCTCCTCGCCGTACCGGCCGACGGAGGTACGGAGCACGAAGAGGCCGGGGGCGGCGTCGGCGACCCACTGCCACTTGTTGCTGGAGAAGGTGGAGGCCTTGATGGTGCGGCCGTCGACCGGCGGTACGAGAAAGCCGGAGCGGCCGCGCAGGGCCTCGTGGGCCTCGATGTCGGCGCGGCGGAAGGCCAGGGTGACCAGGGCCATCGAGGCGTACTCGACCCCGGCCAGCTCGGCGGAGGCGGCCGGGGACTCGGCGGCCAGCAGGGCGGAGGCGGACCAGGCGGGGGTGGCCAGGACGATGCCGTCGGCGGTGATCACCCCGGTGTCGGTGCGGACCGCCCAGCCCGTGGGCGTACGGGTCAGGCCGAGGACGGGGGTCTCCGTACGGATCTCGCCGCCTCCGGCTCGTACGGCGTCGGCCACGGCGTCCGGGAGGGTGCCGATGCCGCCCCGGAGGCCCTGGAAGACGGGGCCGGTCTGCTGCCGGGCCACCGCGCGCTCCTGGATGCGGCGGACGGCCTCCAGCAGCGGGCCGCCCTCCCGCACCGCTTCGAAGAGCTGCGGTACGGCGGCGCGCATCGAGATCCGGTAGGCGTCGCCCGCGTAGACCCCGCCGAGGAGGGGTTCCACCAGCCGGTCGACGACCTCACGGCCGAGCCGGTCGGCGACGTACGCGCCCACCGCGACGTCGTCGCCGACGGGGGTGGGGGTGAGGTCGCGCTCCTCGGCGATCCGGGCCAGGCCCTCGGGGGAGAGGACGCCGCCGAGGGCCGCCGGGTCGCCGGGGACGCCCATGACGTGACCCGTGGGCATCGGCCGCAGCGCGTCGCGGGTCCAGAGGGAGGCGGTGGCGGTGGCGGGCGGCTGGAGGCGGTCGGTGAGGCCGACCGCCCCGGCCAGGTCGACCGCCTCGGGGCGGCGGGCCAGCATCGACTCCGCGCCCAGGTCGACCTGGACGCCCGCGATCTCGCCGGTCATCAGCTTGCCGCCGAGCCGGTCCGTCGCCTCCAGGAGCGTGACCCGCAGACCGGTGGCGACCAGGCGGTGGGCGGCGGCCAGTCCGGCGATGCCGCCGCCGAGGACGGCGACATGGCGCGCGGGCGGGTCCGCATCCTGATGTGAACGCTGCATGGGTCCACTCTCTCAAACCTCCGCCGGGTCCCGACCGTGACCACTTCGAAACCCGCGGCCGGAAACCGGTTCGGGAGGGCCCGCGTCGAACCGGCACTGTCAACGAGTGTCCAGGGGGGACCTGTTATGACCAGCGGTACCGATCGATTCCTCGCCCGCCCGCCGCGTGCGCCACTCCACCGCCGCTCCCGTCTCCGCGCCGCCCTGGCGGCCGGGGCGCTCGGCGCGGTACTGCTCGTCGGCGGCTGCGGGGCGTCCTCCGACAGCAGCGCGGGGTCGCGCGACCTCTCGGCGGGCGCGAAGGAAGGGTTCGTGGACGAGCAGCACGCGGCCGACGGCGCGGCGGCGTCCGCCGCTCCGGCGGACGGGGGGAAGCGCTCGGACGCGGCGAAGGGCTCGGACCAGCAGGGGAATGCGCCGAAGCCGGGGGCTGTGGGCACGCATGTCATCCGTACGACGGACCTCGCCGTGGAGGTGAAGAGCGTCCCGAAGGCGGCCGCCGCCGCCCGGAGCACGGTCGAGGCGAGCGGGGGCCTGGTGGCGAACGAGACCACCGACCGGATCGACGACACCTACGAGACCTCGCACCTCGTGCTCCGCGTGCCGCAGGAGAGCTACCAGGAGGTGCTGCGGAAGCTCACCGGCTCCGGGAAGCTGCTCTCCCGTTCCTCGAACGCCAAGGACGTCACCGGCAAGGTCGTCGACGTGGAGAGCCGGATCGCCACACAGCGGGCGAGCGTCAAGCGGGTGCGGGCGCTGATGGAGAAGGCAGAGAGGATCACCGATGTCGTCACCCTGGAGGGCGAGCTGAGCAGCCGTCAGGCCGATCTGGAGTCGCTGCTGGCCCAGCAGGCGAGCCTGAAGGACCGCACCACGCTGGCGACGATCACGCTGGACCTGACGGAGCCGGACGCGCCGCGCGAGGACAAGGAGGACGACGGCCCGGGGTTCCTGGACGCGCTGGGCGGCGGCTGGGACGCGTTCGTGACGACGCTTCGGTGGATCGCGGTGGCGATCGGCGCCTCGGCCCCGTTCCTGGCCACGGCCGCCCTGGTGCTGGTGGTGTGGCGGGTGCTGCGCGCCCGGCGGGCGGCCCGTGAGGCCCCGGCGGCGGTCCGGCCGGAGGAGGCGGAGGGAACGTCGGCCTCCTGAGCGCCGTAGCGTGGGCCCCTCGATGGCTCGTATCGACGGCTTGTACCGCTGGTACGGCGCGGATTCGGCTTGTACGTGCTTGTACGGGCTCGGATACGGCCTGTACGTGCTTGTACGGGCCCGGATACGGCCTGTACGTGTTGTGCGGGCTTGTGCGGCGAAAGGGACCGGAATGGCAGCGGAGCGACTCGTGGTCATCGGCGGCGGGGGGGGGGGGGGGTTGGGCGCGGCGGCGCGCCCGCCGGGCTTCTGGGGCGGGGGCGGGGGTTTTGTGGGCCGTGTAGGGGCGCCCGGCAA
>NZ_JBHYVE010000005.1:273784-302894 GCF_042750035.1 Streptomyces sp. NPDC059452
GGGCGTTTGGTGTGGGGGGGGGTGGGGGCGGCCACCGCCCCCGCTCCGCCGCCGCCCCCTGTGGTGGTCGGGGCGGCCGCGGGGGGGGCCCGCCCCCCCCCCCCCCAGGCCCGCAGGCTGAAGGGGCCGGACGAGCTGGAGATCGTCGCCTTCGAGCGCTCCGCCTTCACCTCGTACTCCGCCTGCGGCATCCCGTACTGGGTGAGCGGGGACGTCGGGCACCGGGACGACCTCATCGCCCGTACCCCCGAGGAGCACCGGGCGCGGGACATCGATCTGCGGATGCGCACCGAGGTCACGGAGATCGATGTGGCCGGGGGGCGGGTACGGGCGCTGGACCGGGAGAGCGGGGACACGTACTGGACGGGCTTCGACAAGCTGGTGATCGCCACCGGGGCCCGTCCGGTCCGCCCCCAGCTGCCCGGCATCGACGCACCCGGCGTGCACGGGGTGCAGACCCTGGGCGACGGGCAGGCGCTGCTCGACTCGCTGGACGCCCTGGACCCGGGGAAGAGGGGGCAGGCGGTCGTGGTCGGCGCCGGGTACATCGGCGTCGAGATGGCCGAGGCGATGCTCAAGCACGGCTTCGAGGTGACCGTCCTCAACCGGGGCGAGCAGCCGATGGCCACGCTCGACCCGGACATGGGCGCGCTCGTCCACGAGGCGATGGACGGCCTCGGCATCACCACGGTCAACGGCGCCTCGGTCACCAGGATCCTGACCGGCCCGGACGGCCGGGTCAGCGAGGTGGCGACCGAGGAGCGGACCTACCCGGCCGATGTGGTGGTCCTCGGCATCGGCGTCGAGCCGGAGGCGGAGCTGGCCCGGGAGGCGGGTCTCACGGTGGGGCCGCACGGCGGGATCCTCACCGACCTGGCGATGCGGGCGGTGGGCCACGGGAACATCTGGGCGGGCGGCGACTGCGTGGAGGTCCTGGACCTGGTGGCGGGCCGGACCCGCCACATCGCGCTGGGCACGCACGCCAACAAGCACGGCCAGGTCATCGGGTCGAACGTCGGCGGCGGCTACGGCACGTTCCCGGGCGTCGTCGGTACGGCGGTGAGCAAGGTCTGCGACCTGGAGATCGCCCGGACCGGGCTGCGGGAGAAGGACGCCCGTGCCGTCGGGCTGCGGTACGTCACGGCGACCATCGAGTCGACGCAGCGGGCGGGCTACTACCCGGGGGCGAAGCCGATGACGGTGAAGATGATCGCGGAGCACCGTACGGGGCGGCTGCTCGGGGTGCAGATCGTGGGCCGTGAGGGCTCGGCGAAGCGCGTCGACGTGGCGGCGGTGGCGCTGACGGCCGGGATGACGGTGGAGCAGATGACGGCGCTGGACCTGGGGTACGCGCCGCCGTTCTCGCCGGTCTGGGACCCGGTCCTGGTGGCCGCCCGCAAGGCGGTGGCGGCGGTGCGGGGCGCGGGGAGCTGACTGGCCCTCCCGCGCGCCCCGGACGCCCCTGGATCAGCGCGCGGTCTGCTCGTGCACGTACTGCACGAGCCGGGTCAGCGCGTCCGGGTCCATGTTCGGCATCACGCCGTGGCCCAGGTTGAAGACGTGGCCCTCCAGACCGGCGGCGGCGTCCAGCACCTCGCGGGTCTTGGCCTCGACCGCCGGGGTGGGCGCGAAGAGCACGGCCGGGTCCAGGTTGCCCTGGAGCGCCTTGCCGGGGCCGACGCGGCGGGCGGCCTCGTCCAGCGGGACGCGCCAGTCGACGCCGACGACGTCCGCCCCGGCCTCGCCCAGCAGCCCGAGCAGCTCGCCGGTGCCGACGCCGAAGTGGATGCGGGGGACGCCGTACGGGGCGACGGCGTCGAAGACCTTCGCGGAGGCGGGGAGCACGGCGCGCCGGTAGTCGGCGGGGGCCAGCGCGCCGACCCAGGAGTCGAAGAGCTGGACGGCGGAGGCGCCGGCCTCGATCTGGACCTTGAGGAAGGCGCCGGTGATCTCGGCGAGCCGGTCCACGAGGTCGGCCCAGAGCTGCGGGTCGCCGTACATCATGGCCTTGGTGCGCTCGTGGTTGCGCGAGGGGCCGCCCTCGACGAGGTAGCTGGCCAGCGTGAACGGGGCCCCGGCGAAGCCGATGAGCGGGGTGGCGCCCAGCTCGGCGGTGAGCATCCCGATGGCCTCGGTGACGTACGGGACGTCCTCGGGGGTGAGGTCGCGCAGCCGGGCCAGGTCGGCGCGGGTGCGGATGGGCTCGGCGATGACGGGGCCGACGCCGGGCTTGATGTCCAGGTCGATGCCGATGGCCTTGAGGGGGACGACGATGTCGCTGAAGTAGATCGCGGCGTCGACCTTGTGGCGGCGTACGGGCTGGAGCGTGATCTCGGTGACCAGCTCCGGCATCATGCAGGAGTCGAGCATCGCGATGCCCTCGCGGACCTTCAGGTACTCGGGCAGCGAGCGCCCCGCCTGCCGCATGAACCAGACCGGCGTGTGCGGCACGGGTTCGCGCCGGCAGGCCTTCAGGAACGCCGATTCACGGGTGGCGCTCCGGGCGGTGTCGTGGCTGGCGGCGGTCGTCGTCTGCTGGCCCGAAGGGCGGTCGTTGGCACTCACGCACCAAATCTTCGCACGCACGGCGAAGGAGCCCGGCGCCGCACGGGTGTCTCTCCCTGCGCGAGGCCCGCGTTCCGCCTACTCTTCCCGGCATGGCTCCGGCTCAGGGACAGTTTTCCGATCATTCCGATGGCGCTGACAGCAAGGACAGTGCGGAGGGTCCTCCCGTCCCGCCCGCGTTCCGCTCGGCGGTCGACGCGTTGCGCTCCGCGCGGCTCCGCCCGGAGCTGGAGGTGGAGGCCACGCGCCCGCCGCAGCGCCTGGCTCCCCACGCGTTCGCCCTGGAGGCGGCGGTGGTCGACGGCGAGGACGACCTCGCGGACGGCCGGCTCGTCCTGCTGCACGATCCGGCGGGGCACGACGCCTGGCAGGGCGCCTTCCGGCTGGTGACGCTGGTGCGGGCGGAGCTGGAGCCGGAGATGGCCGCCGATCCGCTGCTGCCGGAGGTGTGCTGGTCCTGGCTGACCGGGGCGCTGGACGCGCGCGGATTGTCGTACAGGGAAGCCGGAGGGACGGTGACACGCGCCGGATCGCACTACTTCGGTGCGCTCTCCGCGCGCCGTCCGGCGACGCAGATCGAGATCCGGGCCTCGTGGACGCCGCGCGAGGGGCGGAACGGGGCGCCGGACGCGGCCTCGCACCTGATGGCCTGGGGTGATCTGCTCTGCCAGATCGCGGGGCTGCCACCGTCGGACCCGGCGGACGCGGCGGTGGTGACGCTGCCGCAGCGGCGCGGGCCGCAGGTTTCGTAACAGAACGTCACCCGTTTCGCACAAGCGCCGACTCTCTTTTCGTACAATCGATCGCGCGTCCTATTTGCCCGAATTGTTACTCACTAAATCGTGATCTTCCTCTAAAGGAGGACGGGTCTGCTGCCGAAGAGGTCAATGACCCTTCAAGCACGGTTCGCCCCGGCTTCATCCCCCGAGCCGGCCCCGTCCCGCCACTCCCCCAGGAGGCCTGGTGTCCGTTCTCCTTGAGCAGCCCGCAAGCCTGGTCGCCTACCGCCCGAACAAGCCGACGGCCATGGTCGTCGTGGCCGACCCGCGCGTCCGTTCCACCGTCACCCGCCATCTGTGGGCCCTCGGAGTACGTGACGTCATCGAGGCGTCGTCCATCGCGGAGGCACGTCCCCGCGTCGGCAACCCGCGCGACATCTGCATTGCCGACGTCCACCTGCCCGACGGTTCCGGGCTGACCCTGCTGTCCGAGACCCGCGCCGCAGGCTGGCCGAACGGTCTCGCCCTCTCCGCCGCCGACGACATCGGCGCCGTTCGCAACGCCCTCGCGGGCGGCGTAAAGGGGTACGTCGTCACCGGCACCCGAACCAACATCGGCCACCCCACCCGTCCCGGCGTCGCCCCCATCGGCGCCAATGCCGCCCGTATGCACCGCAGGCCCCCCGGTTCCCCGAGCCACCCGGGCGGCTACCGCGAACTGTCCGGCCGTGAGGTGGAGGTGCTCCGCCTGGTCGCCGAAGGCCAGTCCAACAAGGCCATCGGCGTCTCGATGGGCCTCTCCGCCCTCACCGTCAAGTCCCACCTCGCCCGCATCGCCCGCAAGCTCGGCACCGGAGACCGCGCCGGAATGGTCGCCGTCGCCCTGCGGACGGGCATCATCCACTGACCCCCACCCCCGCCGGGACGTGCACCGATGCGCCTCCGGCTGGAATACGCGCATGGCCACCCGTCGACGGAACGTTCCGTCGACGGGTGGCGCGTATACACAGATACCCTTGACGCGTGACCGACGCCCAAGAGACCGCAGCAGACAGCTCACTGCGAACCACCGGGGGCGCTCCCCCGGACGACGTCGCCCCGGCGCCGATCCCCTTGCTCGAACCGCGCGAGGGCATTCCCCCGGTGGTGGCCTCCGACGACGCCCTCGCCCGGGTGATCGCCGCCTTCGCGGGCGGCACCGGACCGGTGGCCGTCGACGCCGAGCGCGCCTCCGGCTACCGCTACGGCCAGCGCGCCTACCTCGTGCAGCTGCGCCGGGACGGCGCGGGCAGCGCACTGGTCGACCCGGTCGGCTGCCCCGACCTCTCGGGCCTGTCCACCGCCCTCACCGGCTCCGAGTGGATCCTGCACGCCGCCACCCAGGACCTGCCCTGTCTGCGGGACATAGGCATGGCTCCCACCTCGCTCTTCGACACCGAGCTGGCCGGACGCCTCGCGGGCTTCCCGCGCGTCGGTCTCGGCGCCATGGTCGAGAACGTCCTCGGTTACGCCCTGGAGAAGGGCCACTCCGCGGTCGACTGGTCCACCCGCCCGCTGCCCGAGCCCTGGCTGCGTTACGCCGCGCTCGACGTGGAGCTCCTGATCGACCTGCGCGACGCGCTGGAGGACGAGCTGGAGCGGCAGGGGAAGCTGGAGTGGGCCCGGGAGGAGTTCGACGCCATCGCCTCGGCGCCGCCCGCCCCGCCGCGCAAGGACCCCTGGCGCCGCACCTCGGGCATGCACAAGGTCCGCCGGCGCCGTCAGATGGCGGTCGTGCGCGAGCTGTGGAACGCCCGGGACCAGGTGGCCCAGCGCCGTGACATCTCCCCCGGCAAGGTGCTGGGCGACGCCGCGATCGTGGAGGCCGCCCTCGCGCTGCCCGCCAATGCGCAGGCGCTGAGCGCCCTGCCGGGATTCGGCCACCGGATGGGCCGCCGACAGCTGGAGCAGTGGCAGGCGGCGGTGGAGCGGGCCAAGGCGCTGCCGGAGTCGGAGCTGCCGCAGCCCGGCGCCCAGCCGGCCGGCCCGCCGCCCCCGCGCTCCTGGGCCGACAAGGACCCGGCTGCCGCGGCCCGGCTCTCGGCCGCCCGCACGGCCGTCTCCGAGCTGGCCGAGCGGCTCCACATGCCCCAGGAGAACCTGATCACCCCGGACACCGTGCGCCGGGTCTGCTGGGAGCCGCCGAAGATCCTGACGCCGAGTGCCGTCGAGGACACGCTCGCGGCGTACGGGGCCCGGCACTGGCAGATCGCGCAGGTGGGCCCACTGCTGGTGCGGGCGCTCGACACCAGCGCCTGAGCCAGGCCCGGCGAAGACACTCGCGAGGAACACACAGCGAACACCCCCGGTCACCCTCCGGGGGTGTTCTGCTGTCCGGACCGCGTTCCCGCACCGAACCGATGGTCGAAATCACGCCAAGGTCGGAGCCGCTTCTTCCGCCTCCCGGAGGCCTCGGGCGCCCCGTACCCGGCACGGGAGCGGTGTGACCTTCGACGCTCCGGCCATGAGGGGTGGGCAGTCTGGTTACCCGCAAGTAGCATGAGGGCAGGCGGTGCGCCCCACGGGCGTGCCCCGCAGCAGTGCCATCCCGCACCCTGGAGGAGAGCCATCGTGCCTCGTACCATCCGGGACGTCGTCTTCGTCGACGGCGTCCGCACCCCGTTCGGCAAGGCGGGCCCGAAGGGCATCTACCACGAGACCCGCGCCGACGATCTCGTCGTGAAGGCCATCCGGGAGCTGCTGCGCCGCAACCCGGACCTGGACCCGAAGAAGATCGACGAGGTCGCCATCGCCGCGACCACGCAGATCGGCGACCAGGGCCTCACCCTCGGCCGTACCGCCGGAATCCTGGCCGGTCTGCCGCAGTCGGTCCCCGGCTACTCGATCGACCGCATGTGCGCGGGCGCCCTGACCGCCGTCACCGCGACGGCCGGTTCCATCGCCTTCGGCGCGTACGACGTCGTCGTGGCCGGTGGCGTCGAGCACATGGGCCGCCACCCCATGGGTGAGGGCGTCGACCCGAACCCGCGGTTCGTGTCGGAGAAGCTGGTCGACGAGTCCGCCCTGTTCATGGGCATGACGGCGGAGAACCTGCACGACCGCTACCCCACGATCACCAAGGAGCGCGCCGACGCCTACGCGGTGCGCTCGCAGGAGAAGGCCGCCAAGGCGTACGCCAACGGCAAGATCCAGCAGGACCTGGTACCGGTATCGGTGCGCCGCACCAACGCCGAAGCGGGCGAGACGGGCTGGGGCCTGGTCACCGCCGACGAGCCGATGCGTCCGGGCACCACCATGGAGTCGCTGGCGGGTCTGAAGACCCCCTTCCGCGCCCACGGCCGCGTCACGGCCGGTAACGCCGCGGGGCTCAACGACGGCGCCACCGCCTCGCTGCTCGCCGCCGAGGACGTCGCCAACGAGCTGGGCCTCCCGGTCAAGATGCGCCTCGTGTCGTACGCCTTCGCGGGCGTCGAGCCGGAGGTCATGGGCTACGGCCCGATCCCGGCGACCGAGAAGGCGCTGGCCCAGGCCGGTCTGACCATCGACGACATCGGTCTCTTCGAGATCAACGAGGCGTTCGCCGTGCAGGTGCTCGCCTTCCTGGAGCACTACGGCATCGCCGACGACGACGCCCGCGTCAACCAGTACGGCGGCGCCATCGCGTACGGCCACCCGCTCGCCTCCTCCGGTGTCCGGCTCATGACGCAGCTGGCCCGGCAGTTCGAGGAGCAGCCCGAGGTCCGCTACGGCCTGACGACGATGTGCGTCGGCTTCGGCATGGGCGCCACGGTCGTCTGGGAGAACCCGCACTTCAACGCTGACGGAGGCAACAAGTGAGCTCCACCACTGAGCTTCTGAAGGGTGCGGCCGAGCTGTTCCCCGGCGAGGTCGTCACGCAGGCGCACGTACGCCACCTGGACCTGCCGTACGGCGCCGGGCGGTTCGCGCTCATCACGCTGGACAACGGCCTGGACCACACCAAGCCGACCACCTTCGGGCCGCAGTCGCTGGCCAACCTGGACGCCGCGATCGACCAGGTCGAGAAGGAGGCGTCGGAGGGCACCATCACCGGCGTCGGCATCACCGGCAAGCCGTTCATCTTCGCCGTCGGCGCCGACCTGAAGGGCGTCGAGCTGCTCGGCCGCCACGAGGACGCGCTCGCCATCGGCAAGGGCGGCCACGACGTCTTCCGCCGCCTCTCCGGCCTCGCGGTCCCGACGTTCGCGTACTACAACGGCGCGGCGATGGGCGGCGGTGTCGAGGTCGGTCTGCACTGCGGCTACCGCACCGTCTCCACCGCCATCCCGGCGTTCTCGCTGCCCGAGGTCTTCCTCGGTCTGGTCCCGGGCTGGGGCGGCTGCGCGATCCTCCCGAACCTGATCGGCGCGGACCGCGCGGTCTCGGTGATCATCGAGAACTCGCTCAACCAGAACCGTCAGCTCAAGGGCAAGCAGGTCTTCGAGCTCGGGATCGCGGACGCGATCTTCGAGGGCGCGGACTTCCTGGAGCAGTCGCTGATCTGGACCGCGAACGTGCTCAAGGGCTCGGTCACGGTGGAGCGCGCGGAGATCGACCGCGGCGACGCCTGGGACGCGGCCGTCGCCCGCGGCCGGGCCATCGCGGACTCCAAGGTGCACGGCGCGGCCCCGGCGGCGTACCGCGCGCTGGACATCATCGCGGCGGCCAAGGACGGCGACCTGTCCGCCGGTTTCGACGCCGAGGACCAGGCGCTCGCGGACCTGATCATGGGCGGCGAGCTGCGCAGCGGCATCTACGCCTTCAACCTGGTCCAGAAGCGCGCCAAGCGCCCGGCCGGTGCCCCGGACAAGAACCTGGCCCGCCCGGTCACCAAGGTCGGCGTCGTGGGCGCGGGTCTGATGGCCAGCCAGCTGGCGCTGCTGTTCCTGCGCCGCCTGGAGGTCCCGGTCGTCCTCACGGACATCGACCAGGAGCGCGTCGACAAGGGTGTGGGCTACGTCCACGCCGAGATCGAGAAGCTGCTCGGCAAGGGCCGCATCAACCAGGACAAGGCCAACCGCCTCAAGGGCCTGGTCTCCGGTGTCCTGGACAAGGCCGAGGGCTTCGCGGACGCGGACTTCATCATCGAGGCCGTCTTCGAGGAGATCGGCGTCAAGCAGCAGGTGTTCGCGGAGGTCGAGGCGGTCGCCCCGGCGCACGCGATCCTCGCCACCAACACCTCCTCGCTCTCGGTGACCGAGATGGCGTCGAAGCTGAAGAACCCCGAGCGGGTCGTCGGCTTCCACTTCTTCAACCCGGTCGCGATCCTCCCGCTGCTGGAGATCGTGCGCGGCGAGCAGACGGACGACGCCTCGCTGGCGACGGCGTTCGGTGTGGCCCGCAAGCTGAAGAAGACCGCGGTGCTGGTGAAGGACGCCCCGGCGTTCGTCGTCAACCGCATCCTCACCCGCTTCATGGGCGAGATCCAGAACGTCATCGACGAGGGCACCCCGGTCGAGGTCGCGGAGAAGGCCGTCGAGCCGCTCGGCCTGCCGATGTCCCCGCTGGTGCTCCTGGAGCTGGTCGGCCCGGCCATCGGCCTGCACGTATCCGAGACCCTGAACCGTGCCTTCCCGGAGCGCTTCACGGTCTCCGAGAACCTCGCGGCGGTCGTCAAGGCAGGAAAGCGCGGCTTCTACGTCTACGATTCCGGCGCCCCGGTCCTCGACCCCGAGGTCGCCGCCCTCCTCAAGCAGGGCGACACCGTCCTCACCGAGGAGCAGACCCGCGACCGCGTGCTCGACGCGGTGGCGCAGGAGATCGGCCTGATGCTGGACGAGGGCGTCGTCGCCGAGGCCCAGGACATCGACCTGTGCCTGATCACCGGCGCGGGCTGGCCCTTCCACCTGGGCGGCATCACGCCGTACCTGGACCGCGAGGGCGTCTCCCAGCGGGTGAACGGCAAGCCGTTCCTGGCACAGGGCGTGGCGAGCGTGCCCGCGTAGTACTGGTGTAGACATGGTCCCGGAGCGGGCCGCACGGCCGAGAGGCTGTGCGGCCCGCTCCGTCATGCCGGGAAGAGGCGAGGAGAGGCAGGCAGATGCGGGGACGACGGGCGGGTGCGCCACGGCGCCGCGGGGGCGTCCCGCTGTGGGTGGCGGGGGCGGGAGTCCTCGCCGCGCTGGCGGGACTGGCCTTCGGTCTGCGGCTGTCCGGTGGTGCGCAGGACTCCCCCGCTGCCCCGGGCCCCACCGACGCACGGGGCACCCTGTCCGTCGCGACCTGGAACGTCTGCGGCGTACGACAGTGGAACTGCGAGGACACCGGGCCGGCCGAGGAGAAACGGGACCGGATCGAGGCCCTGGCCCGGCAGTCCGGGGCCCGCGTCATCCTGCTCCAGGAAGTCTGCTCCGGGGACCTCACAGCCGTACGGACAGCACTGGGCGACCGGTGGCAGAGTCTGTTCCGCCCGTACACGGCGGTCCGGGAGGAGCGCACCTCCACCGTCCGCTGTACGGGGGACGGACGGGGCACGGCGGGGTACGGGATGCTGTCCGCCCTGCCGTTGACCGGGGTCGCCGATGTCCCGCTGCCCCAGCCGGCCACCGGTCTGCGCCGCGGCATCCTCTGCGCCACGGCGCGGGCGGAGAACGTACGGCTCTGCACGACCCACCTCAACCCGCAGCAGGGCCGGGCCACCGCGGTGACGGCCAAGCTGCGGGAGGACCAGCTACGGGCGCTGGTCCGTGCGGCGTCCGGACCACGCACCGTCTTCGGCGGCGACCTCAACACCGCACCGCCCACAGGGACCGGAACGGACGCGTGGGCCCGGACCGACGGCCCGTACAACACCTACCGGGAGTGCGACCGGTCCGGCGAGTCCGGCGCACCGCGGGAGACCCACCGAAGCGGCTACAAGATCGACTACCTGTTCACGAGCCTGCCGCGTCAGGGGTGTTCGGTGCTCCGCTCCCCGGCCTCGGACCACTGGGCCCTGCTGCTGCGGGTGACCACCGGCTGACCGGTCAGGAGCGGGGCCCGCCGGGCGCGGCGTAGGCGTTCTCCACCTGGAAGGCGAGGTCGGTGGCCGGAGAGGCGAAGCCGGAGGCGTCCACCGCGAAGACGCGCACCAGGTGCTCCCCGGGCGACCAGGGACGGCCTGCCTCCCAGGACCAGCTTCCGTCGGACGCCACGTTCGGGGACGCGAGGAACTTCCCCCGTTCCCAGATGCTGACGCGCACCGCTCCCGGCGCGGAACCGGTGAACGGCACCGTCGGCCCCTGGACCCGCTGTCCGGGCACCGGTCCGTGCACCACGGGGGCGGGGAAGGAACCGCGGACCTGCGCGGTGGCCTTCAGATAGGCGTCGATGCCCGACCGGTCGGCCGCCGGGTGCTCCCGCCCGTTGACGACATGGCCGAGGCGCGGAGCCATCCCGTCGATGAGGAAGTTGACCAGCCCCATGAGCATCGGCACATTGCGCCGGGTGACGTCGATGTGGTTGGTGATGAACGGGGAGTCGCTGAAGACGAAGTTGAAGTTCTCGTAGCCGTGGAAAAGGTGGAGGAACGGCTCCACCTGGACGGGGTACTGCTCGTCCTGCGGGGAGGAGAGCAGGTAGATGTTGGCCCCGCGGTTCGCCCCGGACATCACGAGGTCCGGTATGACCCGGTCGAGAACGTGGACGTTCACCTCCGTGACCTGCCCCATCATGAACTCACCGATCGTGGGGTGCTTGTACAGGTAAGTGCCGATCAGGAACTGCGGAACGAGCGAGACGATGTTGCGGAAGCCGTATTTGAGCCCGAAGTACAGAGCCGCGCTGCCGCCCTTGGAGCCGCCCCACATCGTGCACTGGTCCGGAGTGAGCCCCAGGGAGTTCATCACGTTGGCGATCAGCGTGACGACGGACCGCTCCAGGGTGAAGTCCATCCCCTTGCACAGGTAGTAGCTGTTCTGGCCGTCGAACTGGTCGCGTATCCACAGGACGTTGCAGCGCAGTGCGTCGAAGATGCCGTTGGACCAGCCGTAGTCGTCGGGGGCGGCGATGTTGGCGAAGACGACCACCAGGTGCTGGTTGCCCTTCTTCGCGTGGCTGAAGCGGTACTGCACGGGGTACACGTCGGAGGTGTCGATGCCGGTGTGCGGGCCGGGCGGTGCTGCGGACATGGGTGGCGGACTCCGATCGGGGAGGGGCTCGCGTCCGGCCGACGTGCGCCCCGTGGTTCTGGGGCGGCGTCAGTAACGCGGTTGGGCGTAGGAGGCGTTCGCCGGTACGGCGGGGGCTCCCGTCACGGTGAAGTGGATCGCGGCCATCGGCGACTCCGCTCCCGCCCCGTCCACCGCGAAGCAGTCGAGAGCGTACGGCCCTTCGGGCCAGGCCCAGCCGGGCTCCCAGAACCACATGCCGTCCGGCCCGGCCATCGTGGTGCCCAGAACCGACCCCTCCCTGCTGAAGGCGACCTGGGTGCCCGCGTCGGCGTACCCGGTGAAGAGGATGGTCTGGCTCCGCACCTGCTGGTGCGGGACCGGTGCCGTGATGACGGGGGTGGCCGGCTGATGGGGCGCCGGGGCGAGCGCCGGTTCCAGCGCGGTGAAGACGATCTCGGCGCGCTCGCTGTGGAACTTCTGCGCGTTCACCGCGAAGAGACGGATGACGTGACGCCCCGGGGACCAGGTCTTCTCGGGCTCCCAGGACCAGCTGCCGTCCGCCTGGACCGGAGGTGATCCGAGGTACTTGCCGTTCTCCCACATGCTGACGCGTACGGCGCCGGGCGCGCTGCCGACGAACCGCACCTGGTTGCCGGGGACTTCCGCGTGCTGCGTCGGCAGGCTGACGACGGGGCTGGGGAACGCCTCGGCCTGTACCTGGGAGGTGGCCTTCAGGTAGGCGTCGATGGCCGAGGTGTCGCGTTGTGGCTGCTCCCCGCCGTTGCTGACGACACCGATCCGGGGGGTGATGCCGTCCACCAGGAGGTTCAGCAGCCCCATCATGGTGGGCAGGTTGCGCAGCGTCACCTTGCCGTGACCGGCGATCAGCGACGAGTCGTTGTAGATGAAGTTGAAGTTCGTGTAGTCCCGGAACAGCCCGAGGAACGGCTCGACGTGCTGGGTGTACTGCTCGTCCTGGGGCGAGGAGATCAGGTAGATGTTCGCATCCCGGTTGGCGCTCGTACGCACCACGTCGGAGAGGACGGAGTCGAGGACGCGGATCTTCTCCTCGGTCACCTCGCCCATCATGAGGCGGGCGGCGCCCGGCATGGACTCGCTGACGAAGGAGCCGATACGGAACTGGGGCACGCTGGCCACGATGTTCCGGAACCCGTACTTCAGGCCGAAGTGCAGGGCGGCGGTCCCGCCCTTGGAACTGCCGTACATGGTGCACTCGTCGGGGGTCAGCCCGAGGGCGTTCATGACCCGTGAGATGAGGTTGATGACGGACCGCTCCAGGGAGAAGTCCATTTCCTTGCACAGGTAGTAGCTGTTCTGCCCGTCGAACTGGTCGCGGATCCAGAGGATGTTGGCACGGGTCTTGTCCAGTACGCCGTTGGCCCAGCCCCATTCGCCGGGGGCGTTGAGGTTGGCGAAGACCACGACCAGGTGGCGGTTGCCGTTCTTGGCGTGGGCGAAGCGGTACTCCAGGGGGTGTGCGCCGGAGGCCTCGACCCCGCTGAACACTCGGCGTGCGTTCGGGGCTGCGTCAGACATGTACGACATCCACTTCGTGCCGGGACGGTCCAGCGGTCGGGGTGCTCATCGGGTGGTGGGCGGCCGGACCGGCGCCCGCGTTCCACTGCGTCGGACGGCCGGCTTCGGCGGGCCGCTGCGGCTGCCGCGCACTGGGCCGGGACGGTGGCGTCACGGTGCCCACGGCCGGGGCGGACGCCTGCCGGGCATCGAGGTCGCCGCCCGCCACGAGGATGCGGTCCGTCAGCCGGGCGGAGGCGTATCCGTCGTCGAGGTCGCAGAACTCGCGCTGGAACCAGCGGTAGCGCTCGCTGTACTCGGCCTCGATCCGGTCGATGTTCCGGATGGCGAAGATCAGTTCGGCCGATGCGAAGAGCAGCGGCCCCGGGGCGCTCTGCTCGAAGTCGAAGTAGAAGCCGCGCAGAGTGTCCCGGTAGTGGTCCAGGTCGTAGGTGAAGAACAGGATGGGGCGCCCGGTGTTGACGAAGTCGAACATCAGGGACGAGTAGTCCGTGATCATCACATCGCTGATCAGCGACAGGTCCGCCATGTCCGGGTAGTCGGACACGTCAAAGACGAAACCGTCGCCCGCGCCGGGTACGGGGTCCACGACGTTCGGGTGGCGGCGGACCATGAGGACGTGGTCGTCCCCCAGCCGGGCCCGGGCGTCGTCGAGGTCGATCCGGAAGTCGAACTTGTACTTTCCCGGCGCGTAGAACTGGTCGTCGCGCCAGGTGGGGGCGTACATGATGATGCGCTTGCCGGGGGGCAGCCCGATGCGGCGCCGGATCTCCTCGGCGTGGCGCTCTGTCCCGGGGCGGCGCAGGATGTCGTTGCGCGGGTAGCCGCACTCGACCATCTCGCCGGGGAACTTGAAGGCCCGCTGGAGGATCGGGGTGGAGAAGCTGTTCGGCGACACGAGCATGTCCCAGTTCCGCACCTCCTTCTCGACCCGCTCCAGATACCGCTGGTCGGCGAAGTGGACCGACTCGATGTCGTGGCCGATCTTCTTGAGCGGGGTGCCGTGCCAGGTCTGCACCACGATCTGGTCGGGGCGCTTGCTGAACCAGTCGGGAAGGTGGTTGTTGGCCACCACGTAACGGGAGGTCGCGAGGGCCTCGTACCACTCGGGCGACCACATGCGCACGGGCCGCGCCGTCGGCGGCACGTCGACCTGGTCGTCCCGTACGACCCACAGGTGTTCGAGCTCCACTCCGCGCCGGACCATCTCCTCGTGGACCGCCCGGGGGCTGTCGGAGTACTGCGTGCCCTTGAAGGCGTCGAACAGCACCGCGGGGCGGATCGGCTCGCGGCGGGCCTGCGGGTAGGCCTTGGTCCGCAGCAGCTTCTGGCGGTACGGGCCCCGCGCCTCCTCGGGCATGGCGGAGTGCACGAGCATCGACAGCCTGTCGTACGCCTCGGCCTGGAGCTCGTAGCGCCGCTCCCCCACCTGGAGGTCCTGGGGCATGGACGGGATGATGCCCTGTTCGATCTTGATCATGAGGTCCGGGGAGCGGTCCTCCGGGGCCACCGCGGACGGGTCCTGACGGCGCAGGAAGAAGTCCCAGCGGCCGGCGGCGAGCGGGATGCCACCGGCGAGGGTGCGCATGGCGGCCGGGGTCAGGACGGCGCGGAACCGACGCCCGTCCCACTGGATCGGCACCGCCCGTTCGGCTCCGTGGGCACGGGAACGTACGACGAGGTGGGCGCTGATCCGCTCGGCGGGGGTGAGCAGGTCCACTCCGGCGTACTCGCAGACGAGTTCCAGCGAGCCGTCCGCGAGCCACTCCCCGTCGCTGAGCAGAGGCAGGGCGGCGCGCTCGAAGAGCACCACATAGCCGGAGCCGTTGCGGTGGACGACGACCTCACGGTCCCGCTCCTCGGTCTGGAGCGACGCGGGCATGCGGTAGTGGCCGTCCTCGACGTCCTGGGCCATCACCGGGTAGAGCGGCGTCTTGCGGCCCTCCACGTGCAGGGTGACCTTCCAGCCGTTGCTGCCCATCGTCCAGGCCTGGGGGACGGTCTCGCCGGTCGCCCGGGAGCCGGGGACGAGGCTGGTGAGGGGGATGCGGGTGGCGAACGTGCACCAGCCCTCGCCGCCGGGCTGGAACTTCATCCAGGAGTCGTGCCGGCCGGCGCCGTTCATGCTGGTGATACGGAACTTGCCCCACTCGGGGACGGCGGGGACGAGCAGGACCCCGCCGACCTCCAGGTGGTCTCCGACCACCCGGTGGCGGGTGATGCGGCAGCGGACGATCTCCACACGGAGTTTCAGGCTGCCCTGCATGAAGAGCGGGAGGATACGGGTGTTCTTGTCGACATAGCGGTACGCCGGGTTGGCGGCGGTGCCTGCGCTGCCCCGGCCGATTCCCTTGTACCGGAACAGGCCCCGGCTGAAGACCCCGGCGGCGACGTCCCAGGTCCCCTCGACCCACTGGCCCTTCCGCTGGAGCCGGGTGACGTCGAAGCGGCTCTCGAAGCCCGCCCAGTCGTAGCAGTAGCGGTTCTGGTTCGAGTACTCGGTGGCCTGGGGGAAGTAGGTGGTCTTCGCCAGGTTGACGAGCTTGCTGCCGGTCTTCTTGTTGCGCAGCGCCAGCATCTTGGTGGACATGTGCCGCTTGTGGACGTTGATGAACCGGATGTAGGCGGAGCCCTTGAGGACCAGGGAGTCGCCGTCCCACTCCGCCCCGGAGAGCGAACTGTAGGGGGAGAGTTCCTTGTCGAGCCGGTAGTCGCTCTTGTAGAGGCCCGTCTTCCGGTTCTCCAGGTGCGGGTAGTTGAGGTAGCGGCGCAGTCTCCGGCGCACCGGCAGCGGCCCGCCCTTGCGCTCGAACTCCAGGACGTCGAGGAGTTCGCCGAGCCGGCCCTGGTGGACGAGCAGCCACTTGACCCGGGCGTCGGCGGGGAGCTCCTCGATGATGTCGTAGTCGGCCTCGGCGAGGAATCCCTGAGCCCAGTGCATGAACGCGTCGCGGTAGTCGTCGTCCGCGTCCGGGAGGACCTTGAGGTGCAGCATGAGGTCGGACTTGAGGCAGGCGAGGTCGTACTTGCGCTTGTGGTCCCGGAACTGACGCGAGCGGTGCTGCCCGAGGAAACGGCTCACCGACTGCACGGCGGCGACCCGGTCCCGCAGGTTGGACACCTCGGTGTGGCGTTGGGTGATGGAGGGAGCGGCACCACCGTCACGGCGACGCCAGAGGTAGACGATGTCGGTGATGACGTCGACCTTGCTCGCCCGGAAGTGCGCGAACATGTTCACCCAGGAGTCCTCGTATAGGACGCCTTCGGGGAACTCGATGAAGTGGTGGTCCCAGAAAGACCGGCGGAATACCTTGTTCCACACGGTGCGGTCGTAGATCAAAGCCTCGAAGCGCGTTATGTGCGTGCCCTTGCGGTCCCGCTGCATGGGCCCCTTGTGGAGGGGCGACTGCCACTTCTTGGTGGAGTTCATCATCTGGACATTGCCGGAGACGAAATCCGATCCGGATTCGGTCAGGGTGCGGACGAGCAGCTCGTAGGCGTATTCGGGGATGACGTCGTCGCCGTCCGCGAACACCAGGAACTCGCCGCCGGGGTGCATGGCGCGGAGCCCGGTGTTGCGGGCGTGCCCGGGGCCGTGCGACTCCTGACGGATCAGCCGGAAGCGTGGGTCGGCGGCACAGAAGCGCCGGGCGATCGCCGTGGAGGTGTCGGTGGAACCGTCGTCCACCATGATCACTTCGAAATCGCGGAAGGTCTGCCGCGCGATGGACTCCAGGCACTCCGTGAGGTAGGTCTCAACGTCCTGGAACGGAACGATGACACTCAAACGGGGCCCAGCGGCCATACTTCACTCTCCAGTTCGAGGCAGGAGTAACCACCTGCACAACGACGACTTCCCCACCACCGCACACCGCCCCCGACGAATCCCCGTTGACTCGAAGTCGGGCACACCCCCGTCGATCGCTTGCGGCTCAGCTCTCGAACTGTTGCGTCAGACAAAAATTTTAAGTGAATATTAAAAGATGTCAATGTGGAGATTCTGCACATGTCTTGACGACACACTCGACACTTCTTCGTGACATCCGCCATAGTCCGGCGCGCACAACCTTTGAGGGCTCTCAGCGATCTACGTCAAGCGGCATTCACTCGCAGGGAAGTGCCATGAGTGCCTGACGGCCCCGTGCCGGGATCAGAGTCTTCGCCACTCCGAGAGCGTCAGGCCGGGGTCGTCCGTCTGCCGGGCCACCCGTGGCATGCCGTCACCGTCGACGACCGCCACCACGACCCGGCCGAAGACGTCCAGGGCCAGGGCCGGCGGCGCGAGACATCGCACACCCGTGTCGGACCACCAGACCCCGTTCGCCTCGTCCTCGGTGACGCCCACTCCGACCACGGCGTTCCCGTCGGCGCCGCGGTGGGCCAGGACCGTGCAGTCGTAGCCGTCCACGAGGGCGCGGAGCGCGGCGTGCGGGCCCTCGCCCGGCACCCCGCCCAGGGCCGTCGGCCAGGCCCCCGCCCGGTAGGCCACCACTCCGTGGCCCGCCGGATCGGTCCAGTAGTAGGTGGGCCGGTCGGGCCCCGTCTCCAGGACCGCCACCGTGCCCGGCGCCGCGGCGAGGCGGGCCGGACGCCCTGCGCCGAGCGCCCCGCCCGGGGCCTGCTGGGACCAGTGCAGAATGCCGTCCGCCGTGGTGGCGAACAGTTCGAGGCGGCCGGATTCGAGGGCGATCGCCGCGAGGGCCGATTCGATGCCGCTGCCCCCGCGGTCGTCCCAGGGGCGCCACTTGCCGTCGCTCTGCTCACGGCGCAGAGCCAGTCCGCCGTCGGCGTTGCGGACGAAGATGTGCACCATTCCCGAGGGGGTGACCACGATCACGGGCTCCCCGAGCCGGCCGGCCGGCTCCGCGTCCTTGTGCGGATTTCCGAGGGAACGCCACTCGGACACGGGACGGCCCGTCTGGTACTGGATGGCGTACACGATGTCGACGACGGTCCGCCCGTCGGCCTTCTGCCGTTCGCGGCGGCCGACGAAATGCACGTACGCGTTGGTGTCCTGCGTCACGGACAGATGGGTCAGGCCCGCGACCGGAAGGAGGGCGGGCTGCCCCCAGTCCTCCGCCCCCGGCCGCGTCTCGGTCCAGCGCCGGAGTCCGCCCTCCGCCGGAGCGTAGACGGCGAGGCGGCCGTCCCTGCCTCTGGCGAGCCAGATTCCCCGCAGCAGGCCGACCCCGGGGGCAACCCTGGCGGCCGGGCGGGCAGTCCGTCCGAGCATCGTTCCGAGTCACCCTTCCAGACGTTCGACCCATGGCACGCGATTTCGAATCTGGCCCATCCTAGACCCTCACAGCGAGCGAACAGGTTGTGCTCGGAAGATGAAGATCCCTTGCGGTTCAACGCCGCCATGCCGTCCGTACGACCGCGCGACGCCACATGGCACTCGCACGAATACTCGATGAGCTGTCTATAGTTCTACGCACCACGATTGTCGGACCGGCTCCTCCCCCCACCCGAGTCCACCCGCCACAGCCCCACGGGGCCGCGAGACCGAGGGACTCGAAAACAGGATGAGCAACGACGTCATGCCTCCGGGCCCCCGCACCTCCAGGCGGGCGGCCAAACCCCGCAAGTCCCGCCGCGGCCTCAAGATCACGCTCGGCGTTCTCCTCGTTCTGCTGCTGGCGGCCGGCGGCACCGCCTACTGGCTCTTCAGTCAGCTCGACGGCAACATCAAGGGCGTCGACATCGACAAGGCGCTCGGCGAGGACCGCCCCGAGAAGCTCCCCACCAGCGGGCAGAACCTGCTGGTCCTGGGCTCGGACTCGCGGGCCGGGGCGGAGAACGAGGAGCTGGGCGGCGGGGGGAGCGTCAGCGGCGCCCGCTCCGACACCGCGCTGGTGGTCCACATACCCGAGGGCCGGTCCAAGGCCGTCGCCGTCTCCATCCCGCGCGACACGCTGGTGACCCGGCCCGAGTGCGCCAAGGACGGCGGGACGACCGTGCCCGCCAAGGAGCGCGTCATGTTCAACTCCGTCTACGCGCAGGTCGGTCCGGCCTGTGTGGTGAAGACGGTGGAGAAGATGTCCGGCGTCCGCATCGACCACTACCTGGAGATCAACTTCGCCGGGTTCAAGGACCTGGTCGACGCGATCGGCGGGGTCACCGTCGACGTACCGCAGGACATCAACGACAAGGCGAGCGGGCTGAACCTCACCGCCGGACCGCAGAAGCTGGACGGCACCGAGTCCCTCGCCTACGTACGGACCCGGCACGGCATCGGCGACGGCAGCGACCTCGGCCGTATCGGGCTCCAGCAGCAGTTCCTGATCGCCCTGCTGAGCGAGGTCAAGTCGCAGGACCTGCTGGGCAGTCCGGCGAGCTCGTACAAGATCGCCAACTCGGCCACCAAGGCGCTCACCACCGACTCGGGGCTCGCCTCGCTCACCTCGCTGGCGGAGTTCGCCCGCTCGATGAACGGCGTCGACCCGGCCACGATGGAGACGATCATGCTGCCGGTGGCGTACGACAAGATCGACCCGAACCGTGTGATCGCCGCCGAGCCGCAGGCCGGTCAGTTGTGGAAGGCGATCCGCGAGGACACCACGATCCCCGAGGAAGCCAAGAAGTCCCCCGCCACCGGCGGCTGACGGTCCCGCCGCACAACCGCCCGTACGGTCCCGACGCACCGCCCCCGGCCGTGACACCCTGCCGGGATGAGCGACGAGGCGGCGGTACTGGTGATCGTGGACGGGGCCAACGTGGTGGGTTCCGTGCCCGACGGGTGGTGGCGGGACCGGCGCGGGGCGGCGGAGCGGCTGCGGGACTCGCTCGTCCCGTACGCGGCGGACGGGCTGCCGGGGCTTCCCGGTCCGGCCCGGATCGTGCTCGTCGTCGAGGGGGCCGCCCGGGGTGTGGCGTCCGTGCCCGGTGTCGAGGTCGCCTCGGCGCCCGGCAGCGGTGACGACCTGATCGCCGAGCTGGCGGCGGCCGCCGCCCCGGAACGCGGCTGCGTCGTGGTCACCGCCGACCGCGGGCTGCGGCAGCGGGTCGAGGCGTACGGGGCCCGGTGTGTCGGGCCCCGTACGGTACGGCCGCTGCCGTAGTCCCGGGGCGTTGGCCAGGGCCTCTCGTCCGGATCATGCCGGGCTCGCGGGGTCCGGCCTGATCCGAACGAAAGACCCTAGGGGCAGGCGGCAGTTTGACGACAGGCCCTAGCGGCCTTCCCTGCCCAGGCGGCTGTGGGAGCGCCCGTACAGGAAGTAGACGAGCACGCCGAGCGCCATCCAGCCCGCGAACCGCGCCCAGGTCTCCGCCGGCAGGTTGAGCATCAGCCAGACCGAGGCGGCCACCGAGGCGATCGGCAGCACCGGCACCCACGGGGTACGGAAGGCGCGGGGCAGGTCGGGGCGGGTGCGGCGCAGCACCAGGACGCCGAGGGCGACGACGACGAACGCGAAGAGCGTGCCGATGTTCACCAGGGTGGCCAGCTCGTCGATGCTCGTGAACCCGGCGATGATCGCGATCACCACACCGAGCAGGATCGTCGGGCGATACGGGGTCTTGAAGCGCGGGTGCGTCCGGGAGAAGAAGCGCGGGAGCAGTCCGTCACGGCTCATCGCGAAGAAGACGCGGGTCTGGCCGAGCAGCAGGATCATGCAGACGGTGGTGAGGCCGACGGCGGCGCCGAAGCTGATCACACCCGCGTAGAACGGGTGCCCGACGGCCTTGAAGGCATCGGCGAGCGGGGCGCTGACGGAGAGTTCGCTGTAGTGCTGCATGCCGGTGACGACGATCGAGACCGCCACGTAGAGCACCGTGCAGATGATGAGCGAGCCGAGGATGCCGCGCGGCATGTCGCGCTGGGGCAGCTTGGTCTCCTCGGCCGCCGTGGCCACCACGTCGAAGCCGATGAAGGCGAAGAAGACGATGGAGGCGGCCGTGAAGATGCCCATGATGCCGAAGTTGGTGGGCTCGTAGCCGAAGATCAGCTGGACCAGCGGGGCGTCCCAGCCGGAACCGGTGGGCTGCTTCTCGGCCGGGGGGATGAAGGGCTTGTAGTTGTCGGCCTTGATGAAGAAGGCTCCCGCGATGATCACGATGAAGACCACGCCGAGCTTGATCGCCACCACGACCGCGGTGACCCGGGCGGAGAGCTTCATGCCGACGACCAGGATGACCGTCAGGATCAGCACCAGGACGAAGGCCAGCACATCGAAGCCGAACCCCTCCGCCGCGTCGGGGCCGGAGAGCGCTTCGGGCATCGTCCAGTTGACGTTGTCCATCAGCGAGCGGACGTAGCCGGACCAGCCGACCGCGACCACCGCCGTGCCCAGCGCGAACTCCAGCACCAGGTCCCAGCCGATGATCCAGGCCACCAGCTCGCCCAGTGACGCGTACGAGAACGTGTACGCGGAGCCCGCCACCGGGACGGTGGAGGCGAATTCGGCGTAGCAGAGCGCGGCCAGCGCGCAGACGACGCCCGCCGCGATGAACGCGAAGGCGGTCGCGGGCCCTGCCGTCTCCTTCGCCACCTTGCCCGTGAGGACGAAGATGCCGGTGCCGATGATGACGCCCACGCCGAAGACCGTGAGGTCCAGGGCGGAGAGGGACTTCTTGAGCGCGTGCTCGGGCTCCTCGGTGTCCAGGATCGACTGTTCGACCGACTTCGTGCGGAACATGCCTTTTCCGCGGGGTGGTGTGACCTGCGCGCTCACCTGCGTACCTCCACGCACTCGTTGTGAACGCCATGATTGGGACCCGGTCGGCGTAAGAACGCGCCATCTGGCCCGTTTCATGCGAATGGGCCGGGAGAACCACCCATACAGGGGCGGTCCGCCCGGCCCGTCGGCCGTACGGAGGGGTAGGCCCTAGGGCCTGTCGTCAAACTGCCGCCTGCCGCGCGACGCCTGGCACGCACGCTCGCAGCGTTGCCGAAATGGCCAAGTAGCTCCGCTACGAGACCATTCCGGCGCCTTGCGATCGCACGCACCATGCGCCGCGCGGCCGCCCTTCGGGCGACGACGGCAGTTTGACGACAAGCCCTAGTCGCGGGCGGGCTCCACGGCGCGGCTCTCGAAGCGGCCGTCGAGCTTGGCGACCAGGCCGGTGACCTGGCGGGCGATGTCCGGCGCGGTCAGTCCGATCTCGGCCATGACCTCGCCGCGCGAGGCGTGGTCGAGGAAGACCGGCGGGATGCCGAAGTCGCGCAGCGGTACGTCGACACCGGCGTCGCGCAGCGCCTGGGCGACGGCGGAACCGACGCCTCCGGCACGGCTGTTGTCCTCCACCGTGACGACGACGCGGTGGCGCTCGGCGAGCGGGGCGAGCGCCTCGTCCACCGGTTTGACCCAGCGCGGGTCGACGACCGTGGAGGAGATGCCCTGGGC
The DNA here is from genome assembly GCF_042750035.1 of Streptomyces sp. NPDC059452. NCBI lineage: Bacteria > Bacillati > Actinomycetota > Actinomycetes > Kitasatosporales > Streptomycetaceae > Streptomyces > Streptomyces sp. NPDC059452. Next base: position 296,078 of record NZ_JBHYVE010000005.1, read on the forward strand.
GTCCAGCAGATCGGCGATCTCCAGGCACATCGGGGCGAGCGCGCCGACGGAGACGATCAGGACGTCCGGGCGGGCCGCCTTCGGCTCGCGCAGGATGTCCATGCCGCCGGCCCGGCCGACGGCCTTGACCGCCGGGCCGACCGCGCCCTTGGAGAAGCGCACCACGGTGGGCGCGTCGTCGACGGCGACGGCCTCGCGGAGCTGGGCGCGGACCTGGTCGGCGTCGCGCGGGGCGGCGATCCGGAGCGTGGGCACGCACTGGAGGATCGACATGTCCCACATGCCGTTGTGCGAGGCACCGTCCGTGCCGGTGACACCGGCCCGGTCCAGGACGAAGGTGACGCCGCACTTGTGCAGGGCCACGTCCATCAGGACCTGGTCGAAGGCGCGGTTGAGGAAGGTGGCGTAGACCGCGAAGACCGGGTGGAGGCCGCCGGTGGCGAGGCCCGCCGCGGAGACCGCGCCGTGCTGCTCGGCGATGCCGACGTCGTAGATCCGGTCCGGGAAGGCCTCCTCGAACTTGCCGAGGCCGACCGGCTGGAGCATGGCCGCGGTGATCGCGACGATGTCCTCGCGCTCCTGGCCGAGCTTGACCATCTCCTCGCCGAAGACGGAGGTCCAGTCGAGGCCGGAGGTGGAGATCGGCAGACCGGTGTCCGGGTGGATCTTGCCGACCGCGTGGAAGCGGTCGGCCTCGTCCTGGAGGGCCGGGGTGTAGCCGCGGCCCTTCTCGGTGAGGCAGTGCACGATGACCGGGCCGCCGAAGCGCTTGGCGCGCTGGAGCGCGGACTCCAGGGCCTCGATGTCGTGGCCGTCGATGGGGCCGACGTACTTCAGGCCGAGGTCCTCGAACATGCCCTGCGGGGCGATGAAGTCCTTGAGGCCCTTCTTGGCGCCGTGCAGGGTCTCGTAGAGCGGGCGGCCGACGACGGGCGTGCGCTCCAGGATGTCCTTGCCGCGGGCCAGGAACCGCTCGTAGCCGTCGGTGGTACGGAGGGTGGCGAGGTGGTTGGCGAGGCCGCCGATGGTGGGCGCGTACGAGCGCTCGTTGTCGTTGACCACGATGACGAGCGGGCGGTCCTTGGCGGCGGCGATGTTGTTCAGCGCCTCCCAGGCCATACCGCCGGTGAGCGCGCCGTCACCGATGACCGCGACGACGTGGTCGTCCTTCTTCAGGACCTCGTTCGCCTTGGCCATGCCGTCGGCCCAGCCGAGGACTCCGGAGGCGTGGCTGTTCTCGATGATGTCGTGCTCGGACTCGGCACGGGAGGGGTAGCCGGAGAGGCCGCCCTTCATCTTGAGGCGGGAGAAGTCCTGGCGGCCGGTGAGCAGCTTGTGGACGTAAGCCTGGTGACCGGTGTCCCAGAGCACCTTGTCGCGGGGCGAATCGAAGACCCGGTGCAGGGCGATCGTGAGCTCCACCACGCCCAGGTTGGGGCCCAGGTGTCCGCCGGTCTTGGACACCGCGTCGACGAGGAAGGTACGGATCTCCTCCGCGAGCTGCTCCAGCTCGTCGGCGGAGAGCCGGTCCAGGTCGCGCGGTCCCTTGATGCGGGTCAGCAGATCCACCCGTGCCTCCTTGCGTATGAGCTGATCGAGCGTGCCGATCCGATGAGTCTAATGTTCCGCCCACGGACGTGGGCAGCGGGCGCCTGTGTTCGAATACGGGCGGCCCGGGACGCGCGGGTGCCCGGCACCCCGTGGGGCGCCGGGCACCTGCGCGGTCGTGCGGTCAGGCGCGGCCCGCGGTCTTCTGGGTCTTACGGGTGACGGAGTCGATGACGACCGTGGCCAGCAGCACACCACCGGTGATCATGTACTGGATCGGCGTGGCGATGCCCTCCAGCGAGAGTCCGTACTGGATGGAGACGATCACCATGACACCGAGCAGCGCGTTCCAGGTGCGGCCGCGGCCGCCGAAGAGGCTGGTGCCGCCGATGACGGCCGCCGCGATGACGTTCATCAGCAGGTCGCCGGTGCCGGAGCCCTGGTTGGCCGCCGCGATCTTGGAGGCCCAGAAGAGGCCTCCGATCGCCGCGAACGTGCCCGCGATGGAGAAGACGGAGATCCGGATCGCGGTGACGTTGATACCGGCGCGCCGGGAGGCCTCGACGCTGCCGCCGAGCGCGAAGATCTTCCGCCCGTAGGCCGTACGGCGGAGCAGGAAGTCCGTGCCGACCAGGACGATCAGGAAGAGGACCAGGGCGAGCGGCAGACCGCGGTACTGGTTGAACATGTACGCGGCGGCGAACGCGAACACCCCGAGGACGGCCGTGCGCACGATGATGTCGACGAGCGGCCGGGAGGGGATGCCCGCGGCCTCGCGGCGGCGGGTGTCCAGGAAGGCGGCGGCGAAGTAGCCGACGACCGCGATGGCGGCGAGCCCGTAGGCGGCGGCGACATCGGTGAAGTAGTACGTGGTCAGCTTGCCGACCACCCCGTCGCCGTCCAGGTTGATGGTGCCGGAGTCGCCGAGCAGCTGGAGCATGAAGCCGAGCCAGAACAGCAGGCCGGCCAGGGTGACGGCGAAGGCCGGGGCGCCGATCCGGGCGAAGAAGAAGCCGTGGACCGCCCCCATCACCGCGCCGCTGACGATGGCGACGAGGATGGCCAGCCACTCGTTCATGCCCTGGGTGACGCTGAGCACCGCGACGAGGGCGCCGGAGACACCGCTGACCGAGCCGACCGAGAGGTCGATCTCGCCGAGCAGCAGGACGAAGATGATGCCCACGGCCATCATGCCGGTGGCGACCATCGTGGTCGCGATGTCGCTGATGTTCTTCGCGGAGAGGAACTCTGAGTTCATGCTCTGGAAGACGATGGCGATGATCGCGAGGCCGACGACCACGGGGATCGAGCCCAGGTCACCGCCGCTGATCTTGCGCTTGAACTCGGTCACGTACCCGGCGAAGCCCTGCTGGCGGATGAGCAGACGGGGGTCGACGACGGTGGCGGCGCCCTCGGCCGCGTCCGGGTTGCCGACCGGCGCGTCGGCCGGGGCCTCGGTCTTGACCGGCGAGGCGCCGGACTTGTCGGTGGTCACGGGGAAACCTCCGCGTTGCGCGCCGCACGTCGGGTCACGGCATTGTCCGTGGCGCCCGTGATGGCGGAGATGATCTCTTCCTGGGAGGTGGTCTTCACATCGAAGACACCGTTGTTCCGGCCCAGCCGGAGTACCGCGACCTTGTCGGCGACGGCCTTCACATCGGCCATGTTGTGGCTGATGAGGATGACCGCGTGACCGCGCTCGCGCAGCCGCTCCACCAGGTCGAGGACCTGCGCGGTCTGCTCGACGCCGAGGGCGGCGGTCGGCTCGTCGAGGATGACGAGCTTGGGCTCGCCGAGCATCGACCGGGCGATGGCCACGGTCTGGCGCTGGCCGCCGGAGAGCGAGGCGATCGGGATGCGGACGCTCGGGATGCGGATGGAGAGCGTGGAGAGCAGCTCGCGGGAGCGGCGCTCCATCTCCACCTCGTCCAGGATGCCGAACCGGCGCAGCTCCCGGCCCAGGTAGAGGTTGCCGACGACATCGATGTTGTCGCAGAGCGCGAGGTCCTGATAGACGGTCGCGACGCCGAGGTTCTGGGCGTCGTGCGGCTTGTCGATCCGGACGGCCCGGCCCTCCCACTCGATGACTCCCTCATCGATGGGATGCACTCCGGCGATCGTCTTGACCAGCGTTGATTTACCGGCGCCGTTGTCGCCCACCAGGGCGACCACCTCACCGGCGTGGACCTCAAGCTCTACATCGGTGAGTACCTGTACGGCACCGAATCGCTTGGAGACCCCTCGCAACGCCAGCACGGGCGTAGCGGTCACGTGAACCATCTCCTTCGCCGCCTGACCGGCGGGGGTGCCGCGCCCGGGGGAAGGCGCGGCGGTCGAGCAGAAGAGAACAGATACAAGGGGAAGCTGTTCCGTCCGGCGCCCCGCCCGGCAGCGGGACGGTTGGTGGGCGGGACACCGGACAGGCTTCGTGGCGCGTGCGGGCCGCTGTGCGGCGGGCGCGTGCGCGGGCGGTGCTGCCGTACGGCCCTCGCGGAGGCGCGGCGGGCGTACGGCGGGGCGGGTACCGGTCGTGGGACGGGCCCGGTCCCGGGGGCGTCCGGCGGGACGCCCCCCCAGGGCCTACTTGAGACCGATCTTGTCGCAGGCGGTCTTGTACTTACCGGTGCAGATCTCGCCGATCGTGTAGATGCCGTCCTTGATGACGGTGTCCTGGATGTTGTCCTTGGTCAGCGAGACGACCGGGACGAGCACCGTCGGGATGCCCTTCTGGCTCGCGTTGTCGACCTTGGAGGTGGCGATCGAGTCCAGGCTCTCGCCCTTGGCGAGGGCCACGGCCATCTCGGCGGCGACGATGCCCTCGGCCGGGTAGGACTTGTAGACGCTCATGAACTGCTCGCCGGTGACGATGCGCTGCACGCCCGCCAGCTCGGCGTCCTGGCCGGTGACCGGGGGGAGCTTCGGCAGACCGGCGGCCTTCAGGGCGGTGATGATGCCGCCCGCCATGCCGTCGTTGGCGGAGTAGACGCCGTCGATCTTGTCCTTGCCGAGCGCGGTGATCGCCGCTTCCATGTTGGCGTTGGCGTTCTCCGGCTTCCACTCCTTGGTGTCGTACTCCTTGCCGTACTTCACCTTGCCGTCGAGGACGGACTTGGCGCCCTTCTTGAAGAGCGCGGCGTTCGGGTCGGTGATCGCGCCGTTCATCATCACGATCGTGCCGCCGTCGGCCTTGTCGCCCAGGGCCTCCAGCAGCGCGGTGCCCTGGGCGCGGCCGACCTCTTCGTTGTCGAAGGAGGTGTACGCGTCGATCGGGCCCTCGGCGAGGCGGTCGAAGGCGACGACCGGGATGCCCGCGGCCTTGGCCTTCTTGATGCTGTTCTCGATCGCCTTGGCGTCCACCGCGCCGACGATGAGCGCGTCGACCTTGTTGGTGATCATCGTGTCGATCTGCTGCGCCTGGGTGGTCGCGTCCTGCTTGGCGTTGTTGTAGGTGACCTTCGCCTTGCCACCGGTGAGCTCGTCGATCTTCTTCTCGATGATCGGACGGTCGAACTTCTCGTAACGGGCCGTCTGGTTCTCGGGGAGGAGCAGACCTATCTTCAGGTCGTCGCCCTTCTTCTCCGAGCTCTTTTCGGCCTGGTCGCCGGACTCCTTGGCGCTCCCGCAGGCGGCCAGCGAGATCGCCATCGTGGTGGCGGCAACGGCAACGGCGGCACGACGCATACGCGTGTTCATTCTCGAACCTCCCTGACGAGGCCGCGACGTTGCGGCCGAGGTGGCTGGAAGTCAACTCGGCCGCAGCTTCAGCGTCAAGGAGTAAATCCTTAACGAGATGACAACGGTGCCATTCGTTATCTAAGTGAAGACAGGAGTCGCCGCAGGGAGGTTGCTCTCCAAAAGGGTTGAATCCCCCATCTCACTCAGTACGAGAGCGAGGGCGCCCAGCACCTCGGCACGGCCGCCCAGGGCCCCGGGGAGTACCGAGAGCTGCCTGGCCGCGCTGGGGATCGCGTAACGCGACACGGAGTCCCTTATGGGCCCCAGCACCAGCTCCCCGGCCTCGGCCAGCGAGCCGCCGAGCACCACCCGGCTGGGGTTGAGCAGATTGCAGAGGTTGGCGACACCACTGCCTATGTGGCGGCCCACGTCACCGATCACCCGGCGGCACCCCGGATCGCCCTCCCGGGCCAGCTGGACCACCCGTTCCATGGTGAGCCCGGGGCCGTGGCTGGGCTGGAGCAGCGGCAGCACGTACCGCGCGGCGGTGAAGGTCTCCAGGCAGCCGCGGTTTCCGCAGCGGCAGACCGGGCCCGACTCGTCGAGCGTGATGTGCCCGATCTCGCCGGCCGTGCCGCCGGGGCCCCGGTAGATGGTCCCGTCGATCACCAGCCCGGCGCCGACACCGCTGGCGACCTTGATGTACGCGAGGTCCTTGACGCCCCGCCCGCTCCCCCAGACCAGCTCGCCGAGCGCCCCCAGGTTGGCGTCGTTGTCGACGTACACCGGGACGCCGAGGCGGCCGGAGAGCTCCTCGCTGGGGTTGATGCCCGTCCACCCCGGCAGGATCGAGGTGGAGCCCAGCGTTCCGGACTCGACGTCGATGGGTCCGGGGACGCCGAGGCCGACGCCGATCACCTTGTCCGGGCCGATCCCGGTCGCCTGGATCAGCCGGTTGACCAGCACTTCCGCCCGGTCGAACCCCTCCGCGGACGAGGCGTCGACATCCAGCGGCTCGGACTCCTCGGCGAGCACCTGGTGGGCCAGGTTGCCGACGGCGACCCGCAGGTGCGTATGGCCGAAGTCGACACCGATCACGATGCCCGCGTCACCGCTGAGCGAGACGCTCCGGGCCCTTCGGCCGCCCGCCGAGGTGGGCGTCACCTCGACCGTTCCGCCGTCCTTCAGCTCCCGGACGATATTGGAGACCGTGGCTGCGGAGAGCCCGGTGCTCCGGGCGATCTCCGCCTGGGTGAGCGATCCCGCCATCCGTACGGCGCGTACGACCCGCTCCAGATTGGCCCTGTGCAGCGATGTCTGCGACCCGGGAGTCTCCATCGACTCATCCACTCCTGCCCTTGGCGGGCGGTCCTGAGGACCGCCCCGGCCGGGGCAGCAGCGATGACACCCCGGCTTCCTCCAACATGTGAACTCTAAGCTGACCGTTCGGGGGTGCCTCCCGTCAAGACCTGAGCATCCGCACACACCACAACGGCCCGGTGCCCCGGCGGAGACTCCACCCCCCGGGCACCCGGCCGATGTTGGAAAGTGTACCGCTTATGGATTCTATTATAAACAAAAACGAACCCACCAA